>CAZWUZ010000091.1:0-12953 GCA_964637655.1 uncultured bacterium | reverse complement strand
ACCAGGAGAACGAGGGGTCGCATGCCTCGCTCGGCGCCGAACTGGCGCAGAAGGCGGGGGAGCCCGAGGCGGTGGTCAACGGCATCGCCGGCCACCATGCCGAGGTCGAGCTCAAGACCGTCGAGGGGGTGCTGGTGCAGGCGGCGGACGCCATCAGCGCCGCCCGCCCGGGCGCGCGCCGCGAGAACGTGCAGAACTACATCAAGCGCCTCGAGAAGCTCGAGAAACTCTCCGAGTCGTTCAAGGGCGTGGAAAAGTCGTTTGCCATCCAGGCGGGGCGTGAACTGCGCGTCATGGTGCATGCCGAGCAGCTCAAGGACAGCGACACGGAAGTGCTGGCACGGGAACTGGCCGGGCGCATCGAGAAGGAAGTCGACTATCCCGGCCAGATCAAGGTGACGGTCATCCGCGAGTTCCGCGTCGTCGAGTACGCCAAGTGAGCGACGCGCTGCGGCGCGTACTCTTCGTCGGTGACGTTATCGGCGGGGCGGGGCGGCGCTGCCTGCAGCAGCTGCTGGCGGCGCACCCCGCCGACGTCGTCATCGTCAACGGCGAGAATGCCGCGGCGGGACTGGGCATCACCCCGAAACTGTACGCTGACCTGCGCGAACTCGGGGCGGACGTGGTGACCACCGGCAATCACGTCTGGCACCGCAAGGAGATTGTGCCGCTGCTGCAGGCGGGCGAGGAACGGCTGCTGCGCCCGGCGAATTATCCGCCCGGCGCCGTCGGGCGCGGCTGGACGGTGTTCGACAAGGCGGGACTGCGCGTCGCGGTCATCAACCTGCTCGGGCGTGCCTTCATGGAACCGTGCGACTGCCCGCTGCAGACGCTCGACCGCATCCTGCTCGACCCGGCGGTGGCGGCGGCCCCGGTGAAGATCGTCGATTATCACGCCGAGGCGACGGCGGAGAAGGGGATGCTCGCGTGGTATGCCGACGGGCGCGTCAGCGCGGTTATCGGCACGCACACGCATGTGCAGACGGCGGACGAGCGGCTGCTGCCGCGCGGCACGGCGTTCATCACCGATGTCGGCATGACCGGGCCGCGTGACAGCATCATCGGCATCAAGCCGGAGCAGCCGCTGCACCGCGCGCTGACCGGGATGCCGGTCAAGTACGAAGTGGCGGAAGGGCCGTGTGTGTTCAACGGCCTGCTGCTTGCAGTGGACGCGGCGACAGGCCGGGTGCGGGAACTGCAGCGGCTGAACGAAGAATACGCGGCACAGGGAGGATGACTATGGCGCTGCTCAAGGTCTCGACGAAGTCGAGCGCCACGTCGGTGGCGGGAGCCATCGCGGGCTTCCTCAAGGAGGAGGGCAAGGTCGAACTGCAGGCCATCGGGGCGGGTGCGGTCAACCAGATGGTCAAGGCCATCGCCATCGCCCGCGGGTTTGTCGCCTGCAACGGCATCGACCTCGTCTGTGTCCCGGGTTTTGTCGACCTCGATATCGAGGGCAGGGAAAAAACCGCCATCAAGATGCTCGTGTTCCCCAAGCAGTAAGCGGCTGCCGATGAACATGCCTGTCACCCGCTGCCTGCGCGGCGATGCGCCCGCGGCGGAACTCAATGCTGCCACCGCCCAGCGCGTCGCAGCCCTGCGCGCGCGCGGCGTTGTTCCGGGTCTTGTGGTTATCAGCGCGGGCGACGATCCCGCTTCCGCGGTCTACGTCCGCAACAAACTGAAAAAAGCCGGTGAACTGGGCATCAGCGCGCGCCATGTCGCGCTTCCCGCGACGGCGACGCGCGTTGAACTGCTCGCCGCCGTCGACGCGGCCAATGCCGACACCGCGGTGCATGCGCTGCTCGTGCAGTTGCCGCTCCCCGACATGCTGCGCGGGCGGGAAGCGGAAATCGCGCAGCGTATCGACCCGCGCAAGGATGCCGACTGTTTCCATCCTGAAAATCTCGGGCTGCTGCTGCGCGAAACACCGCGTTTCCTCCCCTGCACCCCCGCGGGCGTCTGTCACCTGCTGCAGCAGTACGGCATCGCCACTGCCGGGCAGACGGTCGTGGTTATCGGTCGCTCGCTGATTGTCGGCAAGCCGCTGGCCGTCATGCTGGCGCGCAAGGGCTGCGGCGATGCCACGGTCATCCACTGTCATACCGCGACGCGCAACCTCGCGGAGCTGACCCGCCTGGGCGATATCGTCATCGTTGCGGCGGGAAAACCCTGCCTGCTCACCCCGGGCATGCTCAAGCCGGGGGCGACGGTCATCGATGTCGGCATGAACCGCATCCCCGACGCAGGCGCGGCGTCGGGTACCTGTCTCGTCGGCGACTGCGATTTTGCCGGCCTGCAGGGCGTCGCGGGCGCGGTGACGCCGGTCCCCGGCGGGGTCGGGCTGCTCACCGTGGCCATGCTGCTGCGCAATGTAGTCACCGCGGCGGAACATGCCGCTGACGGTACGTAACTGGAGAGACCCATGAAAACTTTGTTCAGTGCGCTGCTGGTACTGGCGCTCGCCGGCTGCGGCACACCGGCGCCGCCGGCCGGCCGTGCCGCGCCGCCGAAAATCGTTATCGTGCAGTTTGCCGATCTTCCCGTGACGGAGGTCTACCGCACGCAGCTGGTGGAGGGCCTGACCGCCAATCGACTCGTGCAGGGGACCGACTACACCCTCGAACTGAAATCGGCGCAGGGTGAGATGAGCAACCTGCCGCAACTGGTCGATGCGGCGGCGGCGCAGGCGGACCTGCTCATCACCTTCCAGCCGCAGGCGCTCTACGCCGCGCTGCAGCGCGCGCCGCAGGCGAAGAAGATGTTTGCCATCGTTTCCGACCCGTTTGTCCTCGGGGCGGGTGTCTCCGACACCGACCACCTGCCCCATATCACCGGGCAGTACCTGCTCCCCAAGCACGCGACGCTGCTCGAACTGCTGCGGCAGGTGCAGCCGGCAACCCGAAAACTCGGGGTGCTCTACCTGCAGGGCGAAGCAAACGCGGAGCGCGACCGCGACGGGCTGATTGCCGCGGCGCAGGCGCAGGGGCTGGACGTGGTGGCGCTCCCCTACGCGGGACAGAACGAAATTGCCCTGACCGCCACCGCGCTCACGGCGCGCGAGATTGACGGCATCGTGCATCTCCCCGATTCCTACTACGACCTGACGCTGGCTGGCACCCTGCGCGCCGCGGGCGGGCGCCTCCCGGTCTGGTCCGAGGTGGTCAGCGGGGCGCTGGGTGGCGCGGTTCTCTCGTGCGCCAACAATGACGAGGTGGCCGCGAAGCAGTTTGCCGACATGGTCGCCCGCGTCATCCGCGGTGACGACCCGGGCGTCCTCCCCTTCGAGAATAATCTCTCCATCCCGCCTGATATCCGGGCCAATCTCCGCGCGGCGCAGGCGCTGCGCCTGACGGTGCCGGACGCGGTGCTCGACCGCTGCGCGCAGGTCGAGGGTGCCGGGCTGGGCGAAGAGTAGCGCGATGTAATTCACGCACGATTGTCAGCGACGGTGCGGTATGGTAGATTCCTATGCTGATACAGGAACGGTGATGGACGAACGGTTTGCTTCCTACCTGAAAGAGCGGCAGGCGCTGGTCAACGCGGCGCTGGAGCGGCTGCTCCCTGCGGCCGACCTGCCGCCGGCGCGCCTGCATGCGGCCATGCGCTACGCGGTGCTGGGCGAAGGGAAGCGGGTACGTCCGCTGCTCGTGCTCGCCGCGGGTGAAGCGGTGGGCGGCGCCACGGACACGCTGCTCCCCGCGGCCTGTGCCCTCGAGGTGCTGCACGCCTACACGCTGGTGCATGACGATCTGCCGGCGATGGATGACGACGCTATGCGCCGCGGGCGCCCCACCTGCCACAAGGCCTTTGATGAACCGACCGCCATCCTCGCCGGCGACGGGCTGCAGGCGCTGGCGTTCGACCTGGTCATGCAGACGCCGGCCCCGGCGGAACGGGTGCTTGACGCGTTGCGGGTTTTTGCGCGCGCGGCGGGAGCGGGTGACGGGGTGGTGGGCGGGCAGGCGGCGGACATGGCGGGCGCCGGCACGGTGACCGATATCGCCGGGCTCGAGTTCATCCATGCGCGCAAGACGGGGGCACTGCTCGCCGCCGGCACGGAGATCGGCGGTATTCTCGGGGGAGGCAGCGACGCGCAGGTGGCGGCGCTGCGCGACTTTGGCACGCATGCCGGGCTGGCCTTCCAGATCATCGACGATCTGCTCGATGTGCTGCTCACCACCGAGGAACTGGGCAAGGACGCGGGGAGCGACGCGGCCAACAACAAGGCGACCTATCCCGCGCTGCTCGGGCTCGACGAGAGCGGGCGGCGCGCCGAGGCGGCCATCGCCGCGGCGCAGGCGGCACTCGCCCCGCTGGGGCAGGCGGCGTGGACGCTGCATGCCGCCGCCGACTATTTCATTCTCCGCCTGCGGCAGCGGCGCGAGCGGACGCTGGCAGGCGCATGATGGCGCTGCTCGAACGGGTCAACAGCCCCGCTGACCTCAAGCGGCTCAGTCCCGACGAACTGGTGCAGCTGGCGGACGAGATCCGCGAGTTCCTCGTCCATAGCGTGGCGCAGACGGGGGGGCATCTTGCGTCCAATCTCGGGGCGGTGGAACTGACCATCGCGCTGCATTTCGTCTTCGACCTGCTCGTCGACCGCCTCGTCTGGGATGTCGGGCATCAGTCCTACGTGCACAAGATTCTCACCGGGCGGCGCGAGCGCTTCCCGACGCTGCGCCAGCTCGACGGGTTGTCGGGCTTCCCCAAGCGCGCGGAAAGCCCGTACGACGCGTTCGAGACGGGGCATGCCTCGACCTCGATATCCGCCGCCGCCGGCATCGCCCGCGCCAAGCGCATCAAGGGTGAGCCGGGGAAGGCGATTGCCGTCATCGGCGACGGGTCGCTCGGGTCAGGGGTCGCGCTCGAAGCGCTCAACAACGAGGGGCAGAGCGGCGATAACCTGCTGGTCATTCTCAACGACAACGAGATGTCCATCGCCCCGAATGTCGGGGCGCTGTCGCAGTATCTCAACCGCCTGCTGGTCGCCCCCGTCTACAACAAGTTTCGCGACGATGTCGAGGAACTGGTCAAGCGCATCCCCAACGTCGGGCAGAAGGGGTACCGGCTGACCAAGCGCATCGAAGCGTCGCTCAAGCACCTGGTGGTGCCCAAGACGCTGTTCGAGGAATTCGGTTTCCGCTACCTCGGGCCCATCGACGGGCACCGCCTGGCGCCGCTGGTCGAGATGCTGCAGCAGTGCCGCAATCTGCCCGGGCCGCTGCTGCTGCATGTTATCACCACCAAGGGGTGTGGCTACCGTCACGCCGAGCAGCATCCGACGCGCTTCCACGGGGTGGGGCCGTTCGATCCCGCCACCGGTGAGGTCAAGAGCGCCGGCGGACCGCCGGCGTACACGCAGGTGTTCGGCGACGCGCTCTGCGCGATTGCGGCGCGCGACCCGCGCGTGGTCGCCATCACCGCGGCGATGCCGGACGGCACGGGACTCAACAAGTTCGCGGCTGCCTACCCGGAGCGGTTCATCGATGTCGGCATCGCTGAAAGCCACGCGGTGACGTTTGCCGCCGGGCTGGCGGCGAGCGGGCTGCGCCCCGTGGTGGCCATCTACTCGACCTTCCTGCAGCGCTCCTATGACAACGTTGTGCACGATGTCTGCCTGCCCGGACTGCCGGTAATCTTTGCGCTTGACCGTGGCGGCATCGTCGGCGACGACGGGGAAACGCATCAGGGGGTGTTCGATTTCGCCTACCTGCGCCATATTCCCAACCTGCTGGTGCTCGCGCCCGCCGATGAGGGTGAGATGGTGCGCATGCTCGAGTGGGCGCTGGCGCAGAACCGCCCCGTCGCCATCCGCTACCCGCGCGGCGCCGGGCTGGGCATCGATATTGCCGCGGCAGCGCCGCTGCAGCTGCCGGGGGCGCAGATGCGGCGCGCGGGCAGGGACGTGCTGCTGCTGGCCATCGGCGACCGCGTGCGCGCAGCGGAGGAGGCGGCTGACCTGCTGGCGGAGAAGAAGGTGAGCGCGACGGTCATCATCGCGCGCACGGTCAAGCCGCTCGACGAGGTGCTGCTGCTGGCGCAGGCACGACTCCACCGCGTCATCGTGACGGTGGAAAACCATGTTGTTGCCGGCGGTTTCGGCAGCGCGGTCAATGAACTGCTGCTGCGCCACCATCTGGGTGACCGCCGCATCGTCAACCTCGGTTTCCCCGACAAGTTCATCGAGCATGGCACCCCGGCACAGCTCTTTGCCCGCTACGGGCTCGATGCCGCCGGTATCGCTGCCGCCGCCCGCAACGCCATACCCTGAAGCAGCCATCAGTGAAACAGCGGCTTGACGCGCTGGTGCTTGCCCGCGGGTTGGCGCCCGATCTCAAAACCGCGCAGGCGCAGGTGCTCGCCGGTAACGTGCTGGTTGCCGAGCAGCGGATTACCGCCTGCGGGGCACTGGTGCCCGTTGACGCAGCCATCCGCCTGAAAAAATGCCGCTCCCCTATGTCAGCCGCGGCGGGGTCAAACTCGCCGGGGCGCTTGACGCGCTGGCACTCGATGTGCGCGGGCTGCGCGTGCTCGATGCCGGGGCATCAACGGGCGGGTTTACCGACTGCCTGCTGCAGCGCGGCGCGACGCACGTCGTGGCTGCCGATGTCGGGCGCGCACAACTGGCGCAGAAATTGCGAAATGACGCGCGCGTGACGGTCGTCGAGAACAACAACCTGCGTCATGCTGTCGCGGGCGATTTCGGGGAACCGTTCGACCTGGTGACGGCCGACCTGTCGTTCATTTCGTTGCGGACGGTGCTCCCCGCGCTGACGGCGCAGGTGCGGCCGGATGGCAGCATGCTGCTGCTGGTCAAGCCGCAGTTCGAGGCGCCGAAAGAACAGGTTGGTGACGGGGGTGTCGTGCGGGATGAGGCGGTACGACAGGCGGCGGTGGACGCCGTGGCGGCGGCGGCGCAGGCGCTGGGCTGGACGCAGCAGCGGACGGTGCCGTCACCGCTCCCCGGCGCTGACGGCAACCGGGAGTTTTTCCTGCTGCTGCGCCGCTGACGCTACGCCGAGGCGTGGTGGCGCAGTGCCCCGTTGCCCGCGCGCTTGGCCTCGGCGAGGGCGATCTGGCAGTCCTGCAGGAACTGTTCGAACGACACGCCGTCCTGGCGCGTCGTCAGGCCGATCGAGGCCGAGGTGGCGATCTTTTTGTCGGTGAATTCCTTGTTTTTCAGACGCTGCTGGAAACGCTTGAGGACGATGTCCGCGCCCTTGCGGTCGGTGTGCGGCAGGTAGATGATGAATTCGTCGATGCCGAAGTGGGCGATGACGTCGATACCGCGGGTGCAGGCGCGCAGTTCGGCGATGACGGCGCTGCACAGGGCGATGCCGCAGGGGGCGCCGCGCCGGCGCATCGCCTCTTTGTAATTATCGATGTCGATGACCGCGAGCGCGAGTTCCTGCCGGTAGCGCGTCGCCTTGGCGAATTCGTCGTGCAGCCGCTTGTGGAAGTAGTGGTAGTAGAGCAGCCCGGTGTCGGGATTGACCTGGCGCAGGTCGCCAAGCAGCTGGCTGTTACGCTCGCGCTCGAGCGCCAGTGTGCAGAGGTTGGCCGCTGCCTGCAGGCAGCCGCAGGCCGCGCTGTCGAGCGCGTCCGCGCCGGCAAAATAGACGACGAGGACGCCGAAGGCGCGCCCCTCGTCGGCGATGCGCGCGACGAACGCGGCGCCATAGGGGCCGGCGAGCAGCAGCTCCTTGTACCCCTCGGGGTCGGTGGCTTTCGTTACGATCAGCGCGTCGGTCTCCATGAAGACGCGCCCGATGACCCCCGTCCCGACGCCGCGGGTGAATGAGCGGCGCACGGTTTCTGACAATTCCACCTGGTTGACGATGCGCAGGGTGTCCGTGGTGCGGTCCTTGACCGCGACGAAGGCGGCGCTTGCCCCCTGCTTGCGCAGCGTGTAGAGCAGCGCGTGAATGGTGCCGCGTGCACTCTCCTGTTTGGTCAGCTTGTCGATGATCGAACAGAGCGCTTCCAGGTGGTTGAACACGTGCGTCCCTCCGCCGTTGTGGCAGCTTGATTATAGCAGAGCGCGGGGGAAAGTCAAAGACGGGGCGGACTCGCCGGCGACATCTTCAAGCAGGGGGAGCGCTTCGGGTGAATGAGCCAGCAGTGGTTGCAGTTCGGCGATACGCCAGGCGGGGGTGGCGCCATGCCGGCTGCTGATGAGCGCGCCGAGGGCGTTGCCGAGCGCCAGTGCGGTCTCTGCCGGAGCGTCGCGCAGCAGGGCGCAGAGGAAACCGGCGTTGAACGCGTCGCCTGCGCCGGTGGTGTCAACTGCGTCTACCGACGGGGGGGAGGCCATCGCCCCCCCTTTCACCTCCGCGCCGAGCGCGCCGTGGGTGATGACCGTGATGGTATCGGGGAGCGTGCCGCAGCGGGCCAGCAGGTCGGCTTCCGGCTCATTGAGGAAGAGATGGCGCAGGCGTGGCACAAGTGCCAGCACCTCTTCCGGATGCTCGCGCGTAGCTAAAGCGCCCGGGCAGTAGGTGATGACGGTTTCCGCGGCGAGCGGTTCGAGCAGCGGGAGGAGCAGGGCCGGGCGGATGCCGGCGAAATGGACGAAGGGAGCGGCGGTGGAAAGCGGCGGCAATGGCTGCTCGTTGGCGCCGCGGTGGGTGAAGAGGAGGCGCTGTGCGTCAGGGGTGACCGCGGCGAAACAGAGGCCGGTGGGGACATCGCGCCGGACGATGGCGCGCGTGCTGATTCCCTCGCCCGCCAGTTGCGTGAAGAGAAAATCGCCGAGCAGGTCTTTGCCCACCGCGCCGGCCAGCGCGACCTCAGCCCCGAGCCGCGCCAGATGGATGGCGGTGTTGGCCGCTGTCCCGCCGATGCCGAGCGCGTACGCCGCCACGCGGTTCTCTTCGCGTATGTCATCCTGCGCCAGCCGCGCACTGATATCGCAGTTCAGGTTCCCGACCACCGTAATCATTGCCATGCCGCCGATTGTAGCACAAGAAAAGGGGCCGGAAAAGGGGCCATACTGACACATTGACACATGTTATCCACAAAGTTATCCACATTTTCTGATAACCGCTGCTTCACCGGCCCGGATAAATATTACCAAAGTATTCACGGGTTGCGTAATGCAATGGAAATGAAGCAATAGTGCCGCATATCAATTGTGGATAGAATTGTGGATAACATGTGTCAATGTGTCAGTATGGCCCCTTCCTTGTGGCCCTTTTTCTGGCGGTGCGGCGGTCGACTTTGAGGCGGCGGGCGACTTCCTCATAGGTGCCGCAGCGGCGGTGGAGCAGGGCGGCGTAGCCGGAAAGGAGGGAGTCATTGTCGAGGGTGCCGGCGGCGACCTGCGCGAGGAAGGCACTGTCGGCATCGGGCGGCGGGGCGGCAGCGTCGGGCATATAGGCGCCGGTGAGCAGGACGCGGCGTACCGCCTGCTCCAGTTCGCGCACGTTGCCCGGCCAGTGATAGCCGGCAGGGAGGAACTGCAGCGCGGCAAGCACGCGCGCGGTCAGTTCGGGCGCCTCGCTTCCGGCCAGGCGCGTTACCAGCGCGGTCACCAGCGTGTCGAGCTCCCGCGGGTTCTCCGCGAGGCGGGCGCGCAGCGTCGGGATGGTGATGACATCCGAGCAGAGGCGATAATAGAAATCGTCACGGAAGGCGCCCTGCGCACGCAGTTCGTTCAGCGGGCGGTGGGTGGCGACAATGAGCCGCCCGGAAAAGCGCAATATTTCGCGGCTCCCCAGCGGGGAGAAGGCGCGCGACTCGATGACAGTGAGCAGTTTGACCTGCAGAGCGGCGGGCAGGTCGCCGATTTCGTCGAGAAAGACCGCGCCGCAGGGTGAGCAGCGGGCAAAGAGCCCGTCGTAATCGGCGATGGCCCCGGTGAACGCCCCCTTGCGGTAGCCGAAGAGTTCCGCCTCGATGAGCGTGGCGGGATACTGCGAAAGGTTGGCACTGACGAAACTGCGGGTGAAACTCTCGCTGAAGCAGCCGCGGCGCGCGTCGAAGGGGATGAACCCCGAGCCGCCGAGCGCGGCGGCGGCGGCCCCTTTCCCGGTGCCCGTTTCCCCGATGATCAGTGTCGAGAACTGCTCCATGCGCTGCCAGAGATGGCGATCGTAGGCGAGGCGGTCGGCGGTAAAGACGTTGTTCCATAACTGCTCGCGCAGCGCCCGCAGGGACGGAGTGTCCCCGAGGATGCGCTCGCGGATGAACCAGAAGGCGCGACGCAGCTGCCAGAAGAGGGCGAGACAGTGCAGCGCCTCGTCGCGGGCAAAACCGCAGCGCCTCAGCAGGTCGAGGATGGCATCGGCACAGGCGAGCGGCACGGGGACGTCGCCGGCGGCGAGCTGCGCGCGGATATGCGCATCGAGGTCGGGGGCGAAGCGGTGGAAAAAGGAGAAGAGGAGCGCGGTGCGCAGCAGGTCGCGGTCGCGCCCGGTGTACTGCCGCAGATCGGCGGCCTCGGCGGCGAAGAGCGATTCTATGTCGCGGCGGATGCGCTGCTCGAGCGCGGTGATGGTGGTTTCGAGGGGGGCATCAGGCGGCAGTCCGGCGAGCGCGGTGTCGAGCTGGTGGCGCGTGCGGCTGAACGGGTTGGCAAAGGCTGCCTCACTGATCCCGGCAAAGAATTCACGCTGTTTACCATCCAACCCAAGCATACAAAATATGTACCACAATATACAAGGAATGTCAATAGAAATTCATATAAGTTTCATAAACAAATATATAACCAATAATATCGGCATATATAATCGGGTGTCGAGTGGCATCGTTGTCGCTCTATGTAGTGGCAGGAGGTGCGACGATGACGACACTCAACGCACTGAATAGCACGGATATCGCGATGCACTGGCAGGCAGGCGTGGCGGCCGGGCAGCAGCTGATGCTGGTGGCGGCGCGCTACCTGTCGCTGGCGGTGACGGCGTACGCCGGCTATCGGTTATGCGCACGCTGAGCGGAACGTTGCGCTTTGGGGTGAGCGGCAGTGATGCGCTGCTCATGCTGTTGGCCGGCGTACTCGGAGGCCTGGCGTTTCCGCCGGTCGGCTGGTATCCCGCAATCGTGGCGGCCTACGGCATACTCTACTGGCGAATACATGCTTACCCGGCAGAACGGGCGCGCAATGCCGCGCTGCTTTTCGGTCTCGCCTACGGTACCAGCACCATGCACTGGCTGTTCGGGCTGTTCGGTTTTGCGGCCATATCGCTGATCGGGGTGTTTGCCTTTTATCACGGCCTGCTGGGGCACCTGCTGGCAACGACGCGGACGCTGCCGGTGCTGCTGCGGGCGCTGGCGGTGGCTGGTTTTGCGGTCGGCATCGAATGGTGGCGTGGCGAAGGTCCCTGGCTGCCGTTTGCCTGGTATACCATCCCGCATGCACTGGCGCAGTCACCCGCGTGGATTGCTTCAGTGCGCTGGCTGGGAACGTATGGCCTGTCCTTCGCGGCCACGTTCATCCTGCTGCTGGGCGTTTGCGGACGCCGGCGCTGGCTGTTGCTGACCGGTCTGCTGCCACTTTGCGCGCTGGTCCTGCCGCAGCCGGGCGCGCCTGACCGTCACGCGCTGCTGGTGCAGACGGAAGACGGCGGTGCTCAGGCACAAGTGCGTCAGTTGCCTGCCTTGTCAGCCGACCTCGTGGTCTTTCCGGAACTGGCGTGGATCCAATCGCCCGCATCGCTGCGGCAGATTGCCGATGGTCCGGCGGCCGTGGCCCGGCGCTACGCTGCCGCGGTGGTGGCAGGCGCAGTCGAGGGGCGGTACGGCAGCAGCGACTTTCAGAATGTCGCGGCGGTGTTCGACCGGCACGGCGGGCTGCTCGGTGCATTTCCCAAGCAGCACCCGGTGCCGCTGATGCTTGACGGCCGCCCGGGGCAAACCCGTCCGGTATTTCCCGTCGCCGACGGCGTGCTGGGTGTCGCCATCTGTTATGACGCTGACGCTCCGGACGTTGCCGCCGACCTGACCCGTGCCGGTGCGACGCTGCTGGTCATCCCGACCTACGACGCCATGCACTGGGGTGTGCTGCAGCATATGCATCACGGCCTGCTCGCCCGGCTGCGCGCGGTGGAGAACGGGCGCTGGCTGTTGCGCGCGGTATCGTCGGGTCGGAGTGAGGCCATCGATCCGCACGGCTATCCGTCAGCGGCAGGCGTGGCGATCGGCGATGCGGGGTGGGTGCGGGTCGGCTACCGGCATGAGCGGGCGCAGGCCATGGGCAGCCGCATGGCGGCGCTCGGCCCGCTGTGCGGCGCGCTCACCGGCTGGTATCTGCTGGCGCTGCTGGTGACCGGCTGCCGGCGGCGGGGAGTAGCATCATGAAGCGGTACCGGCCGCTGCTGTTGCTGCTACTGGCGGGCATGCTGCTGACAGCCGGGCGCAGTGCGGACCCTGAGCGCGCGCTGACGCCGGGAGCGCAGGCGCTGGTCGACCGCGCGCTCGCTGACCTGCAGGGAGAGACACTTATCGATTGCCACCTGCATCTGGCGGGACTCGGCACGGACACGGGGACCTGGCTCAACCCGCAGTTCCGTTCGTGGCGGCACCCTGCGGCGCTGGTGCGCTTCAAGTCCTACCTGCGTGCCGGCGGCGTCACCGACGAAGCGGAGGCGGACAGCCAGTATGCGGCAACGCTCATCGCGCGCCTGCGCGGGCTTCCCCTCCCGGTGCGCGGCTGCGTTTTTGCGTTCGACCATGTCTATCGCCCTGACGGCAGTTGCGACACCGCCGCCAGTCCGCTCCACGTGTCCAACGATCGCGTGCTCGAACTGGCGCGACAGCACCCTGACATCATCATCCCGGTCGTTTCGGTGCATCCCTACCGCAGGGACGCACTGGCGGAACTCGACCGCTGCGCGGAGGCGGGGGCGCGCATGGTCAAGTGGCTCCCCAACGTGCACGGTATCGATCCGGCGGACACGCGCTGCCTGCCATTCTACGAAAAACTGCGCGCCCGGCAGATGACCCTCATCACG
>CAZWUZ010000090.1:0-13005 GCA_964637655.1 uncultured bacterium | reverse complement strand
CGCGCTGCTGCAGGGACTGGTGGCGCCCGTGACTGCTCCTGCCGTTGTCCCCGCGGCGGCCGCCCCGGCGGCGTCGCGCGGAACGTCAGGGTGCGCGCTGACCGGTATCGGCTGCCTCATCCTCGCGCTCGGCGGCGTGGCGCTCGCGGCGGTGGCCGTCGCGGTCATCGCCCTGCTGGCCGCTCCCGGTGGCCTGTAGCATGCCGTACCGGCTGCGCTCACCGCGCACATGGCTCTGGCTGCTCGCCGCCCTGACCATGCTCCTGCACCTGGTCGCCGGCCTGTATATCGGCGAGCGGCACTTCGTCGCCAGCGATGCCGGTGCGTACGAGATGATTGCGCGCAATCTGCTGGCCGGACGCGGGTTCGACAGCAACGGGTTCAAGGCGTGGTATGCGCCGCTCTATCCGCTGCTGCTCACCGTTCCTTTCGGTCTTACCGGGCACCCGTTTCTGCTTACCCTGCTCGCGCAGGGCCTGCTGGTCTGCGGCATGCAGTGGTTCGGCTGGCGCCTGACGCTGCGTCTCGGTGGCCGGCCGTGGGCGGGGGTCGTGGCGGCGGCGCTTATCGCGCTTGATCCCTTGACGGCGTATTTTTCCCTGCTGCTGCTGACGGAAACGCTGTTCACCTTCATTGCCCTGCTGCTGCTCTGGATGCTGGTCGAGGATGCGGCCCGGCCGCGCGGCACGGGCTGGTGCCTGCTCATCGGCATCGTCGTCGGGCTCAGTGCTCTCACCCGTCCCGTCCTGCAGGGATTTATCCCGCTTATTCTGCTTGGCTGGTGGCGCTACGCTGCCTTGCCGCGCGCGGTGCTGCTGCGCCGCGGTCTGGCGCTGGTGCTGGCCGCCGTCGCGGTCATGCTGCCGTGGCTGCTGCGCAATTACGCGGTGTTCGGGCGCTATATTCCCGTGACCAACCAGTCAGGTATGGCGCTCTATGCGGGCAATAATCCGCTCAATCGCCTCGGGGGCGGACTGGGTGGCGGTATCGACTATGACCTGAGCCGCGTCCCCGGCCATGCTGCGCTGCGTGAAGACGCGCTCAATGATGCGCTGACCCGGGCCGCGGTGACCTACGTGCGCGAACGCCCGCTGCACTTCCTGCGCATGATGCCGGTGAAACTGGCGCGGGCCTGGTCGCCGCTGCCGTCGGAAACCTCGGGCCACACCGCCTGGTACCAGCTGGCGGTTTCACTTGCCTGGTGCCTGCCGGTCTTCCCGCTGTTTCTCACCGGCATGTGGGCGGCACGCGGCACCTGGCGCCGCGCCTGGCCGCTCTACGCGTTGCTCGCCTATACGCTGCTGTTTGTCGCGGTCTACTACGGCACGCTGCGCTTCCGCCTGCCGCTGCATCCGCTGCTCGCGGTCTGGGCGGCGCTGGGCTGGCAGCGGCTGGCTGCCGGCAGGGTCAGCGCGGTCGGCGCAGCACGAGGATGAGCGAGGCGCCGGCCACGTGCCGCGTCAGCCGCTCGGTCATACGGAAGAGCGGGACGGCATAGTTGAAGACGTCGAGCAGGTGGTTGCTCAGGTAGTCCTTGCGCAGCAGCACGCCGTTGACCATCCACCCCAGCAGCCCGGGAAAATTGAAGAAGAAGAGGGCCTGCGTCTCCGCTCCGGTGGCTGACGCCAGCGCGCGCAGCATGGCGCGTGAATAGCGCCGGTAATGCCCCGCGTTGCGGTCGAGGTTGCAGTAGAGGCGCGGGAAGGCGGGCACGAGGATGAGCACGGTGCCGCCCGGGACGACGCTGTCGACCAGCCGCCGTGCCACCCCGCCATCGTCGGCAAGATGCTCGAGCACATTGCTGCAGACGACAGTGTCATACGCGCCTGCCTGCAACACGTCGAGCGGGTCGGTGACGATGTCGTGACGGTGTACCGTCACGCCGGGGAGCGCCGCCAGCGTGGGAAAATACTCCTCGATGACCTCGGTGCCCGCCAGGGAGGTGCACTGCCCGCGCGCGGCCAGCACGCGCAGGAAGCCGCCCAGTCCGCAGCCGATCTCGAGCACCCGCGTCCCGAGATAGGGCGCGAGCGTGTCGTGCAGCCAGCGGTTGGCTGAGTCCATGCCGCTCAGTTTTTCCTGGGCGGCCACCATCATCGACGCGTGCTTGTTGCGGTCGAACAGGTCGATGGAGCCGAACCAGCGCAGCAGTTTGTTCATCGTTTTCCCCGTCGGCACCGAGTGTAGCATAGGCGTTTCCCGACGGGCAACTGCGGTCTCAGGGGGCGGCGTCGGGCGGCAGTTCCTGCAGTGACAGCAGCACCCGCAGGGGCGCGGTGCGCCGCGGATGACGCACGCCGTCGGTGGTATCCTCCCAGACCAGCGGCAGGTCCACAACCTGCGGGTGAGGCAGCACCAGTCCTGCCAGCAGCGGCGAAACCTCGCCCAGCCAGCCGCTGGCGGGGGTGATGCGGCTGCGCAGCAGGAACAGCCGCCGGTGGCGGGTGGCCGCGTACGCGCGCAGCGCCGCCAGTTCCGCGGCGGTCAGCCCGTCACCGTTGACCGTGGTGATGCCGTGATGGAAATGCAGCGGCGTGTCGAGCAGACCGCGCGGCCAGTCGACGATCAGGATGGCCTGTGGCGGCAGTGCCGCGGCCGCCTGCGCCAGCGGCGGGTTGAGTGACGCGTAATTGCTGTAGCCGAAAAACGGCAGGGAAGGAATCAGCGACCAGAGCACGCCGCCGCCGAGCAGCATCACGGCGAGTCGCGCCCGCCACCCGCCGGCACGGCGGCAGGCGGCATAGCCGCTGCCTGCCAGCACCGCGATGAGCGGCAGCACCAGCGGCACCAGCCGACGGGAGATGTTTGGCTCGTGCCGCCCCGCGTCGAACAGCCCCTGCGTCAGCAGCGCGAGCAGCAGCAGCAGCAGCAGCGCCGCCCGTGGTGCGTCAGTACCCGGAATGCCGGGCAGGCCGCGGCGGCACAGCAGCAGCACACCGCCGCAGACGAGCAGCGGGCCGCCGAACAACAGCAGCCCGTGCAGCCGCATGGCCGCGATGCTCCGGTAGCGGTCGTCCGCTGTCCCGATGAACAGCATGGCGACCATGGCCAGCACCAGCAGCAGGGTGAACGTGCGCGCGGTCACTGCCCGTCTCCCGTCAGGCCGCGCAGGTTGAGCGGCAGGTAATGCTCGCGATAGGCATCGTGGATGGCGACGGTGTACGCCAGCGGCGCACTGATGAGCAGCAGCAGCAGCAGCGCGTGCCGGCAGTAACGGCCGACCGGCAGACGCAGCAGGCCGAGCAGCATGAACAGCCCGGGCAGGATGAGCAGTCCCTCGAGTTTGACCAGCGCGGCGGCGGCGGCCAGCACCCCGGCCACGGCGAATTCGCGCGGGGCCCGGCGCTCGACTGCCGTCAGCGCGGCGGCCAGTGACGCGAGCAGCAGCGTCTGCAGCGGCACTTCCGCCTGCGGCGCGCGGCTCAGCCACACCTGCAGCCAGGTGCTGCCCAGCAGCAGCACGGCGGCAAAACCGGCGGGTGCGCCGCCCCGGCGCCGGGCGATGCCGAACACCAGCAGCAGCGACCACGCCCCGCAGAACTGCGTGGTGATGAAGAGCGCGTCGATAGCGCCCAGCAGCGGACGGGTAAGCGCATGCAGCGGCGCCGCCATCAGCGGCAGGCCGGCAGGACAGAGCGGGGAGAGGCGGAAACCACTGACCGGCAGATGGGAGAGCGGCGCAAACCGCGCCGCGGGAATGGCCGGGGCCAGTTCCGCCGCCAGCGGCAGCGGCGCCGCCAGCCCGCCGCGCGCGTAGAAGGTGGCGGTGGTCGCCGTGTAGGAACCTTCGTCCGCGCCGCCGAGAAAACGGTGGGGCAGCGCGGTCAGCCCGGCAAAGCAGAACAGTGTCGCCGCCAGCAGCCACGCCTGCGGCCGGCGCAAGAGTGCGCCGGCGGGTCCGGCCAAACCCCGCAACTGCCGCCATCCGGCCAGCCACCACGGCACATACAGCAGCAGGAAGCGGGAAAACGTGGCGGCCTGCGCCAGCAGCAGGTTGCACGCCAGCGCCAGCGCCAGTCCTGCCGCCGCGGCCACGGGCAGGTCCGCAACGTCCGGTCGTCGCCCGGTGAGCAGGCGCAGCAGGGCGGTACCGGCGGGAAGTACGGCGAGCAGCACGAGCAGCAGGCCGGCCAGGTGCAGCGCGATGCCGGTCAGCACGCGCTGCCCCGCCGGCCGGTACCGGTGTGCCTGTCGTATCGTACGGTGGCAATACGCGGGCCGTACCTGTTCACCCTCATCCACCCTTCCCCCTCAGAGAGGGAAAAGGCAAACACCCTCTCCCGCCTGCGGCGGGAGAGGGCAGGGCGAGGGTGAGTGAATAGTTGCCGCGGGCCGTGGTCCATAGAAAGCGAGTGTAGCACCGCCGCGCCCGCTTGCCAAGTGCCGATTGACGATTTCGCCGACGGGTGCTACAATACGCCAACGATGCGGGATGCCGGGGGTTCCATCCGGCATCCGGAACGGGGTCTGATGCGTCTGTTTCCGGGTGGCATACATCCTGACGACCGCAAACGCGCGACCGCGCACGCTGCCATTCAGGCGGCGCCGCTGCCGGCGGTGGCCACGGTCTTTTTCGGCCAGCATATCGGCAAGCCGGCGAAACCCGTCGTCACGGCGGGTGCCGAGGTGCGCACCGGGCAGCTCCTCGGTGAACCCGACGGGTTTATCTCCGCTGCCGTGCACAGCCCCGTTACCGGCAAAATCACCGCACTCACCACCGTGCTCCATCCCTGCGGCGAGCCGCGCCTCGCGGCGGTCATCACCCGCGCCGCGGAGGAACAGCGCGAGTCACTCCCTGCTCTCGACTGGCGCAGTGCTTCGCGCGAGGAACTGCTTGCGCGCGTGCGTGACGCGGGCATCGTCGGGCTCGGCGGCGCCACCTTCCCCGCGCATGTCAAACTGGCGCCGCCGCCGGAGAAGAAGATCGACTGTCTCGTTATCAACGCCGCCGAATGCGAGCCCTACCTCAACGCCGATGCGCGCCTCATGGAAGAGCATGCCGCCGCGGTCATCGAGGGCGTTGCCATCATGCGCAAACTGCTCGGCGACGTCACCGCGGTCATCGGCATCGAGGACAACAAGCCGGCCGCCATCGCCGCACTGCGCGCCGCGGCGGCCAGTGTCGCCGAGGTCGTGATTGTCCCCACCCGCTACCCGCAGGGGGCGGAAAAGCAGCTCATCTACGCGCTTACCCGCCGCGTCGTCCGCTCCGGCACCCTGCCGATGGATGCCGGCTGCGTGGTGCAGAATGCCGGGACCGCCTACGCTGTGCGCGAGGCGGTGGTCAGCGGCACGCCGCTCATTGAACGTATTGTTACGGTGGCCGGGGGCGCGGTCGACCGTCCCGGCAACTTCCGCGTGCGCCTCGGCACCCCGGTCAGCGAGCTCTTTGCCCTCGCCGGCGGCCGCGACTGCTGCCTCGCCAAAATCATTGCCGGCGGCCCGATGATGGGGCTCGCGCTCAAGGGGATGGATTATCCCGTCGGCAAGGGTACCTCCGGCCTGCTCTTTCTCACTGCCGACGAGGCGCGCGAACCGCGCCAGTACCCCTGCATCCGCTGCGGGCGCTGCGGCGAGGTCTGCCCGATGGGGCTTTCCCCGCGCGCTTTTGAACTGCACGCCGACGCGAAAGAGCCGGAACAGCTCGTCGCGGCCGGCATCAGCGACTGCATGGAATGCGGCTGCTGCGCCTACTCCTGCCCCGCACGGCGCTTCCTTGTGCAGAAGGTGCAGCTCGGCAAGAAACTGGTGCGGGAGATGAAAAAGTGAGCGCACCGCAATTGCGTTTCGGGCCTGCCCCGCACCTGCATGGCGGTGACAGCGTCCCGCGGGTGATGACCGACGTGATTGTCGCCCTGATGCCCGCGGTTATCTGGGCGGTCTATGTCTTCGGTCATGGTGCGTTGCTCACGCTGGTGGTCGCACTCGTTGGCGCGGTCGCCATCGAGGCGCTCTGGCAGAAATGCACCGGGCAGCAGTCGACGGTGGCGGACGGCAGCGCGCTGGTCACCGGGCTCATTCTTGCCCTCAATGTGCCCGCCAACCTGCCATGGTGGATGACGCTCAGCGGCGTGCTCATCGCGCTGGTCTTCGGCAAACTTGTCTTCGGCGGGCTCGGGCACAACCCGTTCAACCCCGCCGCCGTCGGGCGTGTCTTCCTCCTGCTGTCGTTTCCCGTCGCCATGACCGCGCAGTGGCAGGATCCCTTCTCCCCCGTGCGCACCGCCGCCACCCCGCTCGGCATCCTCAAGAACAGCGGGACCGCGGCGCTCCCCGGCAATGACCTGCTCTTTTTCGGCATGAAGGGCGGCAGCATGGGCGAGGTCTCCGTCTTCCTGCTGCTGCTCGGCGCGATCTACCTGCTCTGGCGCTGCCGCATCGGCTGGGAAGTACCCGTCTCCTTCCTCGGCACTATGGCGCTCGTCGCGCTCCCCTTCTGGCAGCTCGACCCGGTGCGTTTTGCCTCGCCGCTCTTCCACCTGCTTACCGGCGGCGCGGTCATCGGCGCTTTCTTCATGGCGACCGACATGGTGACCATGCCGCTCGGGCGGCGCGCGCGCCTCGCTTTCGGCTGCGGCTGTGGCCTTATCACCATGATGATCCGCCTCTGGGGCGGCTACCCGGAAGGCGTGTCGTTTGCCATTCTCATTATGAACGCGCTGGCCCCGCTCCTCGAACGTTATCTCAAGGGACCGCGCTTCGGCGTGGAGCGTGCCGCATGATGCGCAGCGAAACGGTGAAATTCGCCGTCATCCTCTTTATCTTTGCCGGGCTGGCCGGGCTTGCCCTCAGCGGCGCCTTCCGGGTGACGCAGGAACGTATCGCGCAGAACGACGGCGGGGTGGAGCGCGACGCGCTCAATGCCGTGCTCCCCGCACATGACAACGACCCGTTTGCCGACGCCTTCGCCTGGGAAAAATACCGCAACGCACTGCTCGCCGCGTCACCGCAGCTCTTTCCTGCTGCCGGTGACCCGTTCTGGCAGGAGATGGTCTACCCGGCGAAACAGGGTGCTGCCTACAACGGGGCGGCGCTGCAGGTGAGCAAAACCGGCTACGGCGGCGCGGTGCAGACCGCCATCGGTGTCGACGGCGACGGCAACCTCGTCAGTATCCGCATTGTCGCCATGGCGCAGGAAACCCCGGGCCTCGGCACCAAGGTCGCCGAACCCGACTTTCTCACGCGGGTGCAGTTTGCCGACGTCGCGTCGCGCACCTTCCGCACGCTGGCCAATACCCCGCGCTTTGCGGTCGACAAGGACGGCGGCAGCATCGCCGCCATCACCGGCGCTACCATCTCGTCGCGCGCCGTCGTTGATGCCGTGGGACTCGGGATGCAGCGTCTCGCTGCGCTCTGGCAACTGCCCGCTGCCGCAACGGCGCCAACCGGAACGGCGCCCGCTGCTCCGGCGCCCGCTGCCGCACCGGCAACCGCTCCTGACGCGCACAGCGGCGCGACGCGTGAGGGACACCGGTGAGCGCGCCCACGGCGGCAACCGCCTTTCTCCGCGGCATCTGGCGCGATAACCCCATCCTCGTCGCGGTGCTGGGCATGTGCCCGACGCTGGCAGTCAGCACCTCGCTGCAGAACGCGGTCGGCATGGGGCTTGCCGCGACGTTCGTCCTGCTCTGTGCCAATGTCCTCATCTCACTGCTGCGCAATGTCATTCCGCGCAAGGTGCGTATCCCCTGCTTTATCGTCGTGGTGGCGACGTTCGTCACCATCACCGACCTCTTCATGCATGCCTTCACCTTTGTTCTCTGGCAGGCGCTTGGCATTTTCATCCCGCTCATCGTCGTCAACTGCATCATCCTCGGGCGGGCCGAGGCCTTCGCCTACAAGCACGGGGTGCTGGCGTCAGCTGCCGACGGGGTCGGGCAGGGACTCGGGTTCACCCTCGCCCTCTGCCTGCTCGCCTGCGTGCGTGAACTGCTCGGCAACGGCACGTTGTGGAACGTGCCGGTCTTCGGCGCGTCCTTCCAGCCGGCGGTGGTCTTCATCCTCGCGCCCGGCGCCTTCCTCGTGCTCGGTTCAATCCTCGGGCTTAGTGCCTGGCTCAAGGCGCGCGGAGGTGCCGCGTGAGTTTCCTGCTCATTATCATCTCCGCCGTACTCATCAATAACTTCGTCCTCATGCAGTTCCTCGGTATCTGCCCCTTTCTCGGGGTCTCACGCCGGCTCGATACCGCGCTCGGCATGGGCATGGCCGTGCTCTTCGTCATGGTTATCGCCGGCGCCGTCACTTTCGGGCTGCAGCAGCTGCTCGCCCCCGACTACCTCTACCTGCAGACGCTCGCCTTTATTCTCACCATCGCCACCCTCGTGCAGATCGTCGAGATGGTGCTGCAGAAGGTCTCCCCCGTCCTCTACCAGGCGCTCGGCATCTTCCTGCCGCTGATTACCACCAACTGCGCCGTGCTCGGCATGACCCTGCTCGCCGTGCGCAAGGAGTACACCTTTGCGGAAACGCTCGTCTATGCCGCTGCGGCCGCACTGGGCTTTACCCTCGCCCTGCTGCTGATGGCCGGATTGCGTGAGCGCCTCGAACGCACCGGTGTGCCGGTCCACCTGCGCGGTGCCGCCATCGGCCTGATCACCGCCGGGCTGCTCTCCATGGCCTTCATGGCCTTCAGCGCCTTCCGCACGGAGCAGATGCTCAACGATATCGCCGCGCTGGCGACATTGGTGCGCCTGTGAGCGGCCTGCTTGCCGCCCTGCTCGGCATGGGCCTGCTCGGGGCGCTCTTCGGGGTGGTCCTTGCTGTCGTCGCGAAGAAGTTCGCCGTCGAGGCTGATCCGAAAGTTGAACTGATCTGCGAACGGTTGCCCGGAGCCAATTGCGGCGCCTGCGGG
The DNA here is from genome assembly GCA_964637655.1 of uncultured bacterium. Taxonomy (GTDB): domain Bacteria; phylum DAOPZR01; class DAOPZR01; order DAOPZR01; family DAOPZR01; genus CAZWUZ01. Next base: position 4,154 of record CAZWUZ010000090.1, on the reverse strand, counting down.
TATCCCGGCTGCGCGGGCTATGCTGCCGCGGTTGCCGCGGGCCAGGCGTCGCCCGACCTCTGTATCCCCGGCGGCAGCGACGTGGCGAAAGCGGTGGCCGCGGTGGTCGGTGCCAGTGTCGAGGAAACCGTGCCGATGCGCGCCTACATCATCTGCCAGGGGTTCGACCCGGTCTGCACCGACCGCGCGGAGTGGACCGGGGTGCAGACCTGCGCCGCCGCCGCCGCCGTCGGCGGCGGGCCGCGCGCCTGCAATTACGGCTGCATCGGCTTTGCCGACTGCCTGCGCGCCTGCCCGTTCCATGCCATCGAGATGGTCGACCGACGTCCCGTTATCACCGACCGCTGCACCGGCTGCGGGGTTTGCATGGCCGCCTGTCCCAAGGGCGTTATCGTCCTGCGTCCCGCGGCGCGTCCCGTGCACATCCTCTGCCGCACGGGCGAAACCGCGAAAAATTCGCGGGCGCAGTGCCAGAAGTCGTGCATCAAGTGCAAAATCTGCGTCAAGTCATGCCCGCAGCAGGCGATTATCTGGATGACCGACCCGCTGCAGGCGGCGGAACTCTGGGCGGAAGGCAAGTACCCGCCGGTGCAGCTCGAACGCCTGCACGACCTGCCGGTCATCAACTACGCGAAATGCACCGACTGCGGCATCTGCGCGCAGAAGTGCCCGCGCCATACCATTATCGACCTGCGCGTCACTGCGGCGTCGGCGCCTGCTCTGCCCGCACCCCGCTGACCAGCCCATGACGGGCACTGCCGCTGCACCCCCGCTGCTGGCCGGGTTCCTCCGCCGCCACGGCTGGCTGCTCATCGTCCTCGTCGCCCTGCTCCTGCGCTGGTGGGGGAACAGCTTCGGGCTCCCCTACATCTATACCTCTGACGAGGCGGTAACCATCAACCGCGCCGTTCGCTTCGGCACCGGCGACCTCAACCCGCACTGGTTCAACTACGGTACGCTGAACATGTACTTTCTTTTCGCCAACTACGGCGCGCTCTATGCCGTGCTGCGCGGGGCGGGACTCATCGCCTCGACGGAACAATATGCCCGCCTCTTTGTCGGCGACCCGACCCTTTTCTACCTGCTGGCGCGCGCGTGGAGCGGCATCCTCGCCGCCGCCGCGGTCGGGGTCACCTTCTTCCTCGGGCGGCGCTGGGGCGGCGAACTCTGCGCCTGGGGCGCCGCGCTCCTCATGGCGGTCAATATCACCGTCGTCGACAATGCCCACAGCGCGCTCAGTGACCCGCTCATGCTCCTGCTCATGCTCTGGGCGGTGTGGGAGGCGGATGGCATCCGCCGGTCGGGCGGCAGGTGGCGGTATGTGCGTGCCGGTATCGCCGTCGGGCTGGCCGCGTCGACCAAGTATATCCCGGTGCTTATGTTTGTCGCCGTGCCGGTCGCGCACCTGCAGTTCCTGCGCGCGCAGCGGCTGCCGCTCTTCGTGCCGCGCTCGTGGTTGCCGGTCATCATCGCCGGGGTCTGTGCCGCCGCCGGCTTTCTTGCCGGCACCCCCTACGCGCTGCTCGATGCGCCGACATTTCTCGATTACATGAACGAATGGCGTGTGCGCGGCGCCGCGGGCGTGGTGTTCGCGCCGCCGGACGAGCCGCATCCGCTTGTCGCCATGACCACGTCCTATCTCCCCGACGCGATGGGCTGGCCGGCCTTCGTGCTGGCGCTCGCCGGCATCGGGTTCGTCCTGGTGCGCCGCCCTGGCTGGCTGGCACCCTATGCCGCCTACGGCATCGTCCTCGTCCTGTTTCTTGCGCAGTCGAAGCAGGTGACGCCGCGCTACCCCATCCCGCTCTACCCGCTCCTCTCGCTGCTGGCCGCGTGGATCGCAGCTGAACTTGCCGCGTACCTGCAGCGCAACGGACTGCGCCTCGCGGCGACGGTCGCCGGTCTTGGGCTTCTCCTCGCCGCGCTGAGCGCCCCTGCCGTTGCCGTGGTGGAAAACAACGTCACCCTGACCCTGCCTGATACCCGCACACTGATGAAGCAGCATATCGAACGTACCATCCCGCCGGAAACGAAAATCCTCATGGATCCGTTCTGTCCCCCGCTGGCGCAGTCGCGCCGCCTGCTGACGCAGCTCTACCAGCGGGCCGTGGCGGAAAACCATCCGAAGAAAGATAAGTTCCGCCTGCAGCTGGCCACCCTGCCCCCCGTCACCTACGAGTGGTACTGGACACGCCACGAGAAGAACACCGCGCTGCCGCGCGATCAGGAATGGAGCGACGTGACCATCCCGTATATCACCATCGCCGAAGGCATCGACGCGGTACGGGCGCAGGGGATCCGTTATGTCGTGATCTCGTCGCTCAATCGCGACGCCTATCGCACCCCGTGGCACCGCCACCTCTACCCGCAAATCTGCGTTTTCTACGACGCGGTCGAAACACAGGGGACGCTGCTGCGGCGTGAACAGCCCGGGCGCGGCGTCGCGCAGGGGCCGCGCCTCGAACTCTACGATATCGGGGTGCGCCGGTGAGCGACCGCCTCGGGCGTTCCACCGCCGTCATCGGCGGCATGACCGTGCTCAGCCGCGTCAGCGGGCTGCTGCGCGACAAGTGTATCGCCTTCGTTTTCGGCGCCGGGGCGCTCACCGACGCGTTCTTCGTCGCTTACCGCATCCCCGACCTGCTGCGCGGCCTGCTCGCCGAGGGCTCGCTCTCCGCCGCCTTCATCCCGCTCTTTACGCGCGAGGAGCAGGAGCGCGGGAAGGAGGCGGCCTTCGCGCTCGGCAGCGCGGCGCTGACCGTCATGGCGATGGTGCTCGTTGTGGTCACGCTGCTCGGCATGCTCTGCGCCCCGTGGCTGGTGCGCCTCTTTACCTTCGAGTTTGTGCCGCCGTTCGCGCCGAATTTTCCGCTCACTGTCTCGCTGACCCGCGCGCTCTTCCCGTTCATTTTCTTTATCGGGCTCGCTGCGCTCGTCATGGGGATGCTCAATGCGCAGCGGAAATTCGCGCTCCCCGCTTTCGCTCCCGTCATGCTCAACCTGGCGATGATTGCCGGCGCCCTCTGGCTGGCGCCGGCGTTCGGCTCCGACCCGTCCGTGCAGATTCACGCGCTGGTCGTCGGCGTGTTGCTCGGTGGCCTGCTGCAGCTGCTCGTGCAGCTCCCGGCGCTCTACCGCCTCGGGTTCCGCTTCCGCCCCGCACTGCGCCATCCCGCCCTGAAAAAGATGTTCACCCTGATGCTCCCGGGGACCGTCGGGCTGATGATGGCCGAGGTCGGGCTCCTCGTCGACACCGTACTCGCGTGGAACCTCGGCGAGGGCGCGGTCTCGTCGCTCTACTGGGGCAACCGCCTGATGCAATTGCCGCTTGGAGTGTTCGGCGTGGCCATCGCCACCGCCATGCTTCCGGCGCTCTCCGGGCACAGTGCCGCGCACCGTCTCGACGAGTTCAAGCGCACGCTGGGCGACGGGGTGCGCCTCATGCTCGCCATCCTCGTCCCCGCGACGGTCGGGCTCATCGTCCTCGCCCGTCCCGTCATCCGCGTGCTGCTTGAGGGGGGACGGTTTACCGGTGCAGACACGCACGATGCCGCGCTGGCCACCGTCTGTTTCACGCTCGGTCTCTGCTCGTTTGCCGGTGTGAAAATTTTCGCCCAGGCCTTCTACGCGCTGCAGGATACGCGCACCCCGGTGAAGATCGCCATTGCTGCGCTCTTCCTCAATATCGCGCTCAACCTGCTGCTCATGGTGCCGCTCTCGTTTGCCGGGCTCGCCCTGTCGACCGCGCTGGCCGTCACCTTCAACTGGCTCGCACTGGTGGTGTTATTGCGCCGCCGCCTCGGGGCGCTCGGTGGGCGCGAGATATTCTCCGCCGCGCTGTGCGTGCTGTGCGCCGCGCTCCTCATGGGCGGCGTGCTCATACTGCTGCTGCAGGCGGCCGACCCTGCCGCCATGGCGTCGCTGCCGCTCGCCGCGTTCTGGCTGGCGCTGCATATCGCGCTCGGCACCGCGGTCTACGTCGCTGTCGCCCACCTGCTGCGTGTGCCGGAAGTCAGCGGCGCCCTGCACAAGGCGCTGGGCTATCTCGCGCCGCGTTGACGGCGGCGGCGTGCGGGTGCTACTATGCGGGGCGCGGCGGGGCGTAGCGCAGCCTGGTAGCGCATCTGCTTTGGGAGCAGAGGGTCGCGAGTTCG
>CAZWUZ010000089.1:0-13008 GCA_964637655.1 uncultured bacterium | reverse complement strand
GCGCTGCTCTGCCGGTCGTCCCACGGCAGCCCGGTCATGTAGAAACAGAAGGTTTTGATGCCCAGCGCGCGGCAGAGGGTGACCGCGGTGCGCGCCTGCGCCACGGTGATACCCTTGCGGATGCGCGCGAGGTCCTCGTCCGTCCCCGCCTCGATGCCGAGCGCCACCAGCCAGCACCCCGCCTTCTGCATCAGGCGCAGACGCTGCTCGTCGAGCGTGTCGACGCGGCTGTTGCACACCCAGCTGATATTCAGGTTGGCGGCGATGATCGCCTCGCAGACGCGGATAACCCATGCCTTGTCGAGCGTGAAGGTATCAGCGCGGAAAAAGAAATTGCGGATACCGTGCTTTGCCACGCATTCCTGCAGTTCCGCGACGATATTCTCCGGCGAACGCAGACGGATGGCACGCCCCGAGACCGGCTCCGCGAGGCAATAGATGCATTTGGCCGGGCAGCCGCGGTTGGTCTGGATGGTCGTCTGCCGCTCACCCGTGTCGGGCCGGCGGTAGAGGTCGTTGTTCAGCAGGTGACGCGCCGGAAACGGAATGCTGTCCAGTTCATTGATAAACGGGCGGGCCGGGTTTTCCTGCACCGTGTTCCCGTCGCGATACGTGATCCCCGCGATTTCCGGCAGCGGCACGCCGGTGATGATATCCGCGAACGTGAACTCGTATTCGCCGCGGATGGCGATGTCGAGCGCCGGGTACTGCTCGAGCACGGTACGCGCCTCGGTGAGGAAATGCGCCCCCTTGGCGACGGTCAGCGCGCCCGCGCGCTTCGCGCGTGCCGCCGCCTCCATGTCCCCCGCGAGCGTCGGCGTGGTCACGCTGATGACCACCACCGACGGCTTGAACTCCTGCAGGTCGCGGTCGAAGTCGTCCCAGGTCATCCCGGCCGCCGGGTAGTCGGCGATCTTCGCCGTCGCCCCCTTCTGCTCCGCCACCGCGGCAAGGTAGGCGAGGTCGAGCGGCGGCCGCACCGCCGTCGCCGACAGGCCTTCCACCGGCACCTGGCAGCGGTCCTCGCGGATATAGAGCCCCGAGGGGGGATTGGTCAGCAGGATGCGCATTGTTCGAGCACCACCATCGCCATCGACATCTCACCCGCATGCGACAGCGACAGCAGCACGCGCGCGGTCGTTCCCGGCGCGCATTTTTTCTGCAGGATGTCCGCCGCGGCGCCGCGCAGCGTCAGTTGCGGCTCGCCCGACGGCAGGTTGGTCACCTCGGCATCGAGCCACGACACCCCCTGCGCCCAGCCCGTCCCCAGCGCCTTGAAGAGCGCCTCCTTGGCGGCGAAGCGCGCGGCGTAATGCGGCGCGGGGTTGACCCGCGCGCTGCAGTACGTGCGTTCGGTCTCCGTGAAAACGCGCTGCAAAAATCCCTCTTCACGCCGCGCAATGATGTCGGCGATGCGCGCGTCGTCGGCGAAATCGCAGCCGATGCCGAGGATCACCGCTGCGCCTCCTGCAGCCGCGCGTGCAGCAGGCGCAGCCCCTTGAGCGTCAGGTCCTGGTCAACCACATCGAACAGATCGGTCTCCTGCAGAATGCGGTACAGGCCGCCGGTGGCGATAACCTTCGGTGCGCCCCCCAGTTCCAGCCGGATCTGCCGCAGGATCTCGCGGATACTGCCGAGCGTGCCATGGTAGACACCGCTGCGGATGCAGTCCGCGGTCGTCCGCCCGATGGCGACATCCGGCTTGTTGATCTCGGTGCTTGCCAGCAGCGCAGTGCGGGAAAAGAGGCCTTCCAGTCCGACACGCATGCCGGGCAGGATGGCGCCGCCGAGAAAGCGTCCCTCCGCGTCGAGCACCTCGAACGTCGTCGCCGTGCCGAAATCGATGACGATGGCGGGCGCCCCGTACAGTTCACGCGCCGCCATGGCATTGGCGATGCGGTCGGGACCCACCTGCTCCGGTTGCGCGTAGGCGACCGCAACGGGGAGCGGCATGCCGCTGCGGATGACCAGCGGTTCCACCGCACAGACCGCACGCACTGCTGCGGTCAGCGCCCCGGTCAGTTGCGGCACGACGCTGCCGATGACTGCCGCATCCACCCGTTCCTGACGGTGCAGGAACCCGGCCAGCACCACCGCGTACTCGTCCCCCGTACGCGGCGGTGCCGAGGCGATGCGCCAGCGTCCCGTCAGCGTGTCGTTGTCAAACAACCCTGCCACCATGTTGGTATTGCCGATATCCACCGCCAGCAGCCGCATATCAGTCACCTGTCAGCGGGCTGATGTCACCCGCGCATAGCGTTCCCGTATCGAGCTGCAGGAACCCCGCATCCGTCAGTCCCTGCAGCATACCCTCCGTCACCGTCGTGCCGCTCACCGCGCGCACGCGCTGCTGACGCCAGAGCAGGACGCGCTCGCATTCCGCGCGCAGCAGCGGCCAGCCGCCACGCTCCTCCTCCTGCCATACCGCGTCAAGGAAGGGGAGCATGCCGTCGAGCGCCTGCCGCGGAGTCAATCCGCACTGCGCCTGCAGCAGCGAAATGGCCGCGTCCCGCACCTCCGCGGGAAAGTCCGCGTCCGGCACGCAGACATTCATGCCGATGCCGACCCGCAGCTCCCACGTGCCGTGCTGCTCACCACCCTCGGTGAGAATGCCTGCCAGTTTACGCCCGAGCAGGTAGACATCGTTCGGCCACTTGACCTGCGCCGTCACCCCCTGCGTCGCCAGCCAGCGCACAATGCCCAGCGCGAGCACCAGCGGCAGATGCGCGGGATGCGCCGCCGGCGTGCAACGCATCGACGGCTGCGCTGTATCTGCGGCAGTCCCGTCAGGATGCGCCGCCGGCGTGCAGCGCATCGACGGCCGCTCCTCTCCGTTCGCAGTTCCCGATGGCGCCGCCGCCGCGGTGCGCAGCACCACGGTCAGCGCGAGCGAACCGCGCGGCGTGAACCATACACGTCCCTGACGCCCGCGCCCGCGCCGCTGCGTCCCGGCCCAGAGGACATCGCCATGCTGCAGCCGCGCGCGCTCCGTCACCGCCAGGTCATTGGTCGATTCACAATCGTCGACAAACCAGACCCGCCGCCCGATGACGCGGGTGGTTTCCTCATGCAGCAGGCGCAGTTCGCTCATGCCATATCCAGCGCCAGGTCGAGGTGCGGCGCCGAATGGGTGAGCGCGCCGACCGAGATGCGGTCGACACCGGTCAGCGCATAGGCGCGCACCGTCGCCAGCGACACCCCGCCCGACACCTCGAGTTCGACCCGCCCGTGCGCCGCGCGCACCGCCGCCGCCACCACCGCCGGCGTCATGTTGTCGAGCAGCACGAGGTCAGCCCCGGCGGCGATGACCTCCTCGAGGTCAGCGACGTCGTCGATCTCCACCTGCAGCCGCACCCCCGCCGGGAGATGCGGTTTGACCTGCCGTGCCGCCCGCGCGGGCGACCCGCAGGCCGCGGCGTGATTGTCCTTGACCAGCGCCATCGCGGCAAGGTCCATGCGGTGGTTCTCACCGCCGCCGCAGCGCACGGCATACTTCGCCAGCGCGCGCAGGCCGGGTATGGTCTTGCGCGTATCGTAAATCTTCGCATGCGTCCCCGCCACCGCCGCGACGTATTCCGCTGTCAGCGTGGCGATGCCCGACAGGTGCGTGGCGAAGTTGAGCGCAGTACGTTCCCCCGCCAGCAGCATGGCCAGGTCGCCGCGCAGCTCGGCCAGCGTATCGCCCGGGGTCAGGCGGATTCCGTCCGTAAGGCGCGGCGTCACCGTCACCCCGCCCAGCTGGCGGTAAACCTCGCTGACACAGGGGAGCCCGCAGGCCACACCCGCCTTGCGCGCGACCAGTCGCGCGCTCCCCTGCCGGCCCGCCACGGTAAAGCGCGAGGTGATATCCTCCGTCGCGCGATCCTCCGCCAATGCCCGCTCGACAATGTCGCTGATGATTTCTGCTGCCACCGGTTCAATTATCATGACCGTTACAATCCGTCATTCCCGCGAATGCGGGAATCCTGTAATTGCCTTTGCCGGGATACAAGCCGGATTACAGCGCTTGGCATATCAACACCTCTTCGCCCAGCATGTCGGTTATCTTGATGGCGATTGTAGTTTGCCCGACCGGAGCGGGCAATGCATAAGCACCGCGCACATATTCGCTTTTCTTTTCCGGAATATCAGCCACCACAACATTGAACAGTTTGCCATCGTAGGCGGTATCGATCATCACACTGTCAACCATGGCCCGCCAATCGTCAATTTTTGGCGCCACTACACCTGACTGCTGGCGCAGGCGTTCGAGAATGCTGGGGGAAATGAAATCGGTAATTTCGATTTTCAGCTGGTCCTTCGACCGGCCGAATGTGACCCGCGCCCGTGCCGGTTCGTGGCGAATGAACGCGCCGTAACGCTGGTCAGTGCGCAGTTCAATCACCTCAATGCGGTTGGCTGCGTCCTTGCCCTTGCGCAGGCGGTTCCATTCCTCAAGCCAGACGCCGGCGGCCAATTCCATGCCGAGACAAACCACCAATACCGCGCGATCCTCTTCGGGCCGCGCATCCAGTTCGCGCTTGATTTCCTCGCAATCGAGCGGCGTCAGCGGATGCCCGAAGGGAATGACCTTGACCAGTTTCTTGCCCTGTGTGCCGTCAAAAAAACCGTCGCCGCGCGTGCGTTCGACCCCGATATGCTCGCAGGCGAGATTGACCGCCTCATTATGCTGAATGGCAAGGTCGTAATCGTTGACCCGCCAGACGGAGAAAGAACTTTGCGCCGGCGGCGGTATCGTCGCCGCTGCTTTGCTGTCGCCAAGCGGTAACGCCGGCACCTTCGTCTGGTGCGCGGCTATCTGCTCGCTGATGATGCCCTGCAGGCGTTTGCTGGTGGTCTGGATAGCGCCCTTGTTGATATCGCAGGCAATCCACCGCCGCCCGAGTTTCTGCGCCACCGCCGCCGTCGTCCCCGACCCACCGAAACAATCGAGGACAAGGTCACCATGATTGGTTGTCGCACGAATCACTCTATCGATAAGTTCCTCTGGTTTTTCCGTTGGGTATTCGTCTTCATCTGGATCTTTCATGGTCCAGATATCTTGAACCAGATCGCCATCCTTCTCATCGGCGTAGCGGATAAGACGTGGATTTCCCGAAGAAGACCATTCAATGTGTCCTTCGGCATCAAATCGGTCTAACTCAGAATGCAAATATGCCCAATGCCGACCGGGCGGAGGCTCTAATCCACGCCACGGCTTTCCACTGTCTCTGCTCGCACTACGAGTTCCACGAGCGTGTAATGCTACAGTTGTGTATCGTCTTCCGGTTCTTGGGTCGACTTTACTAAAGAGACGTGTGACGTCTTCTGTGTCAGTTTCATCACGCTGCATATTCCAAGTACGATCTTCACTCGTGCCGTTACAATAGAACAGTACACAGTCATGGATGTTGCCAAATGCTTTGCGTTTCGAATTTTTGGGATTGCACTTTACACGAATAATCTCATTGCGAAAAGACTCTGAACCAAAAACCTCATCAAGCAGGCATCGTAATAAGTGTGTACGCTTCCAATCGCAATGCAGAAAGATCGCACAGTCGTCACTTAAAAGGGATTTTAGTATCAACAGCCGCTCGTACATGAATTGCAGGTAATTATCGTTGGCCCAGATGTCGGTGTACTGGATCTGCTCGCCCAGCGTATAGGTTTCGCCGGCTAGTTTAGCGCTGCCCGTTGCCCCGCGCAGCGCCACCTTGCGCACATAGTCAGCGCCGCTGTCAAACGGCGGATCGATGTAAATCAGGTTCACCTTGCCGCGAAAACCGTTCGCCAGCAAATGGGCCAGAACTTCCTTGTTGTCGCCATGAAAGAGCAGGCCACCCTTCGGATACTGGCTCGGCCAGTCACGCCACGCCTCGCCCGCCGCGGCCACGCTGCCGGCCGGGGCAAAGGACTCGACCGCCTGCGCCGGAAAGGCGGTAACCGTGGTCAGCGGCCGCTTTCCCACCCAGGTCAGCATCGGCCGGCCCTTGGCCGCCGCGATCCTGACTTCCGCTTTCTTCACCGGCGCCGCCGATTTAACTTTGGCCTCTGCCGGTTTGGCCGCTTTTTTCGCCGTGACTTTCTTTTTCTTAGTTGCCATCATTTAACTCCACTTCTCTGGTTTGTGGAATATACCCTGCGCATCGTGTAATTCATCTGGAAATTGCGCCGCCAACAATGCCGAATGGCGTATGTGCTTGTAGAAAGTCGCATGGCGCTGCATTATCCGGGACGGTTTGGTGCGCGGGTTGACCACCCCCACCGGCTTGTGCAACTCTTCCCGGACAATTTTCATTGGCATCAGCAGATCGGAATCGCCTGTCACCAAAACTGCACACTCATAACTGTTCATGAATCCGTCCCGCAATAACTGACTGGCAAGATTGACATCCGAACCCTTCTCTTCGGTTTTAATGACTTTGACATACTTCGTGCCATCTACGAGCGGTTCAACCAGCGGCATTGCCACAGAGTTGGTCAAAAAATGGCCATAGTATATCTCGACTTCCGGAAGTGTACCGAGTGCGCGCAAATACATCTGCTGCCGCATGGGTTGGTCCGGATCATTTTCACGCGCATTGACCAGGGCAGTGAAATATTTGATTTTGACAATTTGATGTTTGGGCAGCAATATCGCCGCCAGTTTTCGCACATCCAGCCATTTACATTTGCTGCCTTGCAGGATGCCGTAATAGAGATTGAACGCATCTATATACACATTGGTTTTTAGCATGGGATGACCTGAAAACAGCAGGAGCCGTTTCTTGCGAAACGGCTCCGCGCCCGTTCGCCGAAGCTACAAGGGGTGGTATTGCTACCGTACTTATACCACACTAATCGGCTTTTTGTCAATACTTTCTTAGCCATGGTCATTGTCCCCAGCAATGGCAAAAGGTTATGCATTGCTTTCACCTGCCACAAATGCACGTACCGGCGCCAATGCTTCTCCCGGCACGGTAGTGGTGGCGGTAAAAATCATCTGGTATTTGAGCCGGTCAGGATTGAGCTTTTCCCAGGCGCGGATGGCCATGGCCTTCTTCCCGTTTTCGCCGTCAAGCGCATCGCTGCGTTCGCGTTCCGCCTTGACTTCGACGATATAGACCTTGCCGGTACCGCGTTTGCCGCCGCGTGGCGGCTTCTGCCGGATGACAAAATCCGGTGTGTAATGCCGCCACCTGCCTTTCACATCACGATATTCAATGAAAAAGTCGGTTTTGTCAGCCGCAGTAAGCCCACCGGTAAAATAGAAGTCCTCCACCTGATGCGGTTTGAGATTCAGTTCGGTAAGCAACTGCTCGAAAAACGCCATTTCCGGCATCGAATCGAACTGATACGGCGTATAATGAAAACCGTAGCCGCCGGGATTGGTCGCGCAAAGTTTTTCCGCCGCCAGCAGATATTTTTCGTGATCCTTATGATAGATGATTTCCGCGGTAAAGACCTCCGCGCCGTCAGGCAGCGTGGCCCGCGTGAAGCCCTCCGGTTTGACCAGCGCCAGCGCCACTTCAACCTTCTCCTCGCGCACAGTATACGTGCGGAACTGCTCCTCAAGCTGTTCCGCCAGCGCCGGCACGTGCGTATCAGGTATGTCGCCCGTACCATACACTGCGCGCAATGCATCAACCACCTGCCACAAATCCAGCCGATACGTGCCTGACAAGGCGCTCGCCACTTCATACACTGTCAATGACTGCGTGGTTATAATCGTTTCACCATCACCAATCGCACGCAGCACGCCATACGCCGCCGTGGCGTCGGCCACGGTATAGGTGGTTTTCGTCATGGTGCGTGCCGCCCGCAGCGGCCGCTGCAGATGCACCGCGGCGTCAGACGATGTCCCCCGTTCCACCACACGCACGGTGCGGGTAATGACTACCGGCGGCACATCGAGTTTGGTGAGCACAATCCGCGTCCGGCGCGTATCCTGAGCCGCGTGGTTCAGGCAGGCGATATCCTCGCCGTAGGTTTCGCGCAATTGCCGGTCAAGCACATTGAAATTATCAGCCGAAAGATAAATCCGGGCCTTGACGTCATTGCCTGCCACCTGACGCAGGCACCGCGTCGCTGCCTGCAGCACGAAATTATTAGAACTTTTCAATTTGCGCGCCAGGGCACAGGCAAACAGCGACGGACAATTCCACCCCTCAGTCCCCTTGTTGACCAGCAGCATGACCCGATGCGGCGCAGCGGGGTCATTGAGCCGGTTGAACGCATCGATGTCAGCAGTTCTGGTCATCGATTCATCGGACGTGTTGACCAGAGCCAGCGCCGGACTCTGGCCTGCGGCGAGCAGCGCCGCATCAATGACCGGTTTCAGTTCCTTGAGGTCATCCGTTTGCGGAAAATAGACCGCCAGTTTAGCGGGCGAACCATCAGGCAACGTCACGTCACCGTAATCGCGGAAAAAATCGGCAATAATATGCCGCACGTACTCGGCGGTATTGTCGGAAAAATCGTAGGCCTGGATATTGCCCGCCACATCCTTGAGTATCCCGTCACAAATGCCCTCGGAAAGACCGTACCAGATAATTACGTCGCGCAGCGGTTGCCGCTCGAAAAACGGCGTGCCGGTGGTGTTGACCACGCACAGCATGTTGGTTTTGGCCGCGAGATAATCAACCGTCTGGCGCACCCGTTTCAGTTCGCTGCCCATCGACTGCCCGTAGGTATGATGCGCCTCATCGGAAAAGACCGCGAGATGCGGCAAACTGGCAATCGTCTGCAGGCGCAGATTGGCCACTTCACACCGTGCCGCATCTTCATTGCCAGCCGTCAACAATCCGCCCAGTTCGGCCTTGCGGATAGTTTCCTTCTGAATGCGGATTTTCTCGGTGTTGGTCACCACCACATTCCACTGCGAACCGGGAATAACCGGGATATTGCGCTCTCCATCGCGGGTAAAGGTCAGTTTGACCGAGGCAGCAAACGTCTTATGCCAGCGCGGCGGCAGAATTTTTTCGTACGGCATGGCTGCCAGTTCGCGCAACGCCTCGATAATGGTTTTCCCCGGTGCAAAAACCAGCGCGTTACGCACAAACGGTCCGTCAGGATATTCCATGGCCAGAGCAAATTCCGTGGCGATGATCGCCCCGATCAGCACGGTTTTTCCGGCACCCATCGCCAGAGCGAGAATATAACTTGGATAGTCGAGGTTCAGCGTCTCGCGCAACGCCTCCAACTTGCACTCGCGCACAAACGCATCATCGTTTTGTATCCGTGTCAGTACTTCCGGCAGGCCTGAATCCTCAATAAGTTCAAGCACCCGCTCGCCTTCCAGTCCCAGCGCCTTGCGCAATTCCGAACTTTTCGGATACAACAGGCGGTACAGGTCGAGAATGTGCGGCGTGTTGAGAACCAAGCGGACATACCAATAGGTTTCCAGTGCCCGCACTTGCGGCCGGCGCAGGTACCGCGACGTGCCGGTGGCATCTTCCTGTGCCCAATCCAGCAGTTCGGCAATTGCCGGATGCCCGGGACAGGGATACCCCGCCGCACGCCACCCGGCGACAGCAACCGCCAGTTTTGCCGACAGTCCGGTCATGGTTGCGTATCCTCCGCGGGCGACTGCTTGCCGGGCAATTCTTTTGCCACTGCGGCGGGGTCTTCGCCCGCTTCGAGCGCGAAGATCAGGTCGCGCAACTGCGCCGCGCGCTCGAATTCCAGCGCCTGCGCCGCCTGCACCATCTCGAGGTAGAGTCGGTCGCGATCGAGGTCTGCGGGCGGCTTCTCCGCTTTCCCCCCCCGCTTCGCCGCCGGGGCGGGGATGATGCCGTCGAGCGCAGCCACGTTCTTCTTGATCGTCTGCGGCGTAATGCCGTACTTGTCGTTATGCGCCGCCTGCACCACGCGCCGCCGCCGCGTCGTCTCGATGGTCTGACGCATGGCGTCAGTCACCTTGTCGGCGTAGAGGATGACGCGCCCGTTGACGTTGCGCGCCGCGCGCCCCGCCATCTGCAGCAGCGAGGTGGCTGAGCGCAGGAACCCCTGCTGATCGGCATCGAGGATGGCAACCAGCGAGACCTCGGGGAGGTCGAGCCCCTCGCGCAGCAGGTTGATGCCGACGAGCACGTCGACCTCCCCCGCGCGCAGCTGGCGCAGAATGGCCAGCCGCTCAAGCGTGGTGATGTCCGCGTGCAGGTAGGTCGCGCGGATGTCAAGGTTCTGCAGGTAGGAGGACAGGTCCTCCGCCATCTTCTTGGTCAGGGTCAGCGCCAGCGTCCGCTCCCCCTTCGCCGCCAGCGCGCGGATCTCCCCGGTCAGGTCGTCCACCGCACCGCGCACCGGGCGCACGACGATTTCCGGGTCGAGCAGCCCGGTCGGGCGCAGCACCTGCTCGACGACGGCTCCGCTCTGTTCCCGCTCCCACGCTGACGGCGTGGCGGAAACAAAGAGCAGCTGGCGCGCGCGCCCGTTCCATTCATCGAATGTCAGCGGGCGGTTGTCATACGCCGACGGCAGGCGGAACCCGTAATTGACCAGCGACTCCTTGCGCGAGCGGTCACCCCCGTACATCGCATGGACCTGGCTGAGCGTGACATGCGACTCGTCGACAATGGTCAGAAACCCCTCGGGAAAATAGTCGAGCAGGGTATACGGGGGAGCGCCCGGGACACGCCCGTCGAAATGCCGCGAGTAGTTCTCGATGCCGCTGCAGGTGCCCAGTTCGCGGATCATCTCGAGGTCGTGCAGCACACGCTCTTCAAGCCGCTGCGCGTAGAGGTCCTTCCCGTCACGCTTCAGTTCCTGCAGGCGTGCCGCCAGTTCGCTTTCGATCGACGCCAGCGCGCGCCGCGTCGACTCCTCACCCGCCACGTAATGCTCGGCGGGAAAGATCAGCGTCTGGTCGAGCCCGCGCAGCGTGTGCCCGGTGACCGGGTGAAACAGCGCGATACGCTCAACCGTGTCTCCGAAGAACTCGACGCGCACCCCGTCCAGCCCGTAGGCGGGAAAGATGTCGACGGTATCGCCCTTGATGCGGAACGTACCGCGCGTGAAATCCAGCTGGTTGCGCTCGTAGCGGATGGCGACCAGCCGGCGGGCCAGTCCGCTGATGCTGTCGCGCTCACCCGCGCGGATGCGCACCGCGGCCTTGAGGTACTCGGCGGGCGAGCCGAGCCCGAAGATGCACGACACGCTGGCGACGATGACCGTGTCGCGGCGCATGGCGAGCGCGCAGGTCGCCGCCAGGCGCAGGCGTTCGATCTCCTCGTTGATGTCGGCATCCTTGGCGATGTAGGTGTCACTCGCGGCGACGTACGCCTCGGGCTGGTAATAGTCGTAGTAACTGACGAAGTACTCGACCGCATTGTGCGGGAAGAAACCGCGGAACTCGGCAAACAGCTGCGCCGCGAGGGTCTTGTTGTGCGAGATGATCAGCGTCGGCACATCGAGCGCGGCGATGACCGAGGCCATGGCGTAGGTTTTGCCCGACCCGGTAATACCGAGCAGCGTCTGCCGCGGCGTGCCGGCGCGGAAATTCGCCACCAGCGCATCGATGGCCGCCCCCTGATCACCCGCCGGGGTGAAGGGGGAGACAAGGCGGAAGCCCGCGTCAGTTGCCACCGGCCACCTCGGGGGGCAGCGGCGCCAGCGTGCCGTCGTCGCCATTGCCGCCGAAGGTACGGACGCCCAGCACGACCACATAGACGATGACCAGCAGGATGGCGACGATGATGAACAGGCGCAGGGCAATTTCGCCCGGGTTGTTGATGCGCCTGACGCGATGCCCCGATTTTCCCTCGACCAGGCGTTCCCAGAGCGAAATGCGCCGCCGGTGTTCAGCCATGGTGGCACCCTCCGCAGCCGCCGTGCGCCCGCCCGCAGTCATGCACGCTCCCCTGCAGCGTCTGCAGCGCGTGCGGCAGCAGCGGCATGAGCGCGGCGAGCGACTCACGCACCGCGCGCACGCTCCCCGGCAGGTTGAGGATAAGCGTGCGGCCGCGCGTACCCGCCACGCCGCGGCTGAGATACGCCGCCGGGTTGTCGCGTCCCCCCTGCGCCCGCGCGTACTCCATCAGGCCGGGCGCCTCGCGCTCGAGCACCGCGCGCGTCGCCTCGGGAGTGGTGTCGCGCGGCGACAGCCCGGTGCCGCCGGTCGTCACGATGAGCGCCGGCGCGGACGGGGCATCGCACCACTCGCGCAGCAGCGCGCTGATGCGCTCCGGTTCGTCCGGGAGCAGCGCGCGCGCCGCCACCTCACCGAGCGGGGTAAGCAGCTCCGCCAGCAGGTCGCCGCTCGCGTCCGTCGTCTCACCGCGGCTGCCGCGGTCGCTCACGGTGAGCAGACCGAGCACAAAGTTGTGCACCGGCACCCACACGGGGTCGCCGGCATGCACGCTGCCGTCAGTCAGCACGCGCGCGAACAGTCCCTGCACCGGCATGATGCAGTCACCCGCCGCCTGGCGGATGGCGCACCCGTCGCCGTGGCACTCCTTGCCGCGCTGCGTGATTTCCAGCCGCGCGCTGCCGATCTGCAGGCGTGTTCCGACCGCCAGTGTTGCCCAGTCGATGCCGTCGATGAGCAGATTCTCCCCGAAGCTGCCCGGGGGCAGGTCGAGAGACGGGTTGGCCGCGGCGAACGCGCGCACGGCCGCCGCGTCGAGCAGCGATACCTGCCGCCCGCTCCCCGCGTGCGCATCGCCGACGATACCGTGCGCCGCGCGCAGTTCCGCCGTCGCCACGGCGGTCTTCGGGATGCCGGTACGGTCGCTGCTGCACACCGCCACGACCGCACCGGGCTGCCAGAGATGACCCATGTCAGCGCCGCCGCCAGCTGCCGCTGCGGCCGCCGCTCTTGGTCAGCAGACCGATATCCGTGATGGTCATGCCGCGGTCGATTGCCTTGGCCATGTCGTAGACCGTCAGTGCCGCCACGCTCACCGCGGTCAGCGCCTCCATCTCGACCCCCGTGCGGTCAGTCACCGTGACCGTGGCGGTGATGATCAGCGCGTCACCCCCCTGCGGCACGATGGCGTGTTCGATGCCGGTCAGCGGCAGCGGGTGGCAGAGCGGAATCAGGTCCGCGGG
>CAZWUZ010000088.1:0-13022 GCA_964637655.1 uncultured bacterium | reverse complement strand
CACTCCTGCAAGTATTACATGCCGAGCCAGAGCACCACCAAGAACACCCTTGATAATGGCTACTTCCAGGTGGCGGTGCAGGACGAGAGCGGCAAGTTCAATGTCAACAGCAATAGCTTCCTTCCCGAGGCGACATTTGAAATGATGGCGCAACTGGCGGGGAAAAATGTCCCGACTACGGACATGACCCCGGCGCAAGCGTCAGAACTACAGGACACCATATATCGCACCATCGGCGACCTTGCGCTGGGAAGCGAAATCGGCGGCCCGACGATGTTTCTCAACAAGAGTTTCCTGACCGTCTACCCGAATTATGCAGGCCCGGCGGGGAATTACGACCAGACCGGCAAGATCAACATCAATAGTGCCAGCGCACGCGTGCTGCGCGCGGTACGCACCACCAGCGGCTCCGACTGCCTCAATAACAACCAGATTACCGCGCTGGTCAATGCCCGCAACAGCAACCCGTTCGCGGATGTGGCGGCAGTCGACGCGGTGATCACGGCGGGAGGCATCGGTCCGGGCGTCCTGCCGGCGGCTGTCCGTTTTGACTCGCACGGCTACTACCGCATTGTCGCGCGCGGGGTATCGGTAGGGTCCGGGGTCGTCACCTCGGACGAGGCGGGCGAGGCGGTCATTGAGTGCTATATCAAACTGACCTCCGAATACGACGAGACCCCCGTGCAGTTCGTTTACTGGCAGGAATGGTGGGAAATCCCCGGGTGGTCCTGAGCCGCGTGTTTTGCCGCGGCCGCTTCCGCATAGTATACTGAAACCATCCTGCGGTACGGGGGTGGAGTGAACGATGACGCTATTGCAGCCGCCGCTGCGCGTGCAGCGCGTGCTTGAAGGCGCGCTGCTGACGCTGGTCATGGCGGTTCTCACGGTCGCAGCTATCACCCCGATCGCCGAATTCGACATCTGGCTGCATCTCAAGAGCGGCGAACTCATCCTGCAGCAGGGTATTCCCCACACCGATATCTACACCTGCACGCGCGAAGGACAGCCGTGGGTCTACCACGAATGGCTCTTTGCGGTCGTGGCGCACCTGCTGATGCAGGCGGCGGGACTTCCGGCGCTCAACCTGCTCAACGCGCTGCTGGTCGGCGGCACGCTGGCGGCGCTGCTGTATGGCACGCTGCGTGGCGCCCCCTTCACCATGGCGCGCCTGCCGCTGCTGCTGCTCTACCTGCTTCCCGGCTTCCTGCTGATGAAGTCGCGTTTCTCCGTGCGTCCGCACTGGGTCTCGCTGCTGCTGCTGGCGGTGCTGCTCGCCTGGCTGCAGCGCGGGCAGCGCGGCTGGTGGCCGCTGTTGCTCTTTCCGCTCTGGGCGAATATCCACGGTGATGTGCTCATCGGGGTGGCGCTGCTCGGCCTGTATGCCGTTTGCCGCGTACTCGACACGGGTGGCTGGCGCGCGGCGCGCCGCCCGGCGCTGCTGACGCTGCTCGCACTGCTGCTGACGCTATGCAATCCGTACGGCTGGCGGCTCTGGTCGATGGCGGCGGCCATCGGGTCCTACACCGAGTTCCAGCGGCTGGTCTACGAGTGGATGCCGCTGCCGGCGGACGAGCAACTGGTGTTTTGCGGACTGTTCGGCACTCTGCTGACGGTGGCGGCGCTGAGCGTGCGCGGTGAGCGTCGCTGGTTCGCGCTGCTGCTCGCGCTGTTCGGTTTTCTCGCCGCGGTCAAGGCGCGCCGCTACCTGCCGCTGGCGGTCATTTTCGGCTGGCCGCTGCATGCCGCGGCAGTGTGTGTCTGGCTGCGTCACCTCGACCGCTGGCGCGCGCCGGCCCTGCTCTGGCTGGCCGCAGGCGCCGCACTGCTGCTGCCGCTCTTCCGTTTCGGCCTGCTCGCTGACGTCGGTTTCACCTTTGCCGACCGGATGTTCCCGCTCGCGGCCATTGAGCACCTGCGGCAGCAGGCGCTCGCCGGGCCGACATTTGCCACCTACCAGTACGGGACGATGCTGACGGCGCTGCACCCGCACAACCCGCCCTACATGGACGGGCGCTGGGACGTGCACGGGGAGGAGCAGTTCCGCCGCTACCACCGGGTCAATGCGGGGGAGGGGTGGCGCGAGGAGTTCGCCCGCTACGGCATCGGGCTGGCAGTGCTGCAGGCCAAACCGTTCACCTACGCGGAGGGACCGTATGCGCCGCTGGCGCAGGCGCTGGCGACGGACAGCGGCTGGGGCCTGGTCTTTTTCGACGATGTCACGCTCATCTTCGCGCAGCGGTCGCGCTACCCTGCGGTCCCGTACTACGCACGCCCGTGGCCGCTGCTCGACCCGGATGAACTTTACGCGGACGAAGTGGCGTATCGCGCCGCGCTCGAACGCGCGGTGCGTGAATCACCCTATCGCGTCTGGCCGTATCTGCTTGCCGGTGATGCCTGTCAGGCGCAGGGGCTCCATGCTGCCGCCGTTGACTGGTACCTGGCGGCGCTGGGTGAAGATCCGCGCAACAGCCGCGTGCTGACGGAACTGAGCAACTGCCTGTTCCGTCTCGACCGGGCACCCGAGGCGCTGGAGGCGTTGCACGCGGCGCTGGCTGCGGACCGCGACAATTTCGTCGCGCTGACGCGGCTCGGGCAGCGTACCGGCGACCTGGGCGCGCTGCACGAGGCGCTGCGCCTGCGCCCCGGCTATGTCCCGGCGCGGCTGGCGCTGGTCGGGCAGCTGCTGCGGCTGGGGGAGCAGGCGGCGGCGGTGGCGGAACTGCAGCGCGGGCCGCGCTACGGCGACCATCCGCTCTACGCGCTGCAACTGGCCGGTCTCGCGCAGGCACGCGGCGAGTACCCGGCCGCGGTGGTGCTGCTGCTGCGCTACCTCAGCCAGCGTCCGGATGACCACATGGCGTGGCGGGCGCTCGCCGACTGCTATGTGCAGGTGCATGAGTATGCGGCGGCACTGGTCATTTTTGAAGCGGAGCGCGGGCGTGCGGATACCGATGCCGCGTTCCATTCCGACCTCGCCGCGCTCTACATCCGCGCGCAGCGCTGGCGTGACGCGGAAGCCGCGGCCCGGCAGGCGTTGGCCCTGCAGCCGGCGCTGGCTGCGGCACAGCGCAATCTCGAGATTGCCCGCTATGAGGGTGATACCGGAGCGATACGTCTTGACTGACCCCGTACTCGGCATCGATGCGCGCGTGCTGGCCGCGGACTGCAAGCGGCAGGGGCATGGCGGCATCGGCACCTACACGCGCTCGCTGCTGCGTGCGTGGTACGCGCAGCCGCCGGCGGAGCCGCTGGTCCTGCTGGGCGGGGAGAAGGAGTGCACTTCGCCCGGGCAGCTGCCGCCGTCGGTGCGCCGGCTCGACGATGCCCGCCTGCGCGACGGGTTTGTTGCTGACCATTGGTGCGCGCCGCGCGCATTGGCTGCGGCGGGGGCGCAGGTGGCGTGGTACCCGAGCCAGCTGCAGGCGCCGCTCTATCAGCCACTGCCGACGGTGGTGACGGTGCACGACCTCATCCCGGAAAAGTATCCCGCGCTCTACCCTGCCGACCTGCGCGAGCGCCTGCGTCGCGCGGCGATGCGCCGCGCCTGCCGCCGCGCTGCGGCGCTCATCGCCGTGTCGGGAGCGACCCGCGACGATATCGTTGCGCGCTGGGGCATTCCTGCCGAACGTATCACCGTCATCCACGAGGCACCGCGCCCGTCGATGCGGGTGCCGCCCGACGCGGCGGAACTGGACGCGGTGCGTGAACGCTATGCGCTGCCGCCGCGCTTTTTGCTCTACGTCGGGGGGCTCGACCCGCGCAAGACCTTTGCCATGGCGCTGGCGGGGGCGGGGACGCTCCCGCCGCCGCAGCGCCTTCCCTGGCTGGCGCTCTCGGGGAATCGCGACGCGCTGGCCGAGGCGGCGCTGCTCAATGCGGGCAGTGCCGCCGGCATCGAGGTGCGCATCGCCGGGCCAGTGCGTGGTGACGATCTGCCGGCCATCTACCATGGGGCCACCGCGCTGGTCATGCCCACCCGCGACGAGGGGTGTTCGCTCCCCGTACTTGATGCGCTGGCGGCGGGCCTCCCCGTCGTCGCCTCGGCGGCCGGGGCCATTCCCGAAATGGCAGGCGACGCGTATGTCGCGGTGTGTGCAGAAACGCCGGCAGCGTGGGGGGCGGCGCTGGCGGCGGTGCAGAAGAAGGACAGGCAGCAGCAGTTGCGCGCTGCCGGGCCGCAACAGGTGGCGCACCTGACCTGGGAGAAGGCGGCGGCCGCGACGCTCGATGTGCTGCACCGCGCCGCCGGTGGTTCCTGCCATGGATGAGGCAGGAATGTTCACCACAGAGCACACAGAGCACGCAGAGCAAAGCAGGCGAGCGGGGGAGAGGCGAGCAGTGCTGGAAAATGCGGCAGAGCAACCGATACCCGCTGCTGACGGGCATGACCTGCAGAAATGTCCGGCGATTCGTGAGCGCTCTGCGTTCTCTGCGTGCTCTGCGGTGAACATGTGCGACGCTCCGGGCGGGCGGCGATGAAGACAAAACGCATCGCGCTCATCAACCCGCCGTACCGGGCGGGCTATTCGCGTGCCTCGCGTTCGCCGTCGGTGCCGCGCAGCGGCACGCTCTATATGCCGCATGATTTGCTGCTGACCGCGGCGGGGCTGCGCGCCGACGGGCACACGGTGCTGGTCGTCGATGCGGTGGCCGAGCAGAAAACCCTGCCCGTGCTGGCGGAGCAACTGCATCGCTGGGAACCCGACCTGCTCATCGCTGCCGCGGCCTATCCGTCGCTGGCGCACGATATCGCCGCGGCGGCACGGTGCAAGGAACGGGCGCTCACCGCGCGCCATCTCTTTCTGAGCATCAAATGTCTTGATGGCGACCCGCCGGCGCATGATGCGCTCGACGCGGTGGTTTCCGGGCTGCCGCTGCTCCCCGTGCGCCACTGGCTGCGCACGGGCGAAAGCATGCCGCAACTGCGCTGGCGCGCGGGGTTGCGCGTGCTGCCGGCGCCGGCGGCGGTGCTGGCGGCGGCGGAATGGCCGCAGGTCGCGCCGCTGGCGCAGGAGTGCCTGCCGCTGGAACGCTATTTCTACGCCTGCGCGCCGCATCCCGTGCTGACGCTGCGCACGCGCTACGGCTGCGACTGGCGCTGCGCCTTCTGCGCGCCGGGCGGGGAGAGCGAGCGGCGCAGCGTCGGGCAGGTGCTCGACGAACTGGCGTGGGTGGAACGGGAATGGCCGCAGGTGCGCGCGGTCTTTTTCGAGGACGAGACCTTTACCGCTGATGCCGGGTGGCTGACGGAGTGGTGCGCGGAAAAACCGCGTCGCGCGCCGCGCCTGCGCTGGGCGGGAAACGCGCGCGCTGACCTCGATACCGCCTGGCTGGCGCCGCTCAGGGCGAGCGGCTGCGCCTCGCTGACGGTCGGCTTCGAGGCCAAAAGCGCGCGCACGCTGCGTGCGCTGCACAAGGGCGTTGACGCGGCAACGATGGAACGCTTTGCGCGCGCGGCGGCGGATGCGGGCATCCGCGTGCATGGCTGTTTTATCCTCGGCTGGCCGGGGGAGACGGCGCGCGAGACGCAAGCGACCATCGCCTGGGCGCGGCGGCTGCCGCTCGACACCGCGCAGTTCTACCCGCCGCTGCCGGAACCGGGGAACGCGCTGGCGGCAGCCCCGTTCGACGCGGCGACAGCGCGACAGTGGTGTGCGCGGGCGCGGCGGGCATTCTACTGCCGCCCGGTGTACTGGCGGCAGCAGTGGCGGCAGTGGCGCGACGATCCGGACAGCCGCTATCGCCTGCGGCGCGCGGCGACGCATTTCCTCCCCGCGCTGGTGTCGGGCCGGTGACGGTCATGATCTGGCTGCTGCTGGCGCCGCTGGTGTTGTGGGCGGTGCCGCTCTGGTGCTATGTCGGCTATCCGCTGCTCTGCCGGGGCTGGTCGCGCCGGCAGCCGTTATGGCTGGCGCTGCCGGCCGATGACCTGCCGCCGGCGGTGGTGGTCTGTGTCTACCATAACGAGCAGACGCAGCTGCCGGCGAAACTGGCGAACTGCCGTGCGCTCGACTACCCGGCGGAGAAGCTGAGCATGCTGTTTGTTTCCGATGCGTCAGACGACGGCAGCGATGCCAGCGTGCGCGCGGACGGGCGGGCGGAACTGCTGTGTTTGGCACAGCGCGGGGGCAAGAGTGCCGGCCTCAACGCGGCGCTGGCGCACCTGCAGAAGACGATGCCGCCGGAGACGGTGGTGGTTTTCACCGATGCCAACACCGCACTGCAGCCCGACGCGGTGCGGCGGCTGGCGGAAGCGCTGGCCGCCCCGGCAGTGACGAGTGCCTGCGGCGAACTGACCGTCAGCGGCGACAACGGCGAGGCGTGGTACTGGCGCGGGGAACAGGTGCTGAAACGCGGCGAGGGGGCGGAGGGGTGTCTTATCGGTGCCAACGGGGCGCTGCATGCGCTGCGCCTGCGCGACTGGACACCGCTTCCGGACGGCCTGCTGATGGAAGACCTGCTCATCCCGCTGCGCCTGCTGCCGCGCGGCCGCGCGGTCTATGTGCCGGCGGCGCGGGCGCGGGAGGAGAGCAGCGGCAGCGATGCGGAGTTCCGGCGCAAGGTGCGCATCGCCGCGGCAAATTTTGCCATGCTGCCGCTGCTGCTGCACCTGCCGCTGCCGCCGCGCGCGCGTTTCTGCCTCTGGTCGCACAAAATTCTGCGCTGGCTCTGTGCCCCGCTGCTGCTGCCGCTGCTGTTGCTGACCCTTGGCATCCTGTTCCGGCTGGCTGCACCCTACGGGTCGTGGCTGTTGCTGTGGCTGGCGCTTCCAGCCGCACTGCTGCTTGATCTGCAGAATCGCTTTTATGGCTGGACGTATACCACCGTGCGGGCGGCGGCGGCGGCACTGGTGCATGGCCTGCTGACGCATGTGGCGTTTACCGTCGGGCTGCTGCACGCGCTGGCGGGCAGCACTGCGCCGCACTGGGAGCATGACCGGCAATGAAACGGCTGCTGGACCTCTTCGTCGCGTCGTGCGGGCTGATGGTCTGGGCGCTGCTGCATCCGCTCATCGCGCTCGCCATTATGCTTGAATCGCGCGGGAGTATCTTCTACCGGCAGGAACGTCTCGGCAAAGACGGAAAACCGTTCATCCTGTGCAAGTACCGCACCATGCAGGCGGACGCTGAGGCGGACGGCACCCCGCGCTGGGCGCAGCCCGCCGACCCGCGCATCACCCGGGTCGGGCGCTGGCTGCGGCGCTTCGGACTCGACGAGCTCCCGCAGTTCGGAACGGTGCTGCGCGGAGAGATGAGCGTGGTCGGGCCGCGCCCGGAGCGTGCCTACTTCTACGACAAGTATCCGGAACTGCGCAACGGGCGTTTGCGCGTGCTGCCGGGCATCACCGGACTGGCGCAGGTCTCGCATCGCGCCACTGCCACCGAGTCCGACCTGCAGCGGAAAATCGAATACGACCTGCGCTACGTGCGCGAGCAGTCGCTCTGGCTGGACCTGCGCATCATGTGGCGCACCCTGACGCTGCTGCTCGGAGGGAGGGATCTGCTATAGTCCGCCAAATCTACGCGCGACATCAAAAATATCTTCTTCGTCAATTCGGTGATAACTTGTACCAGTGTCAACTATATCCATAGCGGCATATGTGGGGTACGAGGAATCTGTCGCAGTTAGTCCATACACTGAATTATAGAGCGAAAGGTCCATCAACTGAAACACCATCGTATCTGCGGCGTTAATCTTATCGTCACCGATATAGAACTTTCCTTTTCTCACTGTCGACGATTGGCGATTTATTGCTCGCACAGGGGCGGAAAACAAGCCCCCCACAAGTATCGCAACAAATAGCAACAACATGCAAAATGGCGACACTTGCTTTTTCATAACGGCAACTGTATAATTGGTGCTATGTTTTGTCAAGGGGGATATGAATTGCTTTCAGTTAGGGGCGTACTCACTCTACTGTCATTTGTTTGGCTGGTGGCAGGCATGTCAATCGCTGAGGCTGCCGATTTCTCCAACTACACAAACACAAGCCGCATCAACGCGATGGCGTCGGATGCGAACTACGTCTGGTACGGCACCTTCGGCGGTCTCAAGCGCTACAGCAAGGCTACCGGGACGTGGACAACATTTACTACTGCCGATAGATTACCTGACAATTGGGTGTACAGTTTAGCCATACACAAGGGAAGACTGTGGGTTGGGACGTTTAGTGGCTTATGCTACACAGCTGATAATGGAACTTCTTTTTCTGATAGCGTTTATGCTAACCATGTAATCACATCGCTGACTGCAAGCAGTGATACATTGTGGGTTGCCGCTTATGGCATGGCGCCGGCTACGACCGGTGCAATACGCTGGACAGATAACAACGGCGGGACGTGGAATAATCTTGCGGCGCAAGCTCTGTTTGATAAAATTTATTGGGCAGGAGATACCTTGTATGCTGCGCCATCCCCGGACGATCCGGGGACGTTCCCGAATATCGGGTTGTTCGGAACCAGCAACTACGGCGGCACGTGGATTCGCAACCCGGTAATCACGTCGGAAGTTTACTCGATTGCCCGCTCTGGCCAGACATTGGTTGTGGCTACGTGGGGTGATGGAGTTTATTCAAGTACTGATAACGGTGCTACCTGGGTTCACAAAAACCGGATTGATGGTATCGGCAGCGACAATGTATACGATGTGGCAATTTCGCCGGGATATGTTTGGCTGGCATGCAGCGACAGCCCTTCAGGTGCCGGGCGCGGTGGGATAAGTTGCTCAACTGATTCCGGAACAACTTGGACAAACGATCAATTTGTCAATGGGCTCAACAACATGTTTTCAGTGTTGATTGACGGAGTGCGCGTCTGGGGAGGCAGTGCCGGCGGTGGCATAAGCGTCTCGGTGGACAATGGGGCGACCTGGACGACCTACACGGCCACCAACGGGGTGGGTGACGTACAGCCAAATCGTGCCGGTGTCGATTGGAATCTGCAGGGGTCCATCAATGCCTATGATGTCGATGTCTACAGCAGCATCATCTGGGCGGCATGCACCCCGGGCGGGCTGAGCAAATCGACGGACAACGGCGCTTCATGGACGACGTTCACGCCCGAGAATACTGCCGGGAAAATTCCCGATACAAACTGTCAGGCAGTGCTGGCTGGAGCGGATGGGGTTTTTGTTGGCACCGCTAGTGGGATGGCAAAATCAACGACAGGTTTGACGTGGGATAGGGTTGCTGCGCTAGATGGTAAAAACGTTCGGTGTATTATTCAGGATGGCGATACTGTTTACGTGGGGACGACTAACGGACTCTACATATCCAGGGACAAGGGCACAAATTGGCCTGTGCTGCGTACTGTGGGAAACGGTTTGGGGAGCGACTCGGTCAACGGCGTGGCGGCGCAGGGTGATACGGTCTGGGTGGCGACCAACAACGGGGTGGCGCGCTCGACCAATGGCGGCGCCTCCTTCACCAACTACCTGGCCGGGCTGCCCGATGTTTACGTCTACGATGTCGCCATCACCATGGATACGGTCTGGATCGCGACCCGCGGCGGTGTGGCCAAGGCGGCGCCCCCCTACACCACCTGGACGACCTATACCACCGCCAACGGCTTTGACACCAACAACAACTACTGCCTGCGCATCGACGGCGAGACGGTCTGGGTGGGGAGCAGCAGCAACGGCGGGGTCACCTACACGAGCAACGACGGAGCGTCCTGGCGCAACATCAAGACCGGCAGCGGCCTGATCGAGAACTACATCTACGGCATTGACGTCGACGGCAACTACGTCTATTTCGGCGCCAAGAACGGGATCTGCCGCTACAACAAGAAAAGCCCCGAAGCGCGCATCAGTTCGCCGCGGCACGGGGCGGTGCTCACGGCCGGCAATGTCGCGGTGCTCGGCAGCGCGATCGACTACGAAAACATTTCCGCGTGGACGCTCGCCTATGCCGCGGGGAAGTATCCTGCGCAGGGGGCGTTCACCACCATCGGCAGCGCGGGGGCGGCCAATGTCAGCAATTCGCTGCTGCAGGCGTGGGACGTGTCGCAACTGAGCGCGGGCAACTACACCCTGCGTCTGCGGACCAGCGACGGCAGCAACCGCAACGACGAGTATATCGTGGTCAACATCCCGCAGGGCGGGGGCGTCACCTTCACCGCCCCGGCGGCGGGCGAAGAGGTCGGCGGCATCGTTGACGTCACCGTCACCGCGAGCGACAGCGACGGGGTGGCGCAGGTCGAATGGCAGTACTCGCTCGACTCGACGGATGGGGATAACGGCGCCTATATCGCCTGCGTGGCCGATTCGGGGAGCAACCCCGATACCACCACCCCCTACACCTTCCGCTGGCAGACGCTCCCCGCCTCGGGGAAGGACAGCATGGTCTGGCTGCGCGCGCGCCTGCTCGACGGCGCAGGCTTCTATTCGACCTGGACGAAACGCGTCATCGCGGTCAACAACCAGGCGCTCGACCCGGCAGTGCAGAACACGGTGACGAGCACCGACAGGAACGGTTCGCTCTACCTGCCGCCCAACGCGCTCAACGCGGCGACGGTGGTCACGGTTACCCGCATGAGCGCGGTGAGCGACCCGGCACCGGCAAACATCACCGCCATCGGGGTCGGCTACGACCTCTACCCCGCCAACACGACCCTGGCCAAGCCGGGGACGCTGACCATGAAATGGACGGCGGCGGAGGAGGTCGGCTACCAGCCGGCGTCGTTCGCCCTCTACGGCTGGAACACCGCGACGAGCACGTGGGAGAAGGTCGGCGGCACGCTCAACACGGCGGCCCGCACGCTGACCACGGCAGTAACTGATTTCCGCCAGTATGCCATCATGGACGACCGCTCGGGGGCGGGGGCGGCAACGGCGGGCCTGTCGCGGGTCAATGCCCAGCCCCGCGTTTTCACCCCGTCGGGGAGCGGTTTCTCCGACCACCTCGATATCTCGTTCACGCTCGGGGCGCCCGAGGCCGTCACCATCAAGGCCTACGCGCTCAGCGGGCGCATGGCGCGGGAAATCGTGCGCAACGTTACCTATCCGGCGGGGAGCAACGTGGTGCAGTGGGACGGGCGCGATGAGGAGGGCGAGTATGTCGCCAACGGCGCCTATATCATCAGCATCGCGGCGGGGGGGACGAAGGAAACCAAACTCGTCTACCTGATGAACAAATGAGCCCGCTCCGCCTGCTGTGCGCCGTCTTCATGCTGGGTGCGGTCGCCCTGCCTGCGGCTGCCTATGACGGCATTCCCGTTGGCGCCCGTCCGCTGGGGATGGGCGAGGCGTTCAGCGCGGTGCCCGGCGACGCCAACTGCCTGCAGTGGAACGCGGCGTCGCTCGCCTACCTGACCCACAAGGAACTGAACACGATGTACGGTGATCTCTACGGGCTCGACCTGAAGAACTCGTACCTCGTCTATGCGTCGCCGTGGGGGGAACATGCGGGGTTCGGTTTCGACTGGTCGCGGGTGGCGTTTGACGACAACGAACTCTTTTTCCACGATGACCGCATGACCTTCGCCTTCGGCTACCGCTTCCTGCGCGACATGAGCGCGGGGGTGGGGGCGCGCTACTACAGCCACGACGTGAAACTGGACAACCGCAGCGTCGGCAGCGGCACCGGCTGGGGTTTCGACGCCGGGCTGCTCTACGCCTTCAGCGACCGCGACGAGAGTGACGACGCCTACCGCAGCGCCTGGCTGCGCGACATTTACCGCCATGACTGGTACCGCTTCCTCGGGAAGTACAAGGTGCGCGCGGCGCTGACCGTGCGCGATATCAACAACCCGACCATCACGTATGATGCGGGGGGACAGAGCACGGTGGCCAACGCGCAGTGGACCTTCGGGCTGGCGGGGGAGCCCTACGAGGACCTGACCGTGGCGTTCGACATGAACGACCGCTACAACCTCGGGGCCGAGTACTGGTGGAGCGGCCTGGTGGCGCTGCGCGGCGGGCTGCAGCGCGATTTCGACGGCGACGAGGGCGTGGTCTGGTCGGTGGGGACGGGAGTCGCCTACCGCAACTTCCAGTGCGATTACGCCTACACGGGCTACCCGACGCTGCCGGCAACCCACCGTTTCTCGCTGGCGTGGATGTACGATTTCTACGACGCGCAGGTGGTCATCGACCGCGTCACGGTCAGCGACCTGTTCGCCTCGAACTACAAGTCGTACGTCGGCAGTCCGGCGGGGGAAATCGTCCTCAAGAACAATGCCGACGAGCCGTTCACCGTCAAGGTCGGCACGATCATCGACGGCTACATGGACGCGTTCAGCGAGCAGGACATCGAGATGGCGCCGCGCTCGACCCGCACCATCCCGCTGCACCTCGTCTTCAACGACAAGGTGCGGCATGTGCGTGCCGACGACGCGGTGCAGGCGCGCGTGCGCATCCGCTACGACAGCGACCGGCGCACCAACACGCGCGAGGTGGCGCAGAAACTGACGCTGCACGGCATCAACTCGATCACCTGGGCGGAACCGCTGCGCTACGGTGCCTTCATCCACGCCAAGGACGAGGTGGTGCAGGAGTTCGTGCGCGGCGTGGTCAGCCGCCACCAGCACGTGCCGTCCTACCTGACCCCGAACATCTACCGCGCCATGCAGGTGTACGACGCGCTCGGCGCGGCGCAGATCCGCTACGTGCGCGACCCGAACATCTCGCTCGCGGCGGCGCTGGGCGGGGAGATCGCGGTCGATTACATCCAGCACCCGCGCGAACTGCTGCTGCGGCGCACGGGCGACTGCGACGACATGGTGGCGCTGTTCGCCTCCTGCCTGGAGAACATCCAGATCGCCACCATGCTCATCCTCACCCCCGACCATATCTTCCTGATGTTCGACAGCGGCCTGCCCAAGGGGACGGTGGCCGAGGCGGATATCGCGCGCGGCCTGTACATCGTGCGCGAGGACCGCGTCTGGATGCCGGTCGAGTGCACGCTGCTCGGGGTCAGTTTCACCCAGGCGTGGCGCGAGGGGGCGGCGCAGTACACGCTGCTGTTCGAAAAGGGGAACGTCACCCTGCTCAACACGGCGCAGGCATGGAACACCTACCAGCCG
>CAZWUZ010000087.1:0-13100 GCA_964637655.1 uncultured bacterium | reverse complement strand
GCGTTGCAACAGAACAAGGGGCTGCCGCAGCTTCGCTGCGGAGCCCCGGTCGTTAAGCGAAATGAGGTTTTTATGAAGAAAATCATAATTGTGATTCTGAGTGTAATTTTTACAAGCGTTTTTCTTTCCATCTCTGTTCAGGGGCAAAATATAGCCGATCAACTTGAACTTCGTATTGTTTCGGAAACCACAAGCTATAACATCGGTGCCCCCATTCCTATCAGTGTCGAATTACATAATTACGGCGACACGTACATCTCTTTGCCTGATTTTGGGCGTGGTTTTCCAGGCGGAATACAAGTGTATGTTGAAAACATTTTTGATTCTTCGATTTCATTTTTTCCGAGAATTCTTTGGGGGGACTTGCCCGTCGATTGGCCAAAACCCGCATTCGGAATATATCCTAAGTATTATCTCGGGGTAAATATTGTGTTGGAAAGCTCCAGAAATGATTTGTATGGAGTCCCGGAGAACTACTATTGGAATACAGGGAATCCTGTGCACTTCCAGTCTCCTGCAGTGGTACGATCTGGAACATATCGCATTACAGCCGAATATGCCAACCCTATTTTTGAACTGGATCTTTCTGGAAATTATATTCAGCATGCGGTTTCGTATAAATCAAATACGCTCACAATAATGATGATCGAACCCGATAGAATCGGAGCCGGAAACTTATGAGGTCAAATCCTGATCTGATAAAGTCGGAACCGAGACAAATCAAAAGCTCACCAAGGGGAACTGCTTCCCTTCAGAACCCAGCAGCCAGGTTGTCCCGGCGGTCAGATAAATTGTACAATGAACCTGCTTAACTTCGCGTTGCTGCGCTTCGCCGCTGGCGCGGCTCAACGCAGAACGCTAATCGTAGGGATAGTGATTATTACGCGATCTGTAATCGTCGCTCATCAGTACGTCAGATGCCCCATAAATGCCCCACAAAAATGCCTTTGGCAATATAACCGACTGGCAATAAAGCTTTAGTGATTATTATTGAAGGGGTTCGACTCCCCTCGCCTCCACCACTTTTTAAGTTTCGACTAAAAACAACAACCGTAATAGTGGCGCGCGGACCACTCAGCCGACTGGCATGAGGCCGGGGTGGACGCCGGTAAGCGAACGACCACCCTGCGGCGTGACGACATACGTGTTTTCGCTCCCCACTAAACCGACACCGGGGATGCCCTTCTTCGGTTCCAGCGCGATGACCATGTTTTCCTCGAGCGGCTCCTTGAACTTTTCGGCGATGACCGGGTACTCGTCGACATGCAAGCCCGTCCCGTGCCCGAGGAAGTTCACCGTGCGGTTACCAAACCCCATGAAGTTCTCCCTGAACTCCACTGACAGCGAGCCCATGACCGTGCGGTAGATATCCTCGGGAATGGCGCCCGGACGAAGCATAGCCGCTGTCTGCAGTTCCAGTTCCACACAGCGGCGGTGTGCAGCAACCGCATCGTCAGACAGCGTTCCCCTGAACACATAGGTCATCGTTTTGTCGGTCTGATAGCCCTGGTAGCCGCAGCCGATATCGACGAAGACCAGGTCACCCGGACGCAGAGTGCGCTCCGTGCTGCCGATGACCGGTGCCGCCGCGCAGATGCCACGGCAGCCCCCCGGCCCGTCGAACGCGGTCGGGTAGAGCGAACTGTCGCCGAAACCGATCTGCCCGAGCATCGCCTCCACCTGGAACATGCCGAAACGGATCACCCCCTGGTGCCCGCGGCTGACCAGCTGCGCGTAGATCGCCGTCCCGAGCTCCGCCTCGTTCATCCCTTCGCGCAGCAGGCGCGGCACTTCTTCTTCGAGCAGTTCGCGATGGATAATGCCCGCGCGTTCGAGGCAGGCCAGTTCGTACGCGCCTTTCACCGCCCGCGTTTTAGCCATGGCCAGGTCGCAGGCAAGCACGGTGCGCGCGGGAAAATGTTTCTGGAAGCGCTGCAGCATGGCGAGCGGCACTGCCTCCGTCTCGACGTGAATGGCGTCCGGCGTGGCGCCGAATACCGCGGCGGCATCGCGGTAGCTCTGCATCGGCAGGATATCCGGAAATTCCGATTCCGTAAGCGCGCGCTCGAAACTGCGCCGCACGAAGTAGCGCGCCGTGCCGTCGCGCGGGATAAGCAGCACCCCGTCCTGCAGCGTGCCGGTGAAATAGTACTGGCTGATGCGACTGAAGATTACCGCCACTTGCCACTGCGGCTGTTCTGCCGTCAGCACGGCTCGGAAACGCGCCAGCCGCGCCTCGAGTTCGCTGCGCGGGATTGTGCCGTGCACGTCCATTATCCCCACCTTTTCAGGGTGCAGCACGGAATGCCGCCATTGCCAGTTTTCACCATACCTGCCGTGACGCCGGGGAACGCCGAACAGCCGACGTCCGGATACCGACAGTGTCGGCAGCGCGCGATACCGGCGCAGAAAACGGATATGCTGCCGGAACGCAGGCGCCCGACACGCATCAGGCGCCGCGCAGTGCCTCAGCGCGGTTGGGACACTGGCGGAACACCTTCAGGGTACCTGCCTTCTCCAGCATCTTGATGATGTCCGCGTTCGCCCCGGCCAGGGCGACGGTCTTGCCGCACTTGCGGGCACGGCACGCCGCGGTAGTCAGCACGACGATGTTCTGGTGGGCAAGAAACCCCACTTCAGTCATGTCGAGGACCAGCGAAGTGCGCTCGGAGGCCAGTACCGTACCGAGCATGCTCTTCAGGCGCGGGGAAAAGTCGGCCGCCAGGTTACCGCGCAGCACCAGCACGTCGTACCTGCCGATAACCAGCGGCGCGCAGGCGGTATCGGCATGCAGCACCTCGTTGAGCTTGTCGAACAGGTCGTCGAGGGTGCACGGCAGCGCGATAATGCCGTTGCAGCGCGCCTGCGACACGCGCAGCACCTGCTCCCGCGTCAGCACCGGTGCCAGCAGGATGACCGGCAGGTTGCTGTGCGCCTTGTTCAGGGTCGCGGCATACGCCGTGCCGTCGGCATCGGGCAGTTCCGTGTTGAGCAGAACGAGGTCGGCCGGCTGCCGGCTTTGGAAATACTCGCGCGCCGCCGCCGCGGTTGCCGCACGCACCACCAGGTAGCGGCGCTTCTGCAGGTTGTAGGCCAGCACCGCATGCAGGGCATCACACGGCTCGATCAGCAGGACGGTCGTCTCGCTCATGGTCGTCTTTCAGCCACGCACGGGTTTGAGGATGATGCCTCCCAGCGGTGGCACGTTGACGGTCAGCGACTGCGGTTTGCCATTGGCGCCGTAGCTGTTAGGCTGCAGCGTCCCGGGATTGCCGACGTTGGAGCCGTGGTAACATTCGGCGTCGCTGTTGAAGATCTCGCGGAAGGCCACGCGCTGCGGCACGCCGATGGTGTAGCCGCGGCGCGGCACCGGGGTGAAGTTGACGACGATGACGAGGAAATCGTCCTCGTCATCCCCCTTGCGCACGAAGCTGAAGGTGGAATTGTTGTAATCGTCGCAGTTGAGCCACTCGAAGCCGCGCCCGCTATGGTCGTGGCGGTGCAGCGCCGGCTCCTCGCGGTAGAGGCGGTTGAGATCGCGCACGCACAATTGCAGCTGCTGGTGCCAGTCGTACTGCAGCAGGTGCCAGTCGAGCGATTTCGTCTCGCGCCACTCGTTGAACATCCCGAACTCGCTCCCCATAAACAGCATCTTCTTGCCCGGGTGCCCGAAGTAGTAGGTGTAGAGCGCGCGCAGGCCGGCAAACTGCTGCCAGCGGTCGCCCGGCAGCTTGTTGATCATCGACTTCTTGCCGTGCACCACCTCGTCGTGCGAGAACGGCAGGATGAAATTCTCGGTGTAGGCGTAGAGCAGCGAGAAGGTCAGGTTGGAATGATGGAACTTGCGGTGGATCGGCTCCTTCTCGAGGTAGACGAGCGTGTCGTTCATCCACCCCATGTTCCACTTGAAGCCGAACCCGAGCCCGCCCGCCCACGCCGGCTTGCTCACCCCCGGCCACGCGGTCGATTCCTCGGCGATCATGGTAATCCCCGGGTAATACTGGTAGGCGATGCTGTTGAGGTGCTTGAGGAACTCGATCGCCTCGAGGTTCTCCCGCCCGCCGTATTTGTTGGGCACCCACTGTCCCGCCTTGCGCGAGTAGTCGAGGTAGAGCATCGAGGCCACGGCGTCGACGCGCAGCCCGTCGATGTGGTACTTGTCGAGCCAGAAGAGCGCGCTGGAAATCAGGAAGTTGGCCACCTCGTAGCGCCCGTAGTTGAAGATCTTGGTCCCCCAGTCGGGATGCTCGCCCAGGCGCGGGTCCTCATGCTCATAGAGCGCGGTCCCGTCAAAGCGCGCCAGCCCGTGCGCGTCCTTGGGGAAGTGCGCGGGGACCCAGTCGAGGATGACCCCGATGCCGTGCTGGTGGCAGTAATCGACGAAGAACATGAAGTCGTGCGGGGTGCCGAGGCGGCTGGTCGGCGCGAAGTAGCCCGTCACCTGATAGCCCCACGAGGCGTCGAGCGGATGCTCCATCACCGGCATCAGTTCGATATGGGTGAAGTGGTTCTGCTGCACGTACTCGACGAGGCGCGGTGCCAGTTCGCGGTAGTTGAGCAGGCGGTTGTTGTCACCGCGCATCCACGACGGCAGATGCACCTCGTAGATGGAGACCGGGGCGCGGTAGAGGTCGGCGCGCGCGCGCTGGTCGAGCCATTCGCGGTCATGCCACTCATAACCCGCCACCGTCGCCACGCGCGACGCGGTGGCCGGGCGCATTTCGGCGGAGAAGGCGAACGGGTCCGCCTTGAGCAGGATGCGGTTTCCCTTCGTCTTGATTTCGTACTTGTAGAGGTCGCCGGCGACCATGTCGGGGATGAACAGTTCCCAGATGCCGGCCCCGCCGCGGCGCACCATCTGGTGGCGGCGCCCGTCCCAGTTGTTGAAATTGCCGACCACGCTGACCCGCTTCGCGTTGGGCGCCCAGACGGCGAAGTGGACGCCGGCCACCCCGTCGACGGTCTTGAGGTGCGCCCCGAGTTTTTCGTAGAGCCGGTAGTGGCGCGCGGTGTTGAACAGGTAGCGGTCGAAATCGGAGAGTTCCTCCGACCAGAAGGCATAGACGTCGTTGAGCAGGTGCTCCTGCCCGTAGTGGTCGGTCATGGCCAGCTGGTACTTGAAGCGCTTGTCACGGTCCCAGACGAGCGCCTCGAAGAGCCCGCAACGGTGCAACTGCTCCATCGGGTAGCGGCGCGACGGGTCGCTGCGGTCGACCACCGCGACTTCCCTGGCATCGGGGAGCAGCGCACGCACGGCAAGGAACGACTTGCCGTGATACTCGACGCGGTGCATGCCCAGCACGCCGGCAGGCGATTCGTGGCTGGCATTGATGAGCTTGAGCATGTCAAAAACGGGTATCGAGGTGAGCATGGGTTTCTCCCGCGCGCGAGGTACTTGCATCATACCACCCCTGCCGCCCGCAAGGCAAGCACCGCGCTGATCCCGGTGACTCACCGCATGACACACCGTCGCAAACCGGCAACCACGGAGCACACGGAGCACACGGAACTACACAGCAAGGCGTGTTCACCGCAGAGCACGCTGAGTACGCAGAGAAAAGCGTAGAGACGGAGAGCGGGACGGCCTGCGGGCGCTTACCCGCCGGCAGGCAGCGCGCCATGAAATGACGGACCTCAGACGCTCAGTGGCAACGATACAGTGGCTGGTCAGTCGGGGAAATCGAGGGCGACGACGGCGCAGTCGATACGGAACGACTCGGGCATTTTTTTCATCTCCGGCGCGTACTGGTTGCCAACGTAGAGGTCGAACTGCCACGGCTTGAGCCATGACCCGCGGTCGCGCACGACGAACTCCGTCGCCAGCAGCCGCTCGCGCACCTGCGGGTCGCGCGGCTGACCCGGCGGAAGCGCGAGGATGCGCAGGCGGGTGCCGACCGGGATGTTGCGCCCGGCGGCCACAGTCTGCCACGCCGCCAGTTCGCCGTTGCGGCTGTCAAGCGGATACGCATGGCGGTAGAATCCGCGCGGGCGGTAATGCCCGAGGAAGTCGCCGGTATTGCCGTTGCCATCCCCTCTGCCCCACCCCTCGAGCCGCACCGCATCGAGAAAATCGGCGCGATAGTGCCCGAGCAGGATGCCGTGCCGGTCGTACACCGCTTCCTTGGGCGCGACGGCAAAGGTCTCGTCGGCGGTCCAGTAGGCGGTGAGCAGCGCGTTGTCGAGCACGCGGTCGGCAATGCGCCACGTGTCCGTGTCCGCTGCCGCCGGCAGCGCCAGCAGCAGCAGCAGTACGCTACAGCAGGCGCGCATGGTCACCGGGTGCCGATTCGCCGGGCGGGGCCGACTCGCTGAAGAGCTCTTCCTGTACCGGCGGCGGCGGCGGGAAGAGCCGGCGCCCGAAGCGCAGGTAGACCGCCAGTCCACCGCCCCCCATCAGCACGCCGGCGAGAATCAGCCAGAAGCGGCGGCTCTGTTGCGCCTCCGTGAGCGGGCGCGGTTCCGCCTCGCGTTCATTTCTGTCACGACGGCGCCAGCCGCGATCCATTTCCGCGTCACGCGCGACAAAATTCACTTCGGGCTCGGCCTCCGCTCCCGCCAGCGCCGTGCTGTCGGTCACCACCCCGCCCTGCTCCGCCGCGATCAGCGCGGCGAGATAATAGGCCGCCAGCGCGCGCGCGCCGTCATGCAGCGAGGCGACCATGACCGGCATGATCTCCGCCTGGAAGGCGCGGTAGTAGGTATTGTCATAGAGGGCGGGGTCCCAGGCGGCCTTGCGGTCGGCCGCCATCACCGCATCGACCCGGCTATTGCTCGCCCGCACCAGGGCAAAGGCCGCGGCCAGCGGGTCGCCCAACGCCGGCACTTCGCCCGTTGCCTTCGGCACCTCGCTGAGGCAGCGCTGCAGCAGGTCCATCTCGAAACGCGCATGCACCCCGCGGTTGCCGGTCACCTGCCCGTCGTAGTTGCGCGTGGCGTGCAGCGGCTGCGCGAGGTCACCCACGTAGTGGGAGATATCGGCGAACATCCGCCGTGCGGTCGCCCAGTCGCGTGCGCGCAGCGCCGCCACCAGCTGTTCGTAGGTGTCGCGTACCGCCCACGGACCCTGTCCGTACTCGCGGAAGCGGCGTGGCCCGACCGCCTTGAGCGCGCGCGCCATGTCCCACGGCATGGCGGCGGCGGAAAGTCCCGCCGCCGCGTAATCCTCGACATCGAGGAAGTGCTTCGGGGCTTCCGTCTCGTCCTGCGACTTGCGCTGGTCGGGCGCCATCACCCGGCGGTAGATATAGCGCAGGTAGTATTCGCGCATGGTCGCCGCGTAGGTGTCGGGCATCAGTCCGACCGCTTCGCGCACAATCCACTGATGCCCGTCTTTGCCCCAGGCCAGTGCCGCGGACTGCATCCCGAGCACCAGCAGCACGATAAGTATACCGATATTCCTGGTCATCGGGTATTCTCCGCCACTGCACAAAAAAAGAATAAAGTTTCCCGGCATAGTGCCGATAAATCTCTTAGTTGATGCACCGGCTTCCCTCCCAAGTGCCGGGGCATCAGCGAGGACTAACCATCCCTTATAAGGATGCCGGGCGCTCCGAAACGCCCGGCTTTCCTTTTTGTATGCGCTCCTGCCGATCTCTCGCCATCCGAAATCCTCAACCGCAGTCGCGCACCACGTTGCCGCTGCAGAACAGTTTTTCCAGGCGCTCCCGCTTTCTTCTCACACGACAGATAGGCGCAACCGCGATCGCCCCTGCACACTGGTGCGCCCGGAGGGATTCGAACCCCCGACCCCCTGGTTCGAAGCCAGGTACTCTATCCAGCTGAGCTACGGGCGCGCACGCTGTTTATACCATACCAGACCGCAGGCGTCAGCAGCAGCACCGGAATCCTTGACACATCCCGCGGCAGTACGTAGAGTCGGAGCATCACAACTGCGAGGTGAGACCGTGCGCTGCCTGCTGACATTTCTGCTCCTGCTCTGCGGCCTGCTATCCGCCTGCGGCGATGCCACCGCGCCGGAGGTGCCGCACGTCGCGCTGCTGCAGTACGTGCCGCATCCCGCGCTCGACGCCATCCGCGACGGCATCCTCGCGCAGTTCGCCGCCGATTCGTTCGCCATGGTCCTGACCGAACACAACGCCCGGGGCGAAGCCGCCACCGCCGCAGCCATCGCCGGCCAGCTGGCCACCACCCGGCCCGACCTGGTCATTGCCATCGCCACCCCGGCGGCACAGGCCTGCGCGCGCGCGCTGACAGATATTCCGGTGATTTTTGCCGCGGTCAGTGACCCCGTCGCGGCCGGCCTCGTGCGTTCGCTGGAGGAACCCGGGGGAAACCTGACCGGCACCAGCGACCGCACCCCGGTCGAGCGGCAGGTGGCACTGATCCGCCAGTATCAGCCGTCACTCACCCGGCTGGCGGTCATCAGCACCCCGGCGGAAATCGGGGCACGCGCCGTCACCGGGCGCCTGCGCGCCGTCTGTGCCGCGCAGGGCCTCACGCTGGTCGAGCGCAGCGTCAACGACAGCGCCACCGTCGCGACGGCGGTACACTCGCTCCGCGGCGAGGCGGACGCGCTCTATATGACCCTCGATAACACCGTAGCGGCGGCCTGGCCGGCGCTGCTGCGCTCATGTCAGGACCTGCGCCTCCCGCTCTACCCCGCTGACGGCACCTACGTGCCGCTCGGCGGGGTCGCCACCGTTGCCACCGACAACCACGCGCTCGGCGCCGCGACCGCGCGCCTGGCCATGGCCGTGCTGCGCGGCGCCGATCCGGCCACGCTGCCGGTCGTCACCGGTGACGGCACCGCCATCCTGCGCAACGACACCGCCGCACTGGCGTTCGGTCTTACCCCGCCCCCCGCCTGAGCGTTTTTGTATCCGTAATTCCCGTCGCTGCCCCCGGGAAATCCCGTTGCCTCCGGCGTGCTTTTGTGGTATACTGTTGCGGCGGGAAAACGACGCAGCACGGAGGCAGCCATGGGCATCCCGAACACCGTCACCAGGATCATCAACAAGCAGGGCAAGGTCGTGGAGTTCGAGCGCGAGAAGATCGTCCGCTCGATCACCAACACCATCATCGACGTCGACGGTTCCGACCGCCGCGCGCCCGAACTGCGCGCGCGCAAGTACGCCGACCTGGTCGCCGAGAAACTCTACCGCGACTTCTACGATCCCAAGGCGCTCAAGCACAAATTCGTGACGATGTACTGCAGCTACAAGCCCGAGGAGCGGCTGCGGCGGCTCGACCACGCGCGCGTGACGACGCGGCTCGCCTTCGCCCTGCGCGAGCTGTTCCTCGCGGGCAAGACGGCGAAAACATCGCCGGCAACGGTGGCGGACTTCGTCGCCGACGAGTTCCGCACCTTCACCATCGACACGCGCTACACCGACGGGCAGCAGCCGGCCTACACCCCCGACCTGGCCACCGACATCAGCGTCTTCCTCGCGCGCAAGACGGAGGAACTGGTCGCCGCGCAGCCGGGCAACGAGCTGATGTACCCGGGGCGCGAGGACGTGCAGGACACCGTGGAGACGCTGCTGCGCGACATCGGCGAGATCGAGATTGCCGAGGCCTACATGCTCTTCCGCGAGGGGAAGATCAAGATCCGCAGCGGCGACATCTCCCCGGCGCAGTTCACCAACGACGGCATCCACCGCGCGGTCATCGGGCAGTGCATCGCCTGGAACATCGCGCACGAGTGCGACAGCATCTTTTCGCTCAATGACTGGGTGCTCGGGCGGCGCGGCAAGAACCTCGGCGACCTGATCGACGCCTCGGAGCGGCGCTACCGCGACGGCGTGCTGGCGGCGGCGGCGCGCATCCTCGAGCGCAAGCACGAACTGCGCGTCATCATCGTGGCCGGCCCTTCCTGCAGCAACAAGACGACGACCACGGTCATCGTCGGGCAGGAACTGGAAAAGGAGGGGCTGAAGCTCAAAACCCTCAATATCGACAACTACTTCAAGAACCTCGACCAGCAGCCGAAGGACGAATTCGGCGACTATGATTTCGAGATGCCCGAGGCGATCGACATCCCGCTGCTCAACGAGCATCTCGACCTGCTCATGCAGGGCAAACCGATCGACATGCCGCATTACAACTTCAAGCTGGGGAAGCGCGACAAGACCATTCCCTTCGCGCTGGCGAATGACGAGATCCTGCTCATCGACTGCCTGCACGGCCTCTTCTCGCAGCTGACCGCGGCGGTCCCGGTCAAGAAGAAGTTCCGCATCTATATCGAGTCGATGAACGTCATCCGTCACATCACCGGCGAACCGACGCGCTGGTCGGACATCCGCATGCTCAAGCGCATGCTGCGCGACTACTCGCATCGCGGCTACAACCCCGAGCACACCCTGCCGCACTGGCCCTACGTGCGCAAGGGGGAACTCAAGCACATCATCCCGTACATCTTCACCACCGAGGCGGTGATCAACTCGGGGCTGCCGTACGAACTGGCGGCGCTCAAGACCGCGCTGGGGTCGATGCTCCCGTCGCGCGAGTTCGTCGAGTCGCTGCGCGAGCAGGGGCGGCTCGACCCCTACGTGCGCGGCCTGCGCCTGCACGCGCTGATGGAGACGGTGGCGCCGCTCCCCGACCTGTCGGTCATCCCGCCGACGTCGCCCATCCGCGAGTTCATCGGCGGCAGTGTCTACGAGATACCGCACAACGAATGAGCTGAGGCGCGGGGCGGCGTAGCGCCGTCCCGCCTCCACCATGTTCTTCACCCGCTCCTTCCCGCTCATGATGCGTCCCGCCTACTGGTGGGACACGCGCGCCGCCCTCTTCTGGGGGATGTACTACGGGTTTGTCCTCTCATATTTTCCCGTCGTCGCCGTGCGCCTCGACCTGTCGCCGCTCGCCATCGGCCTCGTCGCGGCAGCCCCGTACCTCGGCTACCTCGGCACCTCGTGGTTCGCCGCGCACCCGCTCGCCCCGCGTTGTGTTCCCGCCTGCATCCGCGGCTGGACGCTCGCGCGCACGCTCCCGGCACTGATGTTCTTCGCTCCGGGCCACCCGTGGTTCTTCCTCACTGTCTGTCTTGGCGTCTGGCTGCTCGAAGCATGGGCGATGCCCGCCTACAGCGTCATCGTGCAGCGCGTCTACCCCGAATCGTACCGCGGGCGGGCGATGGGAAATGTGCGCACCTTTTCCACCACGTCGATCATGCTGTCGGCGGCGCTGGGCGGCGTGCTGCTCGACCGGCTCGGGGCGGACAGTTACCGGTTTCTCTTCCCCGCCGGGGCGCTCGCCGGGATTATTGCCACGCATTACTTTTCGCACATCCGTGTCCCGCACGGCGGCGGACGGCTGCGCCCGATGCCCCTCCTCCGCTCCTGGCGGTTTATCCGCCGCCGCCCGCCGCTGGTGCAGTTCACCGTCGCGCAGATGGTCGCGGGGACCGGCAACCTGCTCGTGCTGCCGCTCTTCCCGATCTTTCAGGTGCGCGAACTGCACCTGAGCAATGCCGCCATCGGGCTGCTGGTCGCACTCATGGGCCTGGGCAATGCGCTCACATTCTGTTTCTGGGGGCGGGAAATCGACCGGCTCGGGCCGCGGCGTACGCTGCAGCGCATCATGCTGACCGTCCCCTTTGCCGGGCTGCTCTACTGTATCGCCGGCGGTATCTGGCCGGTTATCATCGCCACCGTCATTACCGGCGTCACCCAGTTTTCCTGGGACCTCGCCTGGCAGAACTACCTGTACCGCAGCACCGGCAGGCATATACAAGGTGTTATCGGACTGCAGTATACGCTGTTGGGGCTGCGCGGACTGATCGTGCCGGTGCTGGGGGTACTGCTCGCGGAGCGGATCGGCATGCAGCCGGTATTCCTGCTCGGGTCGCTGCTCATTGTGCTCGGTGCGCTCTACCTGCGCCTGCCGGAAAAACCCTCTAATGATACCCTAATCGCACCCGTGGTATGATGCAGGCAGACAACGGGAAAGGAGTACGAACATGACAGAAGAAACGAACACCGGAACAGCAACACCAAAAGGCTGGTGGACACTCAACAAGACCATCCTGACGGCAGCAGGGATACTTGGCTTGTGCCTGCTGCTCTCGGCAGCGATGGTTTCCTGCTCGATCCGCAAGGCGGGCAGCGCCGGCAAGCAGGGGCGCGATATGCGCGGCTGGCAGCAGAACCGCGGGCATGGCGGCGGCGGCAGCGCCCCGTGGCAGCGGGCGGACTACCGCGAGCAGCGCGGTAATCGCGGGCAGGATTTCATGCAGCAGCGCGGTCAGCGCAGCGGGCGCGACGGCTACAGCCGCACTAACCGGCAGGCACGCCCGCAAGCAACCCCGCAGCGCGGGCGCAATGACGGACGCGGCTACCTCTTCAACTAACTTCCGGGAGAGACCCGGACCAGGAGACGAACCATGGTGACCAACAAAGGACTCTTTTTCGCGGCACTGACGCTTGGCCTGTGCATCATTCTGGCCAGCATCATCAGCAGCATGGCGACAGTCAAAGCGGCTTTCATCAGCGGCAAAGCGCGCGGCATGCAATACCAGGCAGGCGAGCGCGGCATGCCCGGTTGTGACATGATGGGGCAGCGCGGCGACGACCGGCGCGAGGGGATGCGTGGTGACCGGCGCGAACGTGATGACGAGCGCGGCGATGTGCGCGAGATGCGGCGCGGTCGGCGCGACGGCGGCGGCATGCAGCAGTTCCGCGGCGAACGCAACGACTGGCAACGCGGCAATGACCGTGATGAGGGACCGCGCGGCATGCGTCAGGGTGGCGGCGGTGCGATGCAACAGCTTTCACTCGAACCGGAGTGCGACGGCAGCGGCTACCTCTTCAACTGAGTCGGTATTCCCCGGCGTGCCGCCCCATCACGGGCGGCACGCTCTTTTTACGCGCTCCTCCTGACGTTTTCCTGTTCCCTCGTCCGCTACCGGAGTCGCGCACTGCGTTTTTCCTGAATCCGCTCTCTAACGCGCCCTGCCACATCCTGCAGAATACCCTGCCGGCTAACCGGCGTCGCGCACTGCGTAATTTCCGAATCCGCGTAACTATTCAGCCAATCAGTCCCCTCTCCTTTGGGAGAGGGCGACGCGCAGCGTCGGGTGAGGGGGTACGTCCGGCCGTGTCTGCCCTGCCGCTTCGCGGCTTCCTCTCCCGGCGGGAGAG
>CAZWUZ010000086.1:0-13105 GCA_964637655.1 uncultured bacterium | reverse complement strand
TACCCGGCGGCGCGCTTTACGCCGGAGAGCGCGCAGTCACGGCGTTTTCTCGACTGCCGCGGGCGCGACCTGCGCCAGCTCGCGCTTCCCGGCG
The DNA here is from genome assembly GCA_964637655.1 of uncultured bacterium. Taxonomy (GTDB): domain Bacteria; phylum DAOPZR01; class DAOPZR01; order DAOPZR01; family DAOPZR01; genus CAZWUZ01. The sequence continues at coordinate 13,011 of CAZWUZ010000086.1, read as the reverse complement.
GGACGCGCGGCACCTGGGTGCCGCTGGCGGAAGCGGGACCGTGGCTGGCGGCGGCGACGGTGGCCATCGAGGACCATCGCTTCCGCCGGCACCCGGGCATCGACCCGCTGGCGGTGGCGCGCGCGGCGGCGGGGAACCTCGTCAGCGGGCGGATCACCGGCGGCGGCTCGACGCTGTCGCAGCAGCTGGCGCGCCTGCTGCGCGGCGAAACGCGGCGCGGGTCGTGGACGGCGAAACTGGCCGAGGCGTGGGACGCGTGGCGGCTCGAACGCCGTCTCAGCAAAGACGGGATTCTCGAACAGTACCTCAATCGCGCGCCCTACGGCAGCCAGTGCACCGGCATCGGCAGCGCGGCGGAACTGTTCTTCGGCAAGCGGCCCGACCGCCTGTCGCTGGCGGAGGCGGCGCTGCTGGCGGGACTGACCCGCGCCCCCGACGCGTATTCTCCCTACCGGCATCCGGAGGCGGCCCGGGCGCGGCGCCAGACCGTGCTGTGGCGCATGCACGAACTTGGGGCCATTACCGACGAGGATTTCGCGCGGGCGCTGGCGGAGCCGGTGGCGCTGCAGCCGGAGCGTGTGCCGTGGCATGCCCCGCATTTCCTCGCGGCGCTGGCGGGCGGTGCCTTCGGGCCGCTGCCGGCGGGGACGGACGCGGTGACGACCACGCTCGACCTCGACCTGCAGCAGGCGGCGGAAGGACTGGTGCGCAGCCATCTCGCGCGGCTGCAGGCGCATAACGCCCGTCAGGCGGCGGTCATTGTGCTCGAACTGCCGCGTGGCGAGGTGCGCGCCTGGGTCGGGTCGCCCGACTTCTTTGCCGCTTCGCAGGTGGATGGCGTGCTGGCGCGCCGGCAGCCCGGCTCGGCGCTCAAACCGTTTACCTACGCGCTCGCGTTTGCCGCGGGACGCACTCCCGCCGACCTCGTCGCCGACGTACCCGTCACCGGGCTCCCCGACGGGTTCAGCCCCGAAAACTACGACCGTGCCTACCACGGCCCGGTGCGCCTGCGCGAGGCGCTCGCCTGTTCCTACAATATCCCCGCCGTGCGCGTGCTCAAGGACTATGTGACGGTCGGGCGGCTGCTCGCCTTCCTCCGCGCGGCGGGCTTTGCCTCGCTCGACCGGCCGGCGGAACATTACGGGTTGGCGCTGACGCTCGGCGCGGGCGAAGTGACGCTGCGCGAACTGGCACAGGGTTACGGGCTGCTGGCGTGCGGCGGCCGGGCCGTGCGCGCGCAGGCGCTCCCGGTGCCGGTGGCAGCAGCAGGAGAACAGCTGCTGCCGGAGGAGTGCGTGGCGCAGATCACTGCCATCCTCAGCGACCGCACCGCGCGGGCGCGCGAGTTCGGCAGTGCCAACGCCCTGCGCCTGCCATTTGCCGTCGCGGTCAAGACCGGTACCTCCAAGGATTTCCGCGATAACTGGTGCGTCGGCTATACCCCGCGGCATGTGGTGGCGGTCTGGGTGGGGAATTTCGACGGTGAGCCGATGCGCGACTGCTCGGGCATCACCGGTGCCGCGCCGCTCTGGCAGGCGGTGCTGCGTCTCGCGGGGAGCAGCGACGGTGAATTTCCGATGTCGGCAGCGCTGCAGCCGGCGGAAATCTGCCCCCTGTCGGGCATGCGCCCGGGACCTGCCTGCCCGGGAACGCTGCGCGAATGGTTCCGCGCCGGCACGCTGCCGTCAGCGGTCTGCACCTTCCATCGCAGTACGCCGGGCGGCACGGTGGAGGATATCCCGCCGGCGTACCGCCCGGACGGGTTCCGCACCCGCTGAACCGCCGTTGCGCCCGCGGCGGGGATAGGGCATAATCGACGCATGGTACCGACGCAGCGCCCGGCCCTGTGGGTGGGCATTCTCTTTACGGTTTTCTACCTGCTCACCTTCGGCGGGCACTACTATTCGCAGGACGGCAAGGAACTCTGGCGGGTCACCTGCTCGCTGGCCGACGGCCCGCTCTTCCCCAGCCAGTACGGCATCCTGCCATCGCTCTGCGGCCTGCTGTTCTACGGACTGGGGGCGTGCGCCGAGGCCCTGACCGGCGGCCACGTCATGCTGCGGCAGTTTTTCGGGGCCATGCAGAACAGTTTCGTCTGCGGTGCGCTGGTGGCGCTGTTTTTCGCTGTTGCCGAACGCCTGTTCGGGGCGCGTCGTGCGCTCATTCTGTCGCTCGGGCTGGGGCTGGCAACCCTCGTCTGGCCCTACAGCAAGTACGACTTCTACGAGCCGACCGCGACGCTGCTGCTGCTGCTTGTCTTTGCCGCGCTGCAGCGCTGGCGTGCGACGGGCACGCCGCACTACGCGCTGCTGGCGGGGGCGGCGCTCGGCCTCATGCTGCATACGCGCCTCGATTCGCTCCTCGTCTTCCCGCTGGCCGGACTCTTTATCGTCATCAGCGGTCAGCCGCGTCCCGTGCAGTGGCGCGCGCTTATCCTGCTCACCGCGGGCTTCGCGCCGCTGCTGCTGGCCGCGGCGGGGTTCAATTACGCGCGCTTCGGCAGCATTTTCGCCGACCCGCGCCTCGCGCAGGAAACCTTCAGCACGCCGCTCCTCTACGGACTCTACGGGCAACTCCTCAGTCCCGGGCGCTCGCTCTTTCTCTACTCGCCGCTGGTGCTCCTCACGTTTTTCGGATGGCGCGCCTGGTGGCGCGGACACCGCCCCGAACTGCTTTTCATCCTTGCGGTGAGCGCGCTCTACGTCCTGCTCTACGCGCAGTGGTGCAACTGGTCGGCCAACTGGTGCTATGGCAACCGCTACCTGCTCAAAATCGTGCCGCTGCTGCTGCTCCCCGTCGGCAGTATCATCGGGCGCGGCCGGAATGCCGCCAACCTCGCCTTCCTGCTGCTCTTCCTCCTCGGGCTTGGCCTGCAGGTGATGGCGGTTGCAGTGGAGTTCAACGACCCGCTCAACGAGATGCTCGGGGTCATCGCCGCGCACACTGATTACTCGCAGGTCGACCCCATGCTCGCGGTGCCGGTCTGGAATGCGGGCATCATCGACGGGCGCGGCCTGCTCCCTCATCTGTATGACTTTGGCTGGCTGTCGCTGCTGCACCGGGGCCTGCCGTCCTGGTTCAGCGCGGGAGCGCCTCTGCTGCTCATGCTCCTGCTGGGCGCCGCGGTGGTGCGGCTGCTGCCGCTGCTGCGCGGGCTCTTCCTCTGGCAGTTGCTGGCGGCCGCGCTGCTGCTGGCGGCGGTCGCGCTGCTTGGCTATGGTGCCAACTCCGGAAAACACGTTTCGCTTTCCTTCCACCCCGCGGGCAATGAGCAGCAGGTGCACGCGGTGGCGGTGCGCAACATCAACCTTGCTGATTATTACGGTGACTGGCGCCGGCTCTACGGCATGCAGGGCGACGGGACCATGGTCTGGCGCGGCACGCTCGACTGCCCGGTCGGCGGCGTCGGCTACCGTTTCGGCCTGATGAGTCATGGCCCGGCGGAACTCTGGCTGGGCGGCCGGCAGGTGCTGGTGACGACGGGACGCGCCACGACGTATGCGGAGAAGGATATCGAACTGCTGAAGGGCAGGTATGCCGTCGAGGTGCGCTACCCGTTGACGGCCGGGCAGCCGGCGCGCCTCACCCTGTACTGGCATCTCCCCTACACGTCGCTGAATGTCATCTACGGCGAACATTTTGCCGAGTGACGCCATGAAACAACTGGTGGTCAATGCCGACGATTTCGGCTACACCCGCGGAGTCAATCGCGGCATCGTTGCGGCGCAGCGCGACGGCATCGTCACGGCGACAACGCTGATGGCCGTGGCCTCCGCGTTTGCCGACGCGGCGGCGCTGGCGCAGGCAAACCCGTCACTCGATATCGGCATGCACGCGGTACTGACGGGACCCGGCGCGCCGCTGACCGGGGCACGCGAACTGCGCCTCGCGGACGGCTGTTTCCCGCGCTCGTATCCCGCGGCCATTGCGCTGCTCGCCACCTGCCCCCCCGCGGTTATCGTCGCGGAACTCTGCGCGCAGGCGGAGAAGATCATCGCCGCGGGCATCCGGCCGACGCATCTCGACTGCCACAAGCACCTGCACTGCCTGCCATTCCTCTGGGAGCATTTCGTCACGGTGGCGCGTCGCTACCGCATCCCGTTCATCCGCCGGCCCGGCGATACGGTGATCACGGCACAGCGCTACCCGGCAGCCATGGTGCTGGTTGATTGCGGCATGCGGCTCGGGGCGGAACTGGGCATGGCGCGCGCCCCGCACCCCGCGCTGCGGCATTTCGCGGGGCAGCGTGCGGTCGGGCGGCTCGGCGAGGCGGGACTGCTGGCCATTATCGCGGCACTCCCCGACGGAACCACCGAACTGATGGTGCACCCGGGCGACTGCGATGACGACCTGCGGCGGAGCAGCCGCCTGACGGATTCACGCGAACGGGAACAGCAGGTGCTGAGGTCGCCGCGCGTGCGCGCGGCGCTCGCGGAACACGGCGTACAGCTGACGACCTTCCGCGCGCTGGCGCCTGCGGGCTGGTGAGCGGATGAGCGATACACGCACGGCGGCCTGGCTCTTCCTGTTCCTGTTCGGGGTCATGCTTTTCACTGCGGGCGGGCACTTTTATTCGTCGGATGAGGAGACGCTGCTCGCCACCGCGCTGCAACTGACGCGCGGCACCCTCGCCATACCCGCCGATGTCGAGCAGCGCATGGTGCTGGCGCTGGCGGGCGGCGCGGACGGGAAACTCTACGGGCAGTATCCGCCCGGCCAGCCGCTCCTGGCGCTGCCGTGGGTGCAGGCCGGGCAATGGCTGCTGCGGCTGCTGCCGTCGGTGCCGCCACTCTACCTGCTCCATCTGGTCGTCTCCACGTTCAACCAGTTTGTCGTTGCGCTGCTCGGGGTAATCCTGTTTCTCTTCGGGCGTGACCTTGGCTGGTCGCGCCGCCGCGCGCTCGGCCTGGTGCTCATTGTTGTTTTCACCTCGCCGCTCTGGCAGTACGGGAAAACCTTTTTTTCTGAGCCGCTGCTGGCGCTGCTGGTGCTCGCTGCCGCCTGGCAGCTGCGTCGCGGACATTTCTGGCGCGCGGGCTTCCTGCTCGCCTATGCCCCGCTGGTGAAGTACGCCGCGGTGCTCTGGTATCCGCCGCTGCTGCTCTACGCGCTGCTGCTGCGCCGTCCCTGGCGCGACCTGCTGCGCCTGCTCGCCCCGCTGCTGCTGACGCTGCTCATCATCGCCGCGCTCAATCAGGTGCGCTTCGGCTCACCTTTGGCCAGCGGCTACCATCACAATCGCGATACCGGTTTCTCGGCTGTCCCGTGGGTGGGGTGGCTCGGGCTTACCGTCAGTCCCGGGCGCGGACTGCTCTGGTACTGGCCGCCGGTGGTGCTGGCGCTGGCCGCGCTCCCCGCGGCGTGGCGCGCGGCGCGGGCGGAAGCGGTACTTGCCCTATCGTCATTGGCGCTGCATATCGTCTTCTACGGCGCCTGGTTCACGTGGGCGGGCGAGCAGTCGTGGGGGCCGCGCTACCTCGTGCCCTGCCTGCCGCTGCTCGCGCTGCTCTGCGGCTGGTGGACGTCGTGGCGGCGTCCGCTGGTGATACTGCTCGTCGCTGCCGGCCTGCTGGTGCAGGTGGGAGGGGTAAGTATCTATTTCAATTCCTACTATGCCGTCGCGGGAAAAAACCTGCCGGCGGCGCAGTTGCAGATGGGACCGTACTACTTCCACAATTTTCACTTCGTGCCGGGTATGTCACCCATCATCGGGCACGCGCGCCTGCTGCGCGGCCGCGTTGCGGGTTTCCTCGCGTGCGTGCGGGAACCCGGACTGGTGGCAACCGGGCAGTTGCTGCCGGAAACGACGGCCTGGATCCATTACGCGCGGGAGGAAAGACCGTACCGGGACGTGTACCGCGTACCCGACCGCATCACGCCGTTCTACAGCTGGTTCTTCCTGCCGACGCTCGATTTCACCTGGTGCTACTGGTGGTACAGCGGGCTGCCGCGCGCATGGGTGCTGCTCTGGTTGCTGCCGCTCCTGCCCGCGCTGATTGCCGGGCGACGTCTGTGGCGGTTGCGTCATGACTGAACGCTGGACACTGCAGGCGCACGATATGTTTGATCGTGACACGCCGCCATCGATAGAGGCGCAGGGCGAAAAACCGGCTGACGGACTGACGGCACTCTGGCGCGCACATGGCACGGAAGGCGTACAGGCGGACGGACGCCGGACACTGACCCGTTTCGTGCTGGCCCGGGGTGACCAGTGTCTCGAACTGCCGGAGCAGCGTGACGGGGCGCGCAATCTTTTTGCCTGGCTGAAAGAGGACGCGACGCTGGCGGACGCGCTTGGCCGCGCGCATGCCGTGCAGCCCGACGCGGTGCGCGCGGAAGAACTGCTGCGGCAGTGCGGTGTGGCGGCGGACGCTGCCGCCCTGCGCGCTGCGCTGGCGGTACCGGCGGTCGACGATGAACTGCTGCACCTGCTGCGCGGAGCGGCGCGGCAGCAGAACCTGTTGCAATGGCTCGGGACAGGGGCATGGCTGCTGCTGGCGGGCGGGGCGATGGCGGCGCGGCAGCTGCTGACCGCAGTGTCGCCGCAGGCGCCGACGCTGGCGCTGGTAGCGGCCGGCCTCTGCCTGCTGCTCGCGGGTATCACCGGGGCACAGAGTGCGCTCCTGGCACGCCGCGCACGACGTGTGCTGACGGTGCTGGCATCGGGCATGGCACCGGAGGCGGTGCACTACACGATGCTGACGGTGCGACGCGTGGTTTCACATCGGCTGCGTTTTCGTATGCCCGGCGGGCAGACCGCGCGGTTTGTCCTGGTGGCTGCGGCGGGGGACCAGATGGTACGGGCGGCGCGGCAGCGCTATCCGGCGCACTTCACGGAGTAGGCGTTTCCCGGCGCCGCAGCAGGCGCCGCAGCAACAGGCCGTTCAGCAGCCAGACCAGCGCCGCCGCGAGGCGGTGTGCGGCGGCATCGCCCCACAGATCAAAACAGACGGGAAAACGCAGGTAGGTGGCGAGTGACACGCCGGCGAGCAGCAGCAGGTCGCGCCGCTCCGTCAGCACCAGCGCGGCGAGCGCGCCATACCAGAGCAGCCACTGCGGCGAATAGATGCGACTGCCCGCGATGAGCAGGATGAGACAGGCCGCGCCCTGCGCGAGGAGCGCGGGCTGCGTGCGGGGCGGACGTGCGAGCGGCAGCAGCAGGGCAAGCAGCCAGGCGGCGTAGCTCAGGCAGTCGGCAAAGGCGCCGGGGAGCAGCAGCGTCAGCAGGGCGTAGAGCGAGGCGCTCTCGACGGGACGCTCATGATGAAAACGGTAGGCGTCGAACGAGGCGCTGCCGGCGAGCGCGAAGGCGGCGGCGTGCAGCGCCAGGGTGACCAGTATGACGATGCCGGCATAGCGCAGCAGTGCCGGCCACGACGCGCCCTGCGCCCGCAGGAAAGCGAGCGCGGGGAGCAGCAGCGCGGCGGGATACCACTTGACGTTGACCGCGAGCGCCAGCAGCAGCGCGGAACCGGCGGGACGGCGCGGCAGGAGCAGCAGGGCCGCGGCGCTGAGTGTGACGGGGATGATATCAAAACGGTTGGCGACGAAATACCAGGTGGTCGGCAGCGCCCAGAAGATGCAGAACGTGCGCGCGTTCGCAGTGGCGGGGAGCGCGCAGGCGAGCAGCGCGGCGAACCAGAACCAGTTGCTGACCGGAAAGAAGAGCGCGCGCAGGTGCGGGGCGGGGATGAGCAGGTGCGGCAGCCCGTAGTAGAGCGTCATGGGGAAGGGATAATCGGAATAGTGGCTGCGGTAGGGAATGCCGCCGGTCAGCGCCCATTGCCCGCGGTAGAGGTAGGAGAAACGGTCGAAATTGTCGGCGACGAAGCGTGCCCCTCCGGTCAATACGCCGAATGGCGCCGCCGTGTCCTGCAGTGAGACGACGCAGACGAGCGCGGTCCAGGCAAGGGTGAGCAGCAGCAGTCCCCGCCGTGTGCGCGCGGTATGCATGTCAGCTGGTGCGCGGCGGGAAACCGGCATCAGGAATCGTCACGTCGATGCCCGGGTAGGTGATGGCCCAGAGGAAGAGTCCGTGCGCCGGCGCGGTCAGTTTTCCCGGTTTTGTCATCGCGCCGGTCAGAACCTCAGTGGCGGCTTCAGGCGGCCAGTCGCCGCGCCCGACTCCGGCCAGCAGGCCGGTCATGCGGCGCACCTGGCTGCGCAGGAAGGCGGGCGACCGCACGGTGAAACAGAGGAGCGGACCATCTGCCGTCACGCGGGCGGCATGTATAGTGCGCAGGGTGTTTTTTTCATCGGGATCGTCACCACAGAGGTTGGCGAAATCATGCGTGCCGACCCAGCGCGCGGCGGCATCCTGCATGGCCGTAAGGTCGAGCGGGCGCGGGTGATGCCATGTGTACCGTGCCGTAAAGGGTGAAGCGACCGGCGCCTGCCAGATGAAGTAGCGGTATTCGCGACAGGTGGCGTCGAACCGCGCGCTGAACCGGTCCGGTACTGAGCGCGCATCGAGCACGCGGATACTGCCGGGCAGGTTGCCGTTGAGCGCGCCCGCCAGTTTGGCCGGCGGGAAGCCGTCGCCGTCGAAATGCGCCGCCATCTGCCGCGCGTGCACCCCGCTGTCGGTGCGCCCGGCGCCGGTGACACTGACCGGGCAATGGTAGAGCAGGGCAAGGACGCGGCTCAGCTCGTGCTGGACGGTCGGTTCGCCGGGCTGATACTGCCAGCCGCAGAAATCACTGCCGTCGAACTGCAGGGTCAGGAGGAAACGGGGCACGGCGGAAAAATCAGTTGAGGGGCGGCCGCAGGTCGGTGCTGCCGTCGTCCAGTTCGCTGAGCCGCTGTTCGATGTACCGGAGCAGCCGCTCGTTGAGCTGGTAGCGTTCTTCGAGACAGGCGTAGAAGGCGGGGTTGGGATACATCATCAGCATGCCGTTGAGGTGCACGAGGTCGGCGGTGACGATATCGCGGATGTTGTCGATGGCGACCCCGCGGTCGGTCAGTTCCACCATGACCCGCATCAGGTCGTTGCTGAAGACCATGGTGCGCTCGGGCGACACCTGGCTGGTTTTCACCGTTCTGCTCCGTCGGCGTGGTCGCATCGTTTCCCTCTCCCTGCCCCACGCTATCATAGGGCGCTGCGCGTGTCAAAAAAGTTGACAGCGCGCGCGACTGCGTGCTATCGTGCGCGCACAACGCATTCTGCCGCCAGCAGGGGAAGCCGGTGCAATTCCGGCACGGTCGTGCCACTGTAAGCGACGTTGCGGCGCGTGGCGCCGCCTCGTCGCGAGTCAGGATACCTGCCCGGGAGCGACGACAGTTGCCGCACGCTACGGCTGCTGCCGCCACATTCCTCCCGACCGCTGCCGTCAGAATGGGTTCCCGTTTCCGGAGGCAGCATCATGGTGCAGCAGACCATCAGCCGTATCGGCACGCCCGACCGCGCCGCGCAGGAGGCCGCGCGCGCGCGCCAGGCCATCCTCACCAAGCCCGCGGGGTCGCTCGGGCAGCTCGAAGCCATCAGCATCCGTCTCGCCGGCATCACCGGGCAGTGTCCGCCGCCGCCGCCGCAGCGCCGTGCGGTCATCGTCTTTGCCGGCGACCATGGCGTCGTCGCGCAGGGGGTGAGCGCCTTCCCGCCGGAGGTGACGCCGCAGATGGTGCTCAATTTCCTGCGCGGCGGTGCGGCCGTCAACGTTCTCGCGCGGCAGGCACACGCGCGCATGCGCGTGGTCAATGCCGGCGTCGCGGCTGACCTGCCCGACCATCCCGACCTGCTGAACACCCCCGTGGTGCGCGGCACGCAGGATTTTACGCAGGCGCCGGCATTGTCGCGGGACGAGGCGGTCGCGACGCTCGAACTCGGCATGCGCGTGGCGCAGGAGGAGATTGCGCGCGGGCTCGACCTGCTCGCCTGCGGGGACATGGGGATCGGCAACACCACGCCGTCGGCAGCCATCATCTGCGCCATTACCGGGACGACGCCGCAGGCGATTGCCGGGCGCGGCACGGGCGTGGACGAGGCGGGGCTGCAGCGCAAGATCAGCGCCATCGAGCGCGGGTTGGCGCGCCACCGGCCCGACCCGACCGACGGCCTCGCGGTGCTGCAGGCGGTGGGCGGGGCGGAGATAGGCGGCATTGCCGGCGCCATGCTCGCGGCGGGGGCGGCGCGCGTCCCCGTGGTGGTCGACGGGTTTATCAGCACCGCGGCGGCGCTCATCGCCTGCACGCTGGCCCCCGCGCTCAAGGAGTTTCTCATCGCCGGCCATCGCTCGCAGGAGACGGGACACGCACTGGCACTCGCGCATCTCGGATTGCGCCCGCTCGTCGATCTCGACCTGCGCCTCGGCGAGGGGACGGGGGCGGTGCTGGCGATGCATTTCGTCGACGCGGCGGCGCGCCTCCTTGGCGAGATGGCGACCTTCGGGGACGCGGGGGTGAGCGACCGTGTTTCGTGACCTGCGCCGCGCGCTGGCGCTGCTGACCATCCTCCCGGCGGGGAATGATGACGGCAGCCGCCCGCGCGGCAGGGCGATGGCCTGGTTCCCGCTGGCCGGCCTGCTCATCGGTCTGCTCTGCGCCGCCAGCTTCGCGTTTACCTGCGCGCTGGCGGGGGAAACCGTGGCCGCAGCGCTGACACTGGCGCTCTGGGTGCTGCTCACCGGCGGCCTGCATCTCGACGGGTGGGGCGACTGCTGCGACGCGCTGCTCTGCGCCCTGCCGCGCGAACGCCGCCTCGCCATCATGAAGGATCCGCACGCGGGCAGTTTTGCGGTGGTCGGACTGGTCCTGCTGCTGCTGGTGAAGTTCGCCGCGCTCACCGCGGTGCGCGACCTGGCGGTGCTGATTATCGTACCCGCCGCGGCGCGCTGGGCGGTGGTGCTCGCCGCGACGTACTGGCCGACGGCGCGCCCGCAGGGGATGGGTGACACCTTCCGCGCCGGTATCGGCAGGCGCGATGTGCTGCTCGCCACGCTGTTGCTTGCCGCGGGCGTGATGCTGACCGGGCGCACCGGGGTGGTCGCGCTCGCTGCGTCGCTGGCGGCGCTGCTGCTTGTTGCGCGGCTGGCGACCGTGCGCCTCGGGGGGCTTACCGGTGACGTCTACGGGGCCATCATCGAGGGGGCGGAAGCGCTTGCCCTCGTCGCGCTGACGCTGCTGGCGCGGATATGGTAGAGTGGCTGCGGAGGGGCTCATGCCGCGGCGCGATATCCTTGTCCTGACCGGGCTCATCCTCCTGTGCGAAGGCGCGGGGGGCTTCGGTGCGCTCTTTACGCGTGACGCCATTCCCGGGTGGTATGCCACGCTGGTTCGCCCGTGGTTCGCGCCGCCCAACTGGCTCTTCGGCCCCGTCTGGACGACGCTCTACGCGCTGATGGCGGTGGCCGCGTGGCTGGTCTGGCGGCAGTACGCCGCACAGCCGGCGGCGGTGCGCCGCGCGCTGCTGCTTTTCGCGGGGCAGCTGCTGCTCAACGCGCTCTGGACACCCGTCTTTTTCGGGCTGGGGAATATTGGCGGCGCGCTCATCGTCATCTTCCTGCTGCTGGCGGCCATCGCTGCGACCATGGTGGCGTTTTACCGGCTCACGCCCGCGGCCTGCTGGCTGCTGGCGCCCTATTTCATCTGGGTGGCATTCGCGTCGCTGCTCAATGCCGAGTTCTGGAAACTCAACTGATGCTCTCTCTTATCCTTGGCGGTGCGCGCGGCGGCAAGCGGGAAAAATATCACTTGCCGCCGCAGGGCACGACTGCCGGCGCCGTGTATTGCCGGTGCTGACCCTTATCCTCGGCGGTGCGCGCGGCGGCAAGAGCGCGCTGGCGGAACGCCTGGCGCTCGACGCGGGGTGCAGCGTGCTCTACGTGGCGACCGCGGTCGCCATCGACGACGAGATGCGCGCGCGCATCGCCGCACACCGTGCCGCCCGCCCGCCGTTCTGGCGCACCTGCGAGGAACCGGCACAGCTGGCCGCCGCACTGGCGCAGGCGTGGCAGAGCGAAACGCCGGGCTTTGTGCTGCTCGACTGCGTGACGGTCTGGGTCAACAACCTGCTCTTCGCGCTGGGGGAACATCCCGACGCGGCTGCCGCGCAGCAGGCGGTCGACACGCAACTCGACGCGCTGCTGGCGTTCATTGACGCCCACCCGGCGCGCTGGGTGCTGGTGAGCAACGAGGTCGGGCTCGGCATCGTGCCCGACACGCCGTTGACGCGCCTCTATCGCGACCTGCTCGGGCGGGTCAACCAGCGCCTCGCCGCCGCGGCGGACAACGTCATCCTCGTCGTGGCCGGACTGCCGGTGACGGTCAAGGGGGGTGCCCCGTGATCGTGCAGGTGCGCGCCGGCGGGCTGGACGATAATTTTTCCTACGCGGCAGGCGATGACGTCACCCGCGACGGGTTTGTCGTCGATCCGTGCGGCGATACGGAGGTGCTGCTCGCCGCGGTGCGGCAGCACGGTATCACGGTACGGTATATTTTCAACACGCACGGACATCGCGACCATACGGAGGGGAACGCCGCGCTGCAGCGGGCGACCGGCGCGCCGGTGTGCATCCACCCCGCGGACGCGGGCGGGCGCCACGACGTGCAGTTGCTCGACGGCGGCGTGACCTTCACCTTCGGACAGACGTGCCTGACGGTCATCCACACCCCGGGGCATACGCCCGGCAGCGTCTGCCTGCGTTTTGCTGACGGTCTCTTCACCGGCGACACGCTTTTTGTCGGGTATTGCGGGTTCGCGCCGGACGCGGCGGCACTCTACCGCTCGCTGCAGCACCTGCGCACGCTTCCTGACGACCTGATCGTATACAGCGGGCATGAGTACGGCACCACCCCCACGGCGACGTTAGGACAGGAAAAAATGCACAACCCGTACCTGCAGGAACAGGACGAGGCGACGTTCTGCGCCCGCCTGCGCGAGCTGCGCTGATGGCACACGCGCTGATTGCCGATGACGTGATGCTGCGCGCGGCCTGCGCGCAGATGGCGCAGCAGCCCGAACTGGCGGTCGATTTCGAGGGGGAATGGAACTGCCACCACTATGGCACGCATCTC
>CAZWUZ010000085.1:0-13217 GCA_964637655.1 uncultured bacterium | reverse complement strand
GCGGTGCCGCGTGCGCATCGCCGCGTCGCTGGCGTAGGTGGTGCGCACCGGACGCGGCAGGGCACAGAACGCATCGATGACGATGGCGGCGTATTCCCGGTCGCGCATGGCCCGCACTTCGTCGGGCAGCGCGGCGGGCTTGATCCCGCGCCGCAGCGCGAGGTCAATCTGGTCGGCAAACCCGATGATCTGCGCCGGCAGCGTAATGGCCTCCCCGCACAGGCCATGCGGGTAGCCCGTGCCGTTGTAATGTTCGTGGTGTTCATAGATGGATCGGCGATGCGCTTTCAGGTACGGCACATGGCGCAACACCCGCCCGCCGCGCACCGCGTGGTCCACCACTTCGCGCAACTGTGATTCCTTGCGCAGCGAAATGTGCACAATATGGTCCGCCAGCCCGATGGCGCCGATGTCGTGCAGCAGCGCGCAGAGGTAGAGCGGCACACGATCGGGCAGCTGCAGCATCGCCGCGATGTCATAGGCGATGACCGCCACCCGCTGCCCGTGATTGAGTTTTATCCCCTCATCGAAATCGAGCGCCTTGGCTAAAAGGTCGATAAGGTCGTAGAATAGCCCTTCTCTTTCCATGTCCTGCCGCTTTCAACGTAATGTTGCACGTATGGTAGCATATAATTCTAATGTGTGCAATATGTGCAATATGCGCACGCGTCAAGATTGGCAGAAGGGACAGTAGAAACTGGAACGGCCGCCAAGCACCTGCTGGCGGATTATGTCGCCACAGGCGCCACACGTTTCTCCTGCGCGCCCGTAAACCCGCAGGCGCACATCAAACTTCCCTTCGCTGCCGTCCGCGTCGCGGTAATCGCTGATGGTCGTCCCGCCCGCACGTATGGCCATGCGCAGTACGCGCCTGATTTCCGTCACCAGCCGCGCGCATTCCGCGCGCGTCACCTTCCCCGCGTGGCGCCCCGGGCGGATACCGGCGCGATGCAGCGCCTCGGAGGCATAGATGTTTCCCACCCCGACCACGACACGCTGGTCCATGATAAATGGCTTGATAGCCGCTGACCGCCCGCGCGTGGCCGCGAACAGATACGCCGCGGCAAACTGCGTACCGAGCGGTTCCGGCCCGAGATGCGCCAGCACGTCAGGATCGGCACCGCGCCGCACCAGGTGCACCACCACCGCTCTGCCGAAGCGCCGCGGGTCGTTGTAGCGCAGGCACCTGCCGTCGTCGAGCTGCCAGTCGATATGGTCATGTTTGCCGCGGTTGTCAGCGCAGGCGACGAAACGGAACGAGCCGGTCATCCCGAGATGGCAGACCAGCGCCGCGCGGTTGGCGCACTCGATGATGATGTACTTGGCACGGCGGCGCACCGCCACGATGCGCTCCCCTGTAACCGGGGCGAAATCGCGCGGCCGCAGCGCATGGCGCAGCCGCGGCGCGTGAATGCCGACCCGCACAAAACAGTGTCCGCGCAGCCGCTGCAGCCCCCTGACAACGGTTTCTACTTCGGGCAGTTCCGGCATGCGGTTCCTCCGCGCGTATCCTACCTGCTGCCCGCTCACCCCGTCAATAGGTATGCTTTGGCCGACCCGTCCGGTTTGTGGTATCATACCGCCATGCGCATCGTTACCGTCACGCCCAACCCGATGCTCGACAAGACGCTCGACCTGCCGTCGCTGCAGGCGGGCGGCATCAACCGCGCCACCGCAGTCACGGAAGTTGCCGGGGGCAAGGGCATCAACGTCGCCCGGCAACTGGTGCACCTCGGCGCAGCGACTGTCGCCACCGGCTTTTTCGGCGGCGCGACAGGCGAGCGCGTGCGCGCCTGTTGCGACCGCGACCGCATCCCGCACCGTTTCGTCAGCATCGCCGCGGAGACGCGCGAGGGGTGGACACTGCGCACGGCGGACGCACCCGCCACCGCGGTCTTCGAGCCGCCCCCGGCAGTGACCGTGGCCGAAATCGCAGCGCTGATGGCGATGGTGGACGAACTGCTCAATGAAGGTGACTGGCTGGCGCTGTGCGGCACGCTGCCGCGCGATTGTCCCGATACGGTTTATGCCGCGCTCACCGCAACAGCGCAGGCGCGCGGGGCACGCGTCCTCATCGACGCCTGCGGCGCCCCGCTGCGCGCGGCGCTCGCCGCGCAGCCCGACATCATCAAGTGCAATCGCGAGGAATATGCCCGGACCTTCGCTGCCGCCGTGCCGTCAGATGCCGCCCGCGAACTCGCCGGGAAGGCCCGGCTGCTCGCCGTCGTTACCGACGGGCCCGGGCCGTGGTATGCGGCAACGGCAGATGCCGTGTGGCAGGTGACACCGCCGCCCGTCGGCGAAATCAATGCCATCGGTTGTGGTGATGTGCTCAGTGCGGCGCTGCTGTACGGGCTCAGCGAAGGGCAGGAACTGCCGCCTACCCTGACCGCCGCCGCCGCGCTCGCTGCCGCTTCCGCCGCGGCCTGGGACATCGCCTGCGCGGCACCCGCCGCGGCCGCGGCGCTGCTCCCCGCGGTCCGCTGCGTAAAACAGTAATCAGGCGGGCGGGGTGGATTCGCCTGCCCGGCGCCAGGACGGTTTGCCGGGGCGCCCGGTCAGGCCGGTGATGTAGTGGCGGCGGCGGTCGTCGGGATGCAGGCGGCGGGTGATGAACTCGACCACATGGCGGTCGTCGCACTCGCGCAGTTCGTCGAGCGTCCCCTCGAAGCGCATCTTCCCCGCGTGAATCATGCCGAAACGGTTCCCGAAATAGAACGCCGCCACCGGGTCATGCGTGATGGTCACCGAGGTGCACTTGAGCCGCCGGTTGAGGTCGTAGATGAGCTGGTCGAGGGTGTCTGACAGCGGCGGGTCCATCCCGGTCGTCGGCTCGTCGTAGAAGATCAGGTCCGGTTCCGTCGCCAGGGCGCGGGCGATGGCCACCCGCTTGCGCATGCCCCCGGAGAGTTCCGACGGCAGCAGGTGCTGCGTTCCCGCAAGGTTGACCCACTCGAGTTTTTCGTCGACCCGCCGCGCGATTTCCGCCGGGGTCAGGTGCGTATGCTCGCGCAGGGCGAAGCCGACATTACCCGCCACCGTCAGGTTGCTGAGCAGCGCCCCGTCCTGGAACACGTAGGAGATCTTCCGGCGCAGGGCGTCCATCTCGTCGTCACTGAGCGTGGCGATGTCGGTGCCCCACAGCAGGATGCGTCCCGCGTCGGGGCGCAGCAGGCGCAGGATATTCTTCATCAGCACCGACTTGCCGCAACCCGAGCCGCCCATGAGGACGTAGTTCTGCCCCTCGCACACGGTCATGTCGATGCCGCGCAGCACCTGCTTGCCGCCAAACTGCACCTGCAGGTCTTCGACCCGGATGACCTCGCGACAGGAATCAGCCATCAGTCCTCCACCGCACCTGTGACCGCGTTGTTCTGCATCCTAACACCGCTCCCCACTACGGTCAACGTCGACCACGGCAAACTGATACGCCGCCAGCGCCTGCAGGTCTTCCGCCCGCAGCCACCCCATCGCCACCCCCTGCAACAGATGCACCACCATCGTCAGCTGCAGGTCAGTAAGCACCACCCCGTGCGCCGCGCCGTACGCCCGCGGATCGCGCAGGAATTCCCGGCGCCGCACCGCGTCGCTCCCCAGGGTCACCAGCAGCGACAGTACCGCGGGATGCCACAGCAGTTCGTTACGATGCGCGGGCAGGTAGCTGCCGAAATGGCTGGCTACCAGCGCGAACTCCTCCGCCGGCGCGGCATCCAGCGGCAGTGCCAGCGTCGGGCAGGGCACCGGCGCTGTCGTCGCCGGCAAGTGGTCGCGATAGCAGTGCGGGTTGGCGGCAAACGGATCGCCCGTCGCCCCGTACGCGAAGCCCGGGCAGCCGCGGCAGACCGCGTACAGATCACAACTGCCGCACACCGCGTACGATTCGCGCCGGCGGAACCGCCGCAGCAGTTCGTGCCCGAGGAATATCTCCTCGAACGACTGTTCCGGAATGCGCCCCAGCGGAATGGGGATACGCCGGCAGGGGATGACGGTGCCGTCAGCGAGGATGGGCGGCGGAGCCCAGCCGCAGACACAGCCGGAAACCGCACCCAGCACGTCGCTCCCCACCGGATGGAACTCGCCGCGCGCGAAACGCGCCAGGCGCAATGCGGTCGGCCGCTCGGCCAGATGCAGTGCGCTGCCGGCGGCACGCAGTTCATCCTTGCGCTGCAGGTAGCGGCGACAGCAGGCATCCACCTCATCCGGAGCGAGTCCGACCGTCAACTCCCGCCCGTTGCCCGTCGGACAGCAGAGGTCGAAGGCAAAGGAGTCGGCTGCCGTTTCCGCCGCGAGAAAATCAATCAGCGGGAACAGGTCGTCGCGGTTGCGTTCTGACAGGGTGAACATCAGCCCGGTTTTGATGCCGTGCGCCTTGAGGCGGGGAATGGCCGCCAGCGTGCGCCGGAAACTGCCGTCCTGGCGCAATTCGTCATGCGCGGCTTCCAGGCCGTCGATGCTCAGTTGGAACGTCGCCACCCCGGCCGCCGCCAGCCGGTCGAGATTGTCGTCCGTCAGCGTTTCCGGGTTGCCGATAACGGCAAGGTCACGCCCCAGTCCGTGCAGGTGCTGCGCCAGATCGAACCAGGCGGGATGCAGCAGCGGGTCGCCGCCGCCAAGCACGAAGGTGGCAAAGCGCGTGCGATACTTTTTCTCGAACGCAAGGATGCTGTCGAGCACCCGCAGCAGGCCGGCATAATCAAGTTCGCCCGCGAGTTCGCTGGCGTAGGTCGATTCGTTGAAGATGTAACAGTGGCGGCAGCGGTTCTGGCAACGGGCAGTGATGATCCACGAGACGGTGCTGTTGGCCAGTCCGGCTACCGCCTGTTCGGGCATGCGCGCGGTCAGCTGATCGGGCCAGGCGACATGAGGCCGATCACGCTGCCAACGCCGCAGCCGGTGCCGCCGGCCACCGCGTCGAGCATGCCCTCCGGCAGTTCGTCGCGACGCAGCGGCAGGGCGATGGTGACGCGCTCCGCGGTATCCTCCACCACGTCGATGCGCAGTGCCGGCGGCACGGTTGCCCCGAAGCGCGCGCTGATTGCCGCACGCGGGTCGCGCAACAGTTCCGCGCGGAACGCGTCATCAGTCGCTGCTGCTGCGATGATTTCCGTTTTCAGATCACGTCGTGCCATGACCTTCCTCCCCCGCCGGCTTCAGCTGACCGGGCCCTGGGCCCCGAGCCCGTTGGGCTGGTCGTTCGTGCACCCCGTGCCGCCGGCCACCGCCTCGAGCATGCCCTCCGGCAGCACGTCGCGCCGCAGCGGCAGGGGAATGGTTACCCGCTCCGCGGTATCCTCCACCACGTCAATACGCAGTGCCGGCGGTACGGTCACCCCGAAGCGCGCGCTGATGGCCGCGCGCGGATCACGCAGCAACTGCTCGCGGAACGCGGCATCCGCCGCTGCCACCGCGATGATTTCCGCCTTCAGGTCACGTGCGGCCATGCCATCCTCCGTCACCGGGCGTCACGCCACAGTGTCTCGTAGTACTGCCGGAACCCGTCAGCAACCGCCGGATCCGTGATCAGCACGTTCAGTTCATGGTATTCGCGCATGGCCCCGTAGCCCCAGTTGGTGGAGCCGATGATGACCGCGCGGTCGGTCAGCAGCATCTTGCTGTGCGACGTGCGGTCGAACGGGTCGCGTCGCACCGTCACGCCCGCCTGCCGGAACAGGTCAACCACCTCGCCGTTGAAGCGGTTGGTCATCTCGCTAAAATCCGATTCCTCGATGATGGCGCGCACCGGCACCCCGCGCCGCGCCGCGTCCGCCACCAGGGTCACCAGTGCGCTCGACGGGCTGGCCTGCTGGTCGGCGTAGTAGCGCACCCCGTAGAGCTGCAGCTCGATGCGCTGCGCCGTCCGCAGCAGCGCTTTCGCCTCCGGCTCATAGGCGCGGTCGAAGAGCAGCGTCAGCCCGCCGCTCGCCGCTGTCTCCGGTGAGGCGTTCGCTTCCGGACGTTCCCACAGGCCGCGCACGTAGGCATGCAGCGCCGCCCCGAGCACCGGGTCGTTGATGCGGATATTCGATTCGTTGGTGCGCAGGATCGACTGGTCGGTCCAGTTGGTCGAGCCGAAGAGCGCGACCCGCCGGTCGGCCAGGATGAGCTTGACATGCGTGCGCTTGTCGGGAGAGTCGAGTTGCGCGGTAATGCCAAGGCGGGCGAGATGCGGCAGCGCCTGCGCCGAGCGTTCGACCTCTTCGTCGAGCAGCACGCTGACCTGCACCCCGCGTGCCGCCGCCTCCCCCAGCGCCTGCTGCAGTTTCGCCACCGCGCCGCGCCCGTAGACAAATTCGAACTGCACCACCTCGATTTCCGACTGTGCCGCGTTGATGACCGCCAGCGCTTCTTCGAGGTATGCCTCGTTGGTGACGGCCCGCGCGGGGCCGGCGGGTTCCGGCGCGACCGCGGCCGGTGCTGCTGCCACGGTGTCCGCCGTGGTCGCCACCGGCGGCACCGGTTTGCCGCAGGCCGCGAGCAGCAGCGCCAGCAGAACCGCTGCGATCAGCCGCGCGGCACCCATCAGTTGCCGCCCGCCAGCGCAATCGCTTCAATCTCCACCGCAACGCTTTTCGGCAGGCGCGAGACTTCGACCGTCGACCGGGCGGGTGGCGTGGCGGGGAAGTATTCCGCGTACACCGCGTTCACTTTCGGAAAATCGTCCATCGACTGCAGGAAAATGGTCGTCTTGACCACGCGGTCCATCCCGCTGCCCGCGGCCTGCAGTACCGCCCGCATATTGTCAAGCACGCGCCGCGTCTGGGTTTCGACATCCCCGGTTACCAGTTCCCCGGTCGCCGGGTCGAGCGGGATCTGTCCTGACAGAAAGAGGAATTCCCCCGCGCGCACCGCCTGCGCGTACGGCCCGATCGGCCGGGGCGCCGCCTCCGTGAATAGCACTTCCTGACGCATGGCTGTCGTCCTTTCGTGCGGTACGGTGGCGCAGCCGGTCAGCGTCAGCAGCACACCCGCCAGCAGGCCCCATCCGCAGCATCGTGTGTTCATCGGTTCTTCCCCGTCATGGTTTCACCGGCATCGTAGCACCCCCCCGCACGCACGTCAACGCGTTGACGCCACCGCCGCCGCGGTGCTACCATGCCGGTGCCATGGAACCGTCTCCGGCTGAACCGGCGCCCCCCCTCTTCTCCATCGTCATCCCCGCCTACAACGAGGAGCGCTATCTGCCGCGCGGCCTCGATGCCATCGACACTGCCCGCGCCCGGATCGACTTCCCCGTCGAGATCATCGTCGCGGACAACGCCTCGACTGACCGCACCGCCGCCATCGCCCGCGAGCGCGGCTGCATCGTCGTGCGCGAAGAGCGCCGTAATATCGCGCGGGTGCGCAATACCGGGGCTGCCGCCGCGCGCGGCGAATTCATCCTCACCGTCGATGCCGACAGCGCCATGCATCCCGACACGCTGCGCGTCGCCGCGGAGCTGCTGCACCGCGGCGACATCGTCGGCGGCAGCGTCGCCATTGTTCCGGACGAAACCAACCTCTCCATCCGGCTCGGTTGTCTGGCGCTCACGCTCATGGTCAAAATCCTGCAGCTGGGGGGCGGCATCTACTTCCTGCGGCGCGCCGACTTCATCACGCTCGGCGGGTTCAACGAAAACCTGTACGCGGCGGAGGACCTCGAATTTGCCTGGCGGCTCAAGGCGCTCGGGAAAACCCGCGGCCAGCGCTACCTGACCTGGCTGACGGAGATCCCGCTGCTCACCTCAGCCCGCAAGTTCAGCCGCATCAACCGCTGGCACCTGCTGCCGACCCTGTTCCGTTTCATTTTCATGCCCGGCCGACTGCTGCGCACGAAAAAATACTGGGACTTTCTCTTCTACGGTGACAACCTGCGCTGACTGCAGCCGCGCGGCATCACGCGGTATCAGGTTTTGAAGGCACAGACATGGGCGGACGCGGCAAAGAGGGTGGCGGTCCGCTGCACGGAGTCCGCCTTGAGATAGAACCGCGGTGCGTCGGGCGCACTGCCGGCGTCGATCACCCGCACCGTTTCCGTCCACGCCGCCGCGTCAGGGAGCAGGTCGGTCAGCCGGTTCGGCGCCTGCTGCAGGAAGTCGCGGTCGATACGGTTGCCCGGCCTGGCGGCGAAGTAGGCAAGATAGAGCATGTCCTGCTCGACCATCTCGTTGAAGAAATGCGTGCCGAGCGACAGGTCGGGAACCAGCCCCTCGTGCATGGTGTCGATCTCGCAGATGACCGCGGCGGTGTTGATCTCACTGAACGTCACGGGCACCCCGAGGCTCGGCATGTGGGTGCCCCAGCGTCCCGGCCCGATGAGCATCAGCGTGCGGTTCTGCTCCGCATGCACCAGCCGCCCGATCAGCCGCGCGACCGCGTAGCGGTCCTGCTCGCCCAGGTGCCCGTAGGCATCAGGCACGACGTAGACGAGACGGTCGACGGCAATGATGCGCCCCTGCCCGATGACCGCATCACGGGCGTGCAGGATGACGCGCTCGGCGCAGTTTTCCGGGATGACCGCGGCATCCGTGGCCATGCCGATGCGCACCTGGAACGGTCGACACTGCAGCAGGTTGATGGTGTAGCTCCCGTCGTCGCGGAAATTCGCCGCAAACTCGATATCCACCTCGCGCCCGTACGCCTGCCGCAGCGTGGCAAGCATCGCCGTGAGATCGGCCAGCAGCGGCGTCTCGTGCAGCGCGCGGTCGAAGGTGAGCACCCACGGCTGCACGCGCAGCGCGCGCCCGCTTTCGCGCGCCGCCTCGGCCTGGGCGTCATCCAGTGTCGCCAGCAGCGCCACCGGGAAGCCGGTGGCGGCCGCGGCCAGGTCGACAAAGTAGGCTGCGGCGCAGCGGTTGTGTTCGAGATCGATGACATCGACGCGGCGCTGGGCGTACTTCTTCACCTGGTCGAAGTCCGCCTCCGGCCGCAGGTCGGGCACATTCAGCGCGACCACCCGGGTATAGTCGTCATCGGTACGGTCGACCGCGCGCGTGCCGAGTCCGGCCACCAGGCGCACCATGCCGGCATGCGGGTCGATGGCATCATTCCAGACGTAGGGATTGAAGGAGAACGCCACGCCGGCAAGCTGCGGCAGAAAGTAGCGGCCGTAGGGACGTCCGGAGACGCGCTGGACGAGCAGCGCCATCTGCTCGTCGCGGTCGAGCACGCCGCGGCGGGCGCGGTAAGTCAGCGCTTCCGCGCTCATCGTGCTGGCGTAGATGACCCGCACCGCGTCGAGGAACGCGGCGAGTCGCTCCTCGCGGCTCCCCTGGTTGGGACAGAAGACGCTGTCGTACTTGCCGGCGAAAGCGTTGCCGAAATTATCCTCGAGCAGACTCGAGGAGCGGACGATGATCGGCGCCTGGCCGTAGTAGTCGAGCATGTCGGCAAAGCGGCGCACGATGTACTCGGGGAAGCCGCCGGCCATGATCCGCCGCCGTGCCTCGTCGATATCGTCGAGGAATGTCGCGGGATGCTTCTGTTTCTGGCGCAGTTCCCAGCAGTCGTTCTCCGTGAGGAAGGTATAGAAAACATCCGAGCCGATGAAGAACGAATCGTGCGCGGCGAGCAGGGCCTGCCAGCGCGGGTCGGCGGCGAGCAGGATGTGCCGCGCAAGGAGCATCCCCGCCGTCTTGCCGCCCACCCGCCCGCCCCCGATCATCCGCTTCCAGAGGTAGATCAGGTCGGGGAGCGTCAGGTAGCGCTCCGCCAGTTCGAGGATGGGGCGGTCATCGGAGAAAATCTGCGGCAGCAGGCGCTGAAAGGTTTCCTGCGCCAGCGCGGCCGGCACGGTGCCGCGACGAACCCCCTCGACCAGTTCCTCGGCCTGAATGAAGCGCCGGTCGCGCTGCCCGACCAGCCGGTAGGAGGCGGACTGCAGCCCGGGCCACGGCGCGGCGGCGATGACCTCCGCGATGTCGGTGCTGTCGAGCACCGGGGCGAAGTCATCCCCGCGCCGCGCCTGCAGGGTGAAGATGGTCGGGGAGAATCTCCCCTCGACCTTCAGCGGATGGACATAGAGCTGTTCGCGAAACCGGTAGACATCGATGAGCACCTGGGCCGTCTCGTTGACCGGCTGCGCGGCATGATAGGAGTGATAGGACCGGTAGACGGCGAAATAGGCGACCGTGCCGAGTTCGTACAGGTAGGGACAGGTGAGCTGGAAGAAATTGCCGAGCATGCGGTCGCTGAACAGGTCGCGCGCCAGCTCGGAATGAACATCGAAGACATAGGCGGCGCCGCGCCCGGTCGCCGTAATGACGTCGCGGATGCCGGTGATGAACGGTTCGAAACCCGCCGCCGGGTCGACCGTGACGGTCCGCACTCCGGGCTGCGGGTCGACCAGCGGGCGGTGCCCGGCAAAACGGACGTAGACGACCGGGACGCCGGCCGCCACCGCCGCCGCCACGAACGGCCCGGTGAAGGCCGCGTAGTCCTCGACGTCATCGATCTGCCAGACGATATTGTCGCCCGGACGCACGCCCGTCAGGATGGCGTCGAGCGAGGTGAGCCCCGTGCCGGGGACACCGCCGGACACCATCACGCCGCCGCTACACTACGCCCTGCGCGAGCATCGCGTCGGCCACCTTGACAAAGCCGGCGATATTCGCGCCCTTGACGTAATCGATATAGTCGCCGTCGCGTCCGTAGCGCACGCACTGCCCGTGAATACTGACCATGATCTCGTGCAGACGGCAGTCGACCTCCTCGCGGCCCCAGTGCAGGCGCATGCTGTTCTGACTCATTTCGAGCCCGGAGGTGGCGACCCCGCCGGCATTGGCCGCCTTGCCCGGCGCGTAGAGTACCTTCGCCGCCTGGAACACCGCGATGGCCGCGGGCGTTGACGGCATGTTGGCCCCTTCGCCGACACAGCTGCAGCCGTTCCGCATCAGCGTTTTCGCATCGTCACCGTCGAGCTCGTTCTGCGTCGCGGACGGGTAGGCGAGGTCACACGGCACCGACCACGGGCGTTTGCCGGCATGGTAGGCGCACTGGTACTCGTCGGCATATTCCCTGATGCGCCCGCGTTTCACATTCTTGAGTTCCATGACAAAAGCGAGTTTCTCCGCCGTGATTCCCGCCGGGTCGTGGATAAACCCGTCGGAATCGGAGAGGGTCACCGGTTTTGCCCCGAGCGCCAGCAGTTTCTCGACGGTGTACTGGGCGACATTGCCCGACCCGGAAACGACCGCGATCTTCCCCGCCAGTTCCTGCCCGCGCGTCCGGAGCATCTCTTCGGTGAAATAGACGCAGCCGTAGCCCGTCGCCTCGGGACGGATGAGCGAGCCGCCCCAGGCCAGCCCCTTGCCGGTGAGCACGCCGCTAAATTCGTTGCGCAGGCGCTTGTACTGCCCGAAAAGAAAGCCGATTTCCCGCGCGCCGACCCCGATGTCGCCCGCCGGCACGTCAGTGTCAGGCCCGATATGCCGCGCCAGTTCGGTCATGAAACTCTGGCAGAAGCGCATCACCTCGTTGTCGGATTTGCCTTTCGGGTCAAAATCGGAACCGCCCTTGCCGCCGCCCATGGGGAGCGTGGTCAGCGAATTCTTGAACACCTGCTCAAAGGCGAGGAACTTGAGGATGCCGAGATTGACACTCGGGTGGAAGCGCAGCCCGCCCTTGTAGGGGCCGATGGCGCTGTTCATCTCGATGCGGAAGCCGCGGTTGACCTGGATCTCGCCGCGGTCGTCAAGCCAGGGAACACGGAAGATGACGGTGCGTTCCGGTTCGACCATCCGCTCGATGATTTTTGCCTTGAGGTACCGGGGATGCTGTTCGATGTAGGGCATCACCGACTCGATGACTTCCTGCACCGCCTGGTGGAACTCGACCTCGCCCGGATTCCTCTCCTTCACCCGCTGCACAAACGCCGTGATATCCAGCGCCATAGTGTCCCCCTGTCCCGGCAGTTCCCGGTTTTCCGGCAGTCATGCGCCGGTGTGCCGCGCATCGTAACACCATCCCCGGTCGCCGTCAACAATCCGCGGCGTGATCCCGGGAGCCGTCACGCCAGCGGCGGGCGCACCACAAACAACCCGCCAGGCCGGCAAACAAGATCACCAGGTTGAGTTCCAGCAGCGCAGGCCGGTAGCGGAAGGAGATCCGGTGCTGGCCCGGCGGCAGCGGCAGGGCGGGGAACATGCCGAAGGCGAGGCCGCTGGCCCGGCGACGTCCGTCAACCTCGAGTTCCATGCCGGGAGAGGCAAACGACGTGATGACCAGCACCACCGGCGTATCCGTTGCCACGCGGCAGGAAAGCCCGGCGCCGGTTCGTACCAGGCCGGTGACCGGCAGAAACGGATAGTCGCCGGTCAGGTCGTCCGCTGTCCGCATGCGGGCGGCGACCGCCGGCGTGAACAGGGCGGCGCGCGGCAGCGCCCCGTCGATTTCGTGCACCTGCAGGTTCTCGTGCGGGACAGATAGCACCGGAAGCCAGAGCGGCTGGCGCGGCATCCGGGCGGCTGACGAAAACCGGATTTTGCTGATCACGTAGCGGACGCCGGCATTGCGCAGCACCAGCGATTTCCGGCGGGCATCGATATCACCGCGGGAGAAGACCCGGTTGATCTCGGCATGTGCCCCGAGCTGGGCCGGGCTGTACCCGAGATACGATTCCAGGCCGTAGAAGGTGGCCGCGAAACGGTACCGGTATTTCAGTTGCTCGCGACTATGACCGGCCAGGTCGCGGGCGGAAAAATCGGGGAGCAGGCTCTCCGACACCAGCGTGAGCACGCGGCTCCCGGCCGGCAGGTCATACACCCGCCCGGCCTCCAGCGTCGCCGCGTAAGGTAAGCGCACAAAGTAGCCGGCCTGCGTCCAGGCCAGTTCGCCGGCCAGCAGGATCACCAGCAGGTACTGCAGCGGCACCTTGAGCCGCAGGCGCTGCAGTCCCGTGGCGGCGACGTAAAACAGTGCGGGTGCGGCATAGCAGAGCAGTTTTTCCGGGAAACGGAAGCGCAGCCAGGTAACGGGTGCGGTGAGCACGGTCCAGCCGGTCCCGGTGGCGAGCACGATGACCGCCACCGCACTCAGCAGAATCATCGCCGGGATGGCGAGCGTGCGGAGGGCCCCGGTGAGGTCGAGAAGCATGGGTGTCGGGTTCATGAGGTGTGCCGGTGGTCGGGGTTCAGGGTGCCGAGGTCAGAGGTCAGAGGTCAGAAGGTCAGGAGATGGGTTCGACGATCACAGCGCTGCCGACGACGCGGACCACCCGCACCGTCTGGCCCTTGGCAATGGCC
>CAZWUZ010000084.1:0-13258 GCA_964637655.1 uncultured bacterium | reverse complement strand
AACGTGCTCTGGGCGGCGAAGGAGGCGGGGGTGCGGCGCGTGGTGGTGGCTTCGTCGTCGTCGGTGTACGGCGAGAACCCGGAACTGCCCAAGCGCGAGACGATGGTGCCGCGCCCCATCTCCCCCTACGCGGTGAGCAAGCACGCGGTGGAGGAGTACGCGCTGTCGTTCCACCGCCTGTACGGGCTGCCCGTGGTGCTGCTGCGCTACTTCAACGTGTTCGGGCCGCGGCAGAACCCGCAGTCGCAGTACGCGGCGGCCATCGCGAAATTCTCGCTGCTGGCGCTGCGCGGCGGCAGCATCCCGCTGCACGGTGACGGCGGGCAGAGCCGCGATTTCACCTATATCGCCAACGTCGTGCAGGCCAACCTGCTGGCGTGCACGGCTGACGCCGCGCCGGGCGGGGTGTTCAACATTTCGGCCGGGCGGCAGGTTACGCTGCTCGACCTGGTCGGCATGCTCGGCGAGATTGTCGGGCGCACCCTTGCGGTCGAGTATGAACCGGCGCGGGCCGGCGACGTGCGCCACTCGCTGGGCGACATCAGCGCGGCGCGCAGCGTGCTCGGTTATGCGCCGACGCATGACGTGCGGGCGGGCCTCGAGGAGACCGTGGCCTACTTCCGGGGGACACTGTGAAGGCGCTGGTTACCGGCGTCGCCGGGTTCATCGGCAGCCACCTGGCGCGCGCGCTGCTCGGGCGCGGCTGGCAGGTGACCGGCATCGACTGCTTCACCGATTACTACCCGCGCGCCTACAAGGAGGCGCACCTGGCGCCGCTGCGCGGGACGGCGGGATTCACGCTGCATGAGGAAAACCTGCTGACCGGTTCGCTCGCGGCGCATCTCGACGGGGTCGACGCGGTGTTCCATCTCGCGGCGCAAGCGGGAGTGCGGGCCAGCTGGGGCAGCCAGTTCGACGTGTACACCGACCTGAACATCCGCGCCACGCAGCAGCTGCTGGAACTGCTCAAGGAGCGGCCGGGCGTGCGCCTGGTCAACGCCTCGTCGTCGTCCGTCTACGGTGATACGCCGGTGCTGCCGATGCGCGAGGACGCGCCCTGCTGGCCGGTCTCCCCCTACGGGGTGACGAAACTCGCGGGTGAGCATCTCTGCCGGCTCTACCACCGCAGTTTCGGGGTGCACACGGTATCGCTGCGCTTCTTCACCGTTTACGGGCCGGGGCAGCGCCCTGACATGGGGTTCCACCGTTTTCTCACCGCGCTGCGCGACGGCACGGAGGTGCCGCTGTTCGGCGACGGGGGACAGACGCGCGATTTCACTTACATCGACGACATCGTCGCGGGGATCATCGCCGCGGCGGAGTGCGGGACGCCCGGCGCGGTCTACAACCTCGGCGGCGGCAGTCGCGTCACGCTCAACGAGGCGCTGGCGCTGGCGGAGCGCCTCAGCGGGCGGCAGCTGCGGCGGGCGGCGCAGGGGATGGCGCGCGGCGACATGCGCGACACCTGGGCCGATTTGTCCCTGGCGCAGCGCGACCTCGGCTACGCGCCGCGGGTGAACCTGGCCGAGGGGCTGGCGGCGGAATGGGCGTGGCTGAACGATCCGGCCACGCCGCGGGAGGCATGAGATGGCACAACGGGTACTGATCACGGGCGGGGCGGGGTTCATCGGCTCGCATCTTGCCGAGCGGCTGCTGGCGCGCGGCGACGAGGTCTGGGTCATCGATGACCTGTCGACGGGGAGCATCGACAATGTCCGCCAGCTCGAGGGGAACGAGCGCTTTCACCTGACGGTGGACACGGTGCTCGACGACAAGGTGCTCGAGTCGCTCATGGCCAAGGTGCAGGTGGTCTACCACCTCGCCGCCGCGGTCGGGGTCAAGTACATCATCGACAACCCGCTGCGCTCGCTGCAGATCAACCTGCGCGGGACGGAGAACGTGCTCGAACTGGCGAACCGCGGCAAGCAGCCGGTGCTCATCGCCTCGACCTCGGAGATCTACGGCAAGAACGAGAAGGTGCCGTTCCGCGAGGAGGACGACCGCCTGCTCGGGCCGACGACCATCTCGCGCTGGAGCTACTCCTGCTCGAAGGCGATCGACGAATTCCTCGCGCTCGCCTACTGGCGGGAGAAAAAGCTCCCCGTGGTCATCGTCAGGTTCTTCAACACCTGCGGACCGCGGCAGTCGGACCGCTACGGCATGGTCATCCCGCGCCTGGTGCGGCAGGCGCTGCAGAACGAGCCGCTGACGGTCTACGGCGACGGGGGGCAGACGCGGAGCTTCACCGCGGTGAGCGACGTCATCGACGGCATCACCGCGCTGATGGCCGAGCCGCGCGCCTACGGGGAAATCTACAACATCGGCAACGACCGCGCCATCAGCATCCGCGCACTGGCGGAGATGATCATCGCCAAGACGGGGAGCCGTTCGGCCATCGAGGTCATCCCCTACGAGCGCGCCTACGCGGCGGGGTTCGAAGACATGCGCCACCGCGTGCCCGATATCGGCAAATTGCAGGCGCTGACCGGGTTCCGCCCGCAGATTCCCGTCGAGCAGATTGTCGACGCGGTCATCAGCTACTACCGGGCCTGACATGACCGAACCGTCGTTCGCGCTCGATATCGGCACGCGCAAGGTGGTGGGGATCGCCTATCACTGCCGTGACAACGTCCTGACGGTGGAGGACTACGTCATCTTCGAGCATGCCTCGCGCGGGATGATCGACGGGCAGGTGCAGGATATCGACGAGGTGGCGCTGTACGCGCGGCAGGTGAAGGAGGAGCTCGAGCGCAAGACCGGGCAGACCTTCACGCGCGCCGCCATCGCCTTCGCCGGGCGTTCGCTGCACAGCCGCGAACTGACCGCGACCGAGGAGTTCCCCGGGGAGAAGTACATCGACACGCCGCAGGTCGAGGCGGTCGGGGCGGCGGCGGTGCGCGCGGGCATCGTCAAGGGGCTGGAACTGAACATGTACTGCGTCGGCTCGGTGCCGATGGGGTTCCTGCTCAACGACACGCCGGTGCGCAACCCGCGCGGGCACTACGCGCGGCGGCTGACGGCGCGGGTGCTGATGACCTACCTGCCGCGCGAGATCGTCAACAGCAAGATCGCCGTGCTGCGCAAGCTCGGGCTCGAGCCGGGGTTCATCACGCTCGAACCGATCGCGGCGGGCGACCTGGTCTTCACCGACCGCATCCGCCATCTCAACCTGCTGCTGCTCGACATCGGCGCGGGTACGTCAGACCTGGCGGTGACCAGCGGCGGCACGGTGGTCGGCTACGCCTCGCTGCCGGTGGCCGGCGACGAGGTGACGGAGGAGATCAGCGAGGCGTTCCTGCTCGATTTCGCCGCGGCGGAACAGGCGAAGCGGCGGCTGGCGCTCGAGGAGACGGTGTCGTTCACCAGCGTGTTCGGCAAGCCGTGGACGGTAACGACGGCCGAGGTGGTGGCGCGCATCCGCCCGCGGCTCGACGAACTGGCGACGGCCATCGCGCGCGAGTGCGCGGCGATCTTCCCGCGCCCGGTGAGCGCGGTCTTCTGCGTCGGGGGCGGGAGTTTCACCCCGGGGCTGCGCGAGGCGCTGGCCCAGGCCTTCGCCCTGTCACCCGAGCGGGTCATCATCCCCGACTGTCGCGAACTGGAGACAGTGGACGACCGCACCGGCACGCTGTTCGGGCCGCACTGGATGACGCCGCTGGGGATAGCCCTGGCGGCGGGCACCGGGCGCGGCTTCACGCTGATCGAGGTGACGGTCAACGGCGAGACGGTACAGATGATGAGCCAGACGGGGACGGGGACGGCGCTCGAAGCGCTGGCACTGCGCGGGCTGGCGACCCCGACGGCGGAGATGCAGGCCACGGGGACGCCGCTGGTCTTCTTCCTCAACGGCAGCCGGCAGGAACTGCCGGCACAACCGCCGCGCGCGCCGGTGCTGACCATCGACGGGCAGTCCGCGGCCTTTGACGCGGTGATCAGCAGCGGCGTCGAACTGCAGTATGTGCCGGGCGAACCGGGGCGTGACGCGGTGCTCACCGTGGCGCAGCTCTGCGAGCGCGAGCGTGCCTGGCTCGACCTGGCGGAACAGGCGACGGGCGCGCGGCAGCGCTGGTACTTCCCGGTGCAGCTCAACAAGGAAGCCGCGGCGGCGGACCGGGTCATTGCCGGCGGCGACGAGGTGACCATCGCGCCGAGCGGCGACCTGCTGGCGGCGCTGCGCGACTGCGGGTATCAGCCCGACGAGTTCCGCCAGCGCGAAGTCGAGTTCCGCGTGCAGGACAACGTGCGCACCTGCCTGCACCGCAGCGCGCTGGCGCAAAGCGAGGGCGGCCAGGAACTGCCGCTGACGCAACTGGTGCCGGGCGGCACCACGGTGGTCATCCGCCGCTTCCCCGCCCTGGCGCTGCAGGTCAGGGAACTGCTGGGCGACCTGCTCGCCCCGCTCCCCGGGCTGAAGGTGGCGCTCAACGGGGAGACAGTGACCCTGCCGCCGCGCGAAGTGGAACTGCTGATGGACGGCAAGGTGGTGACCCCCGACACGCAGGTCAACGCGGGGGCGAAACTCGCGGCGCGCGCGCCGGCGCAGCAGCAGTACGTGGTGGCCGACCTGCTGGCGCGCATCCCGCAGGCGAACGCGGAGGAGTTGAAGGCGAAGCGGCTGGTGCTGCAGGTGAACGGCGGGGTGGTCGGGTTCGACACGCCGCTGCGCGACGGTGATACCGTCATTATCCGCTGGGAGGATCCGGGCTCCCGCGAACAGGAGACACGTGCATGACGACCGGCAACGGACTGCTGATCATCCTCAGCGCCCCCTCGGGCGCGGGCAAATCGACGCTGGCGAAGGAACTGCTGACGCGCGACGCGAACCTCGGGTTCTCCGTGTCGGCGACCACGCGGTCGCCGCGCGAGGGGGAAGTGGACGGGAAGGATTACCTGTTCATCACCCATGACGAGTTCCGCCGGCGCGTCGACGCGGGGGACTTCCTCGAGTGGGCGCAGGTGCACAAGAACTGCTACGGCACGCTCAAGAGCGAGGTGGCGCGCATGCGCGCCGCCGGGCGCGACGTGCTGCTCGACATCGACGTGCAGGGCGGGCTGCAGCTCAAGCAGCGGGGCGAGGAGGGGCTGTTTGTCTTCATCGCGCCGCCGTCGATGCAGGTGCTCGAGCAGCGCCTGCGCGGGCGCGGCACCAACAGCGACGAGGACATCGCCGTGCGCCTGGCCGCGGCACAGGCGGAGATGGACCGCCGCGGCGAGTATGACGTGGTGGTGGTCAACGACGAAGTGGAGCGCGCGCTGGATGAACTGCAGCAGGTGATCACGCGGGCGCGCGCGGCGCGGTGACTATTCCGTCCGCGCTGCGCGGGCGGCGCGTGCTGCTGGCGGTGACGGGCGGCATCGCCGCCTACCGCAGCGCCGACCTCGCCCGCGAGCTTATGCACCTCGGCGCGGAGGTGCGCGTGCTGATGACGGAGCACGCGACGCGGCTGGTGACGCCGCTGACCTTTGCCACGCTCACCGGGCAGCCGGTGGCGACGGACGCCTGGCGGCGCGGCGACGAGCCCGACGCGATGCCGCACATTGTGCTGCGGCAGTGGGCGGAGGTGCTGGTGATATGTCCGGCCACCGCCAACGCACTGGGCAAATGCGCGCACGGTATTGCCGACGATATTCTCTCCACGACGTATCTCTCCTGCAGTCGCCTGCCGGTGGTCTTCGCGCCGGCGATGAATCCTGACATGTGGGCACATCCCGCGGTGCGCGACAATGCCGCGGTGCTGCGCCAGCGCGGGCATGCCATTGTCGGGCCCGCGCGCGGCGGCACGGCCTGCGGTGAGGAGGGTGAAGGACGGCTGGCGCCGCTGGACGCGGTGCTGGACGCGGTGCGCGCGGCGCTGCACGGGCGCGGATTTGATGGTGGCGGTCGGCGCGTGCTCATTACCGCGGGACCGACACAGGAGCCGCTCGACGGGGTGCGCGTGCTCACCAACCGCAGCAGCGGGCAGCTCGGGTTTGCGCTGGCCCGCGCGGCAGCAGCGCGCGGCGCGGAGGTGGTGCTGGTCAGCGGCCCCGTCGCGCTGCCCGACCCGTTCGGGGTGCGGACGGTGGGCGTCACTACTGCGCAGGAAATGCATGACGCGGTGCTGGCGGAACTGCGGCAGGACGATATCGTTATCGGGGCCGCGGCGGTCGCGGACCATCGCCCGGCGCAGATGGCGGCAGGCAAGCCGGCCAAAAGCGGTGACGCCATCGCGCTGGCGGAGAACCCGGACATCATCGCCGCGGTGGCGGCGGCGGGGAAGGCGCGCGCGGTTATCGGGTTCTGTGCCGCCATCGGCGACGTGCGCGGGCCGGCCCGTGACAAACTGCAGCGGAAACACCTTGAAGCGATCGTCGGCAACGAGGTCAGCGGCGCGGCGATGGGCGGTGTCGTGACGGAACTGCTCTGGCTGCCGCGCACGGGAGCAGAGGCGGCGTCGGGCCCGCTGGCCAAGGCCGATGCCGCGCACTGGCTGCTCGACCGCATTATTTCCCTCTAACAGGTTGTTGAAAAGCTGTGGAGGACGACGACAAGTGATCCGTCATTCCCGAAGTCAGTAATCGGGAATCCAGCATCAGCGACGGAAACGACTGGACTCCCGATTACATAATTCGGGAGTGACGGCATGTGAAATAGGGAACGGTCGATTTTTCAACAACCTGCTAAGCAACTGTTCACCCTCATCCAACCTTCCCCCTCAGAGAGGGGGAAGGCAACACCCTCTCCCGCCTGCGGCGGGAGAGGGAAGGGTGAGGGTGGCTGAATAGTTACGTTGCACTCAGTTTTGCTGACGGAATGGCAACCATCTGAAGTCGTTCTGTGCGGTATTGTCGTCAGAATGTGTATTCCGGTTCGAGAGGGGAACGTCATGCACATCAGAAATGCGCAGGTGGTGGTGGATACGCGCGGCAGGAAGGCCGGAGTGCTGCTGGGCATGCGCGAGTACAAACGCGTGCTGGATGAACTCGAGGAACTGGCCGCCATTCGTGCCTATGATCGGGCGGTAAAGAGCAAGGGCAAACCGGTTTCGCTGGCACGGGCGCTGGCAGCGGTCCGCGGACGGGCATGAACGGCGGGTACCAGGTTGCGGTATTACCGCGGGTGATCCGGCAACTGAAACGGGTTGCGGCAAGTGACTTTCCCAGGATACAGGCGGCACTGACCGCGCTGGCCAGAACGCCCCGTCCGGTGGGGAGCAGGAAACTGACCGGTCGTACCGGATACCGTGTGCGTGTCGGGCACTACCGGGTAGTATATGAAATCGCTGACCGGCAGAAAACAGTTACCATTCTCGATATTGGTCTGCGCAAAGACATTTACCGGTAATGGGACGGGTACTCGGGCTGGACGTCGGCAGGAAGCGGGTGGGGGTGGCGGTCTCGGACGAGACGCAGACACTCGCCTCGCCCGTGGGTGACTGGCCGCCCAAGTCGGGGGAAGTGGCGCGGCGCCTTGCCGCGTATCCCGACCCGCTCGAACGCGTGGTGGTCGGGCTGCCACTCAATGTCGACGGCAGCGATTCGGAACAGACGGTGCGCGTGCGCGGATTTGCGCGGCGGCTGCAGGCGCACAGCAGCATCCCGGTGGAACTGACGGATGAGCGTTACTCGACGCTGACGGCGGAGGAAGCGATGCTGCAGGGCGGACTGTCGCGCGCGGCGCGCGCGGCGAAAAGCGACCGGCAGGCGGCGGTGGTCATCCTGCAGGGCTGGCTGGACGAAAGGAAGGCAGCGCGTGGGTAAACTTGGTGCGGCAATCCTCTTTGTGCTGCTGGCGCTGGCCGGCACAGGGTACTACCTGCACGGAAAATACCAGCAGGAGATCAACTCGCCGTCGCAGGCGCTTCCCGGCACGCTGACCATTCCGCCCGGGGCCTCGGCAGGGAGAGTCGCGGAACTGCTGGTCAGCAAAGGGATCGGACGAACACCGCGCTTCCTCGCGCTTTACATGGACCTCAGCGGGCAGGCACAAAAGCTGCAAGCGGGCACCTATCGCGTTCCGTCCGACGTCTCTCCCGCGGCGATGATTGCCACCATCGCGGCCGGGCAGGTGTATGAGGCCACGGTAGTCATCCCCGAGGGACTGAAGCGCGAGGAAATTGCCGTGCGGCTCTCGGTGGCGGGGCTCTGTCGTCCCGAGGAATTCATGCAGGCGACGGCGCAGCAGGAGCGCGTGGCGGCCATCGCGGGGCAGATCCGTCCGCATCTCGAGGGCTACCTCTTTCCCGCCACCTACAAATTCGAGGCGGGGACACCGGTGGCGGAAATCGTCGGGCAGATGACGAAGCGCTTCCGCGAAGTGATGGAAGAAGTGGAACGCGGCGGCACGACGAAACCGCAGTTTTCCTTCTATGAGAAACTTATCGTCGCCTCCATCGTCGAGAAGGAGGCAAAGCGCGACAGCGAGCGCGCCATCGTCGCGGCGGTCTTCTACAACCGTCTTGCCAACCGGCGGCGCCTTGAATCGTGCGCCACGGTGCTCTACGCGCTCGGCATCCACAAGGATGTACTCTCGTTCCGTGATCTCGACATCCAGTCGCCCTACAACACCTACCGCAATGACGGGCTTCCCCCCACGCCGATTTGCAGTCCCGGGCGCGTATCGCTCGAAGCGGCCTGGCGGCCGGCGGATGAGCGCTATCTCTACTTCGTCTCGCGCGGGGACGGGTCGCATGAATTCAGTTACACCATCGAGCAGCACGAGGCGATGAGCCGGAAATACCTGGGCAACTGAGATGGCGCTCCGGCCGGCAGACGAAACCCGGCAACGGCACAACTATTTCAACCTACTGACGCAACTGCTGGCCCCGCGCCGCACGCTGGTGCTGACTGACGACGCGGCCGTGGCGGGTGCGGTACTGGCCGGGCTGCGCGCGCAGCCGCTGCGCTGGTCGCTGACGCTGGTAAGTGACGCGCCGGCGCTGCGGCAGCTGGCGGCAAAAAAGCGCGCAGGTGAGAGCATACGCTGTCTTGCCGCTTTGCCGCGCGGGAAAACGCATCTGCTGCTCTGGGATGAACGTTGCGGGAAATTTCCGGAGCGCGAACTGGCGCGCGTGCCGCCGCGCGGCCTGCTGCTGGTCTATGGTGCTGACCGCCGCCGCGGCGCGTTGCGCACGCTGCTGAAAAAACACGGATGGCGCATGACGTATCAGCCGTGGGGCGCGGGGATTCTTGTCGGTGCCCCGCCCGGCAAAGGAGAAGCGCATGGCACAGAGTGAAAGCGCGCCGGCCAGACCGGGACTGCGCGAACGCTGGCTGGTGAGCCCGGCGGACGGTGAGCCCGTGACGCTGCGGCAGGGACTGTTCATCATCGCGGGAGTACTCTTTGCCGACCTGTTGCTCTACCAGTTCAACGGCGGGGTGGGCACGGGTCTCTTTTTCCTGGTCATCACGCTCGGGCTCGTGGCGCTGCGTCCGGAGCGGGTGCGCACGCGCGAGGTCTACCTGCTCGTCGCCTACCTCGCGCTGCTTGCCTGCCGGCAGGCATGGGACCTGACCTTCGGGGGGAGTGCGCTGGCCTGGCTGCTGCTCGGCACGCTCGCGGTTTTCTGCGCCACCGGGCTGCGGCGGCTTGCGGAAGGGACGGTGGCCGGCGTCTTCTCGTATGCCATGGGCTGGTCGATGGCGCTGCTGCATCTGGGGGCGAATGCGGCGCGGCTGCTCGGGCTGTGGGGACTGGTGCGCGACCGCAAGTGGCGCGCCTGTGCGCTCATCCTCATCCCGCTGCTGGCAGCGGCATTTACGGCAGTCGTCTTCGGCCTGATCTTCGTCGCGGCGAACCCCGTGCTCGGGCATTACTGGGATATCGTGTTCGCCCGGTTCGCGGAGATTATCGATCTCGTGCTGGAACTCGTGCCCGGGTTCGGTCATCTGTTCTTCTGGGGACTCATGCTCTGGCTTATGGCTGGTCTCGTCACGCCGCTGTTGCCGCGCGCGGTGGCGAATTTCATCAACACGCAGCGCGAGGAGCAGCGTTCGCCGCAGGGGGAACATCTGCTGGTACGGGTCACGGCGCTGGCGGTGCTTGGTGCCGCCTGCCTGACGTTCCTTGCCTACGACCTGTTCGATGCGCGCTACCTGTGGTTGCATGGCGCGCTGCCGGCGGGCATCACCTACTCGCAGTACGCGCATGAGGGTGCGGGCTGGCTGACGTTCGCGCTGCTGCTGAGCACCGTGGTCATCGGGTTGGCAACCTCGCCGCTGCTGGTGCCCGACCGGCGCGAAGGAGTGACGCGCACGCTCGCCTATGGCTGGGTGGCGCTCGATGCGATGATGGCGCTTGGCGTACTGCGCCGCCTCCAGCTCTACATCGCGTACAACGGGCTGACCCCGGCGCGGCTGCTGGGCATCGCCGGGACACTGCTGGTTATTGCCGGGCTGGTCATCATGGCGGTGAAATTGCGGCAGCGGCGCAATTTCGTCTGGCTGGCGCGGCGCTATGTGGCGGCACTGCTCATTGCGCTGGTCATCACCGCGCTCTTTCCCGACGACTATGCCTGCGCACGGTTCAATGTCTGGCAGGCCATGCGCGGCAATGACCGGCCGCTGGTCTGGCTCTCCGAGCACTGGCAGAGCACCGGCAGTGAAGCATATCCCGCGCTGCTCCCGCTGCTGCGGCACCGCGAGCCCGTGGTGGCCAACGGGGTGCGGGCCTATCTGGCCTATCGGCTGGAAGAACTGAACCGGGAACAGCATCCGCTGGCCACGGAACTGGCTGACGACTATGCGGCGGCCCGTTTGCGCGCCGCCGGGATAGTACCAGCGCCCGTTGCCTACGGCTGGCTGGGCAACGATCCTGCCTGGAGCGCGTTCCGCAGCCATGTGCAGCCGTGGCGCAACGGGTCACGCGACAGCTGGCATGATTGACAGGCAACAGGCGCCGACGCTACAATGAAACAAATCCTGCCGCGGAGGTCACCATGAAAGCGCTTATCTACACCAACGAGTATCCCCCCTACAATTACGGCGGTGCCGGGGTGCACGTCGAGTACCTGACGCGGGAACTGGCGAAACTGATCGACGTCGAAGTGCGCTGCTTCGGCGATCAGGACATCCCGAAGGGAAACCCGGTGGTGAAGGGGTACGCGGCGGACACGCAGACCTTTGCGCAGGCCCCGAAAAAACTGCAGTCGCCGCTGACCACCTTTGCGCGCGGACTCGCGTTCAACGCGACGGATGCACGGGCGGATGTCGTGCATTGCCACACCTGGTATGCGCATTTTGCCGGGATCATGACGCAGATTATGTACGAGATTCCGCTGGTCATCACCTGCCACTCGCTGGAGCCACTGCGCCCGTGGAAGGTGGAACAGATCGGGAGCGGCTACCACCTTTCGACGTGGGTGGAGAAGACCGCCATCGAGCGCGCGGACGCGGTCATCGCGGTCTCGCAGGGGATGAAGGAGGATGTCGAGCGCCTGTTCGACGTCGACCCGCAGAAGGTGGTCATCATCCCCAACGGCATCGACACCGACGAATATCAGCCGGTGACGACGAAAAACTCGTTCGC
This sequence comes from uncultured bacterium, assembly GCA_964637655.1. GTDB lineage: Bacteria > DAOPZR01 > DAOPZR01 > DAOPZR01 > DAOPZR01 > CAZWUZ01. The sequence goes on along the minus strand of CAZWUZ010000084.1, from coordinate 1,752 downwards.
GAAATACGGCATCGACCCGCAGCAGCCGTTCATTCTCTTTGTCGGGCGCATCGCGCGGCAGAAGGGGATAGTGCACCTCGTGCGCGCCATCAAGGACATCCGTCCCGGCGTGCAGATTGTGCTGGCCGCGGGCGCGCCCGACACCCCCGAAATCGCGCAGGAGATGCGCGAGGCGGTGGCTGAAGTGCAGGCGCAGCGTGACGGGGTCATCTGGATACAGGAGATGGTCGACAAGGCGACAGTGAAGGAGCTCTACACCCACGCCGAGGTCTTTGTCTGCCCCTCCATCTACGAACCGTTCGGCATCATCAACCTCGAGGCCATGGCCTGCGAGACGGCAGTGGTGGCGAGCGCGGTGGGCGGCATCGTCGAGGTGGTGGTCGACGGTGAGACGGGAACGCTGGTCAAACTCGACCAGCTCAGCGAAAGCCCGTTCGAACCGCGCGACCCGGCGAAGTACTCCGCGGACCTTGCGGCGGCTGTCAACGACCTGCTCGATAACCCGGCGAAGCGTGTGGCGATGGGGAAGGCGGGGCGCGCGCGGGCGGTGGCGAAGTACAGCTGGACCGCAGTGGCGAAGGAAGTGGCGGCGCTTTACGCCCGCCTGCAGCGCAAGAACTGACGGAGCGGATCATGGCGACGAAAAAGGAGAAGTACCCCAACTGCCCGGCGAAGTTTGTCCCCGGAAAAAAGATTCCGCTGGTGCCCAAGAGCGTGATCATCGAGGGGGTGACCCCTGAACTCGACAGCGGGCGCTGGCCCGTCAAGCGCGAGGTCGGGGATACCGTCACGGTTGAAGCGGATATCTACAAGGAGGGGCATGAGCCGTTCGAGGCCTACCTCCTCTGGCGCCAGGTGGGGGCGAAGCAGTGGCATCGCGAGCCGATGGAACATATCGACAACGACCGGCACCGCGCGGAGTTTCTCGTCGAGGAGGTCGGGTTTTACGAGTATACCATCGAGGGGTGGCCGACGAAGACACCGCAGGTGGTCACGCAGTACGACCGCGTCCTGCAGGTCAAGGTCGATCGCGTGCGGGCGCGCTATGCCGCGTGGTACGAGATGTGGCCGCGCTCGCAGGGTACCGATCCGAACGCCAGCGCCACCTTCGACGACATGATTGCCCGCCTGCCGGAAATACAGCACCTGGGTTTCGATGTCATCTACCTGACTCCCATCCACCCCATCGGGCAGACCAACCGCAAGGGGAAGAACAATTCATTGAAGGCGGAACCGGGCGAACCGGGCTGCCCCTACGCGGTGGGCAACCGTTTCCAGGGTGGCGGTCATGATGCTATCGAGCCGGGGCTCGGCACCCTCAAGGATTTCGACCGGTTCGTGGCGGCATGCCACCAGCACGGGATGGAAGTGGCACTCGATATCGCGCATACCTGCTCCCCCGACCATCCCTACGTGCCGAAGCATCCGGAATGGTATTACCGGGAGGCGGATGGCACGATCAAGTTTGCGGAGAACCCGCCCAAGCGCTACGAGGACATTTATCCCTTCAATTTCTACTCAGTGCACTGGGAGTCGCTCTGGCTGGAACTCAAGCGGATTTTCGAATTCTGGATAAGTCACGGGGTGAAGATTTTCCGCGTCGACAACCCGCATACCAAGCCGGTGGTCTTCTGGCACTGGGTGATCAGCGAAATCCACAAGGAGCATCCTGACGTCATCTTTCTGGCGGAGGCGTTCACCAAACCGAAGATGATGAAGATGCTGGCCAAGGCGGGGTACACGCAGACGTAT
>CAZWUZ010000083.1:0-13374 GCA_964637655.1 uncultured bacterium | reverse complement strand
CCTGAGCCCCCTGCGGGCAGCCCGCCGGTCGAAGCTCGAGCCCGAATGCGTCGGAGCAACCCGAGAGGACCGAACGAACTTGAGGCGGATAGCGTCGCCGAAGCGCTGTTTTCGCCCGAAAACAGCCCCATTGTAACGGCAAGTACGGATTTTTCGGATCGGGAAACTCCCGAATGGCGTCAGAGACGCGAGAAACTCTGCCGGAAGTCGGCCAGGGTCCGAAAAATCTACGTACTATTACTCAGCCTTCAGCCCGGCCGTGCGCCCCGCGACCACCGCGACGGGGACCGGCATTGTTGTGCCACCGCCGCCGGTCCTGCCGGCGGCCGGCGTGATCCCGTCAACGCTGCCGCCCCCCGCATTGCCACGCCCGGAACTGGCACCGCCGGCCGCCGCCGGAATCACCGTCGCCTTCCTCGATTTCAGCAACGACGCGCAGGACCCGGGACTCGACTGGCTGGCGCAGGGGGCACCCGACGTGCTGGCGCTGGCGCTCGATGGCGACGCGCGCTACACGCTGCAGCCGCGCGCGCGCTTCCACGACCGGGAACTCAACCTCGCCAATGTCGACGAGGTGTTCCGCGGCGTGCGCTATGTCATCAAGGGAAACTACTGGGTGGAAGGCGATGACGTGGTCTTCGATGTCGCGGTGGTCGACATGGAGGTCATCGATATCGTGCAGAGTTTTGCGCTGCGCGGCAGCCGCGGCAATATCGCGCCGCTGCTGGAGAACCTGCAGACGCAGGTGAAGAATTATTTTGCGGCGGGCCTGAGCGCCCGCTGACCGGGAGCAGAACCATGGCTGAACTCAAACGCGCCATCATCGTTGTCATGGACAGCGTCGGCATCGGGGCGCTCCCCGACGCGGCGCAGTACGGTGACACGGGGGCCGACACGCTCGGCAGCATTGCGCGGCACGTCGGGCAGCTCGATTTGCCGAATTTCGCCGCCCTCGGGCTGGGACGCGCCAAGCCGCTGCCGGGGCTCGAAGCGCGCGAAATCTGCGGCAGCTACGGCCGCATGGCGGAGCAGTCCCCCAACAAGGACACCACCGCGGGGCACTGGGAAATGGCCGGGCTGACGCTCGACTACGCGCTCCCCACCTACCCGCAGGGCTTCCCGCGCGAGATCCTCGACCCGTTCGAGGCGCAGGTGGGGAAGGCAGTGCTCGGCAACAAGCCCGCGTCGGGGACGGCGATCATCGAGGAACTGGGTGACGAGCACTGCGCCACCGGGCGCCCCATCGTCTACACCTCGGCCGACTCGGTCTTCCAGATCGCCGCCTGCGAAGAAGTGGTCCCGCTCAAGGAACTCTACCGCTGGTGCGAAATCGCCCGCGGCATCCTCGTCGGCAAACACGCGGTGAGCCGCGTGATCGCGCGCCCCTTCACGAAGCAGGACGGGACGTACCAGCGCACGGGGAACCGCCACGATTATGCGTTCGCCCCGCCGCGCCCCACGCTGCTCGACCACGTCAGGGCGGCCGGGCTGCCGAGCATCGGCATCGGCAAGATTTCCGACATCTTCTGCGGGCAGGGGATCACCCGCTCGCAGCCGACGAAGAGCAATGCCGAGGGTCTGAAGGCGACGGTGGCGGAACTGAAGAAGCACGAACCGGGGCTGCTCTTTGTCAACCTCGTCGATTTCGATATGGTCTACGGGCACCGGCGCAATATCCGCGGCTACTACGAGTCGCTGGTCGAGATGGACCGCGCGCTGCCGGAGATCCTCGGGCAGGTGGCGGAGGACGAAATCCTCTTCATCACCGCGGACCACGGCAATGACCCGGGGTTCAGGGGGACGGACCACACGCGCGAGTACGTGCCGCTGCTGGTCTGCGCCCCGGGGCTGCGCAACGGGGTGGACCTCGGCACGCGGGCAACGTTTGCGGATATCGCGCGGACCATCGACGAGGCGCTGGGGCTGGGCAAGGTCGCGGAAGGAACGAGTTTTCTCGGCGCGCTGCGCTGAGTGACAGCGCCGCCACGGGCGGCAGGGAGCATAACGGGAGGGAGTCATGGCATTCGGGGCATTCAACAAGGCGGAGGGCGCGCCGCGCGGCAGCGAGCCGCAGTCGTTCATCGGCGAGGGCTCGGAGTTCCGCGGGTCGCTGACCATCAAGGGGAACGTGCAGATCGACGGCAGCTTCGAGGGTGAAGTCGCCGCGACGGGGAACGTCACCATCGGCGAGCACGCGCACTTCAAGGCGACCATCATGGCCGGGTCGGTGACGGTGGCCGGGCAGGTCGAGGGGAATATCACCGCGCGCGAGCGCGTCGACCTCAAGCCGACCGCCAAGGTCATCGGCGACATCAAGAGCCCGATCATGAGCATCGGCGAAGGGGTCGTGCTCGAAGGCAAGTGCATCATCGACCGCAGTGCCGCGGGCAACGCCGGGCAGTGATGGCGGCAGCGCGCGGCTTTTTCGTCACGCTCGAGGGGCCCGAGGGGTCAGGCAAGACGACGCAGGCGCAGCGGCGCGAGGGGGCGCTGCGCGAGGCGGGCGTGCCCGTACTCTACACGCGCGAGCCGGGGGGGACGGTCATCGGCGACCGCATCCGCCAGCTGCTGCTCGATCCCGCGTCGTGCGGGCTCGATGCGCGCGCGGAATTCCTGCTCTACGCGGCGAGCCGCGCGCAGCACCTGGCGGAGAAGATCCTCCCCGCGCTCGACCGCGGCCTGACGGTGATCAGCGACCGCTTCATGGATGCCTCGATCGCCTACCAGGGCTACGGGCGCGGGCTTGACCTGGCGGCGTTGCAGGCGATCAACGGGTTCGCCATCTGCGGCCGCCGCCCCGACCTGACGCTTATCCTCATGGTCCCGGTGGCGGAGGGGCTGCAGCGCGCCATCAACACGCCCAAGGACGGGCATATCACCGGCATCGGCGACCGCATCGAGCAGGAGACGCTCGCCTTTCACGAGCGCGTCGCCGCGGGCTACCGCGCGCTGGCCGCCGCGGAACCGGAACGCTGTGTGCTGCTCGATGCCGCGGTGCCCGTGGCCGATCTGACCGCGACCGTGGTGCGCACGGTGCTGGAGCGCCGCGGATGAAGGTCGGGCGGCCGGCAGGAACGGGCGGCGGGGTCGGGCGCGCCGGCGGGCAGCCGGGCGGCACGCCGGCAGCGACGGCGGCCGGGGGCGCCGCGACGGTGCACGGCGGCGATTTCGCCACCGCGCTCTCCGGGGTGCAGCTGCGCGACATCGTCGGCGACCTGCCGCAGGTGATGCGCGAACTCGATACCGCGGCGGCGCGCCTGGTGCGCGACCCGAGCGTGGCCAACCTGCGCGAGTACAAGTCGCTGATGCGCGCCCTGCTGCAGCGCGTGACGGCGAACCTGCCGAAACTCAAGGAGTACAAGCTGCGCCGGCGGCGGCGCACGGACAAGGACGCGCCGCCCGAAGAGGAGCGCGTGCTGCAGCTGATCGTGCAGAATATCGACCATGAACTCGAGGCGCTGACCGAGGAAATTCTCAACCGCGACGAGCAGAAAATGGCGCAGGACCTGGCCGCGCGGCTCGACGGCATCCGCGGGCTCATCCTCAACCTGCTGTCATGACGGCAGTCACCGGGCACGCCGCGGCGCGCGCGCTGCTCGCGCGCGAGCGGCAGCGCGGCTGCCGCGCCAGCGCCTACCTCTTTGCCGGCCCGCAGGGGGTGGGCAAGCGGCGGGTGGCGGAATGGTTCCTGCAGTCGCTCGCCTGCACCGGGGCGGAGCCGCGCCCGTGCGGCACCTGCGCCGCCTGCACCGCGTGGGCACAGGCCAACTACCGCGACTTCCATGTGCTCAGCCGCATGGAGGCGGTCAACCTTAGCGAGGCGGAGGCACTCGATGAGGGGAAGGTCAGGCACGAGATCAGCATCGAGAGCGTCGGCTGGCTGCAGCGGACGCTCACCGTGTGCGCGGAACATGACGCGGGGCACCTGGTTATCATCGACGAGGCGGAATACCTCAACAGGCATTCGGCCAACGCGCTGCTCAAGACGCTGGAAGAACCGCCCGAGCGGCCGGCCATCATCATGGTGACCGATTCGCTGCAGGCCATGCTGCCGACGATCAGGTCGCGCTGCCGCACGGTGCGCTTCGGGCGGCTGACGGTGGAGGAAACGGCGCAGGTGCTGGCCGCACCGGGCGTGCGTCCGTCAGCAGCCGACCTGCTCCTCGCGGAGGGGCGGCCGGGACGCCTGCGTGCGCTGCTGGCCGGCGACGATGCCGACCAGCGCGCGGGGGCGCGCAGCGCGCTGCTGCGCCACCTCGCCGCGGGTGAACCGCCCTGGTGGGAGATGGCGGGGCTGTGGAAACTGACATCAGCGAAGAAGGAGGAGGGGGGCGCGGCGCGCGCGCGCGCGGCGGCGCGCGACCTGCTCGAAATGGTCCTCCTCTGGCGGCGGCTGGTGCTGCAGGTGTCTGTTGGCGGCGCGGTTCCGCGCGCGCTGGCGGAGTGGGAAGGCGGGCTGCGCGCGGCGGCACAGCGGCCGCGGCGTGAACTGGAAGAGCAGGTGCTGCACACCGCGCAGTGGCTGGCGCGGATGGAAAACTACACGAACGCGGGGGCGACGGCGGAAGCCGTGCTCCTGGCGTGAGAGGGCGGTAGTGATGAGCGAACAAGTCGATGTCGTGCGGGTGCGTTTCGCGCACCCGATGCGCGACCAGCTGATGATTGTCGAGGAGCCGGGACTGAAAAACGGCGACGTGGTGATCGTGCATGTCGAGCGGGGCGAGGAACTGGCGCGGGTGATCGGCACCCCCGAACTGCGCGACCGCAGCGCGGTGCCGCAGGAGACGCGCACGGTGGTGCGCAAGGCGACGGAACAGGATATCGAGAAGGCGGGGCGGATGCAGCAGCGCGCGCAGGAGGCGATGGACACCTGCCGCGAATGCATCGTGCAGCAGAAACTGGCGATGACCCTGGTTGACGCGGAGTACGCGTTCGACGGGACCAAGCTCACCTTCTATTTCACCTCGGAGACCCGCGTCGATTTCCGCAAGCTGGTGCGCGACCTGGCGCACATCTTCCGCACGCGCATCGAACTGCGGCAGATCGGCGTGCGCGACGAGGCCAAGCGCATGGGGGGGATCGGGCCGTGCGGGCAGACCATCTGCTGCGCCACCTTCCTGCGCGATTTCGCCCCCGTCTCCATCAAGATGGCCAAGGACCAGGGGCTCAACCTCTCCCCGGTGAAAATCTCCGGGCTGTGCGGGCGCCTGATGTGCTGCCTCAACTACGAGGAGGAGTACTACCGCACGCGGCGCAAGGAATTCCCGCGCCTCGGCCAGCGCTTCCTCGTGCACGGGTCGCCGCATCATGTTATCTCGGTCAACATGCTCACCGATTCGCTCTGGCTCGAAGGGTCGGAAAAGAAGATCATCAAGCTGGCGCTCGAGGAATTTCACCAGCTGGCCAAGCCGCTCCGTCCCGGGGAGCAGCACGATTCCCGCGACGGGGATGGCGGTGAGCGTCGCGGCGGGCGCGACGAACGCCGGGGCGGACGCGGCGGGCGTGACGACCGGCGGGGTGGCGGGCGCAGCAACGAGCGGCGCGGCGGCCGGCCGGCTCCGGCCCCGGCGTCGGCACCTGACAGTGCCGAACTGCCCGACGTGAGCCATCTCGAGAAGGGGTGAAGCCGTGGCGGAAACGTTCTATGTCACCACGCCGATCTACTATGTGAACGCGCGCCCGCATCTCGGGCATGCCTATACCACCATCGTCGCCGATACGCTGGCCCGCTGGCACCGGCAGCGCGGCGACCGCACGTACTTCCTGACCGGGACCGACGAGCACGGTGACAAGATCCAGAAGGCGGCGGCCGCGGAGGGCATCGCACCGCAGGCGTTTGCCGACCGCATCAGCGACGAGTTCCGCGCCACCTGGCAGGCGATGGGCATCAGTAACGACGATTTTATCCGCACCACGGAAGACCGCCACAAAATTGTGGTGCAGGCAGTCATGCAGAAGATTTTCGACAACGGGGATATCCGCCGGCATACCTACAGCGGCCTGTACTGCGTCGGCTGCGAGCGCTTCATGAAGGATGACGACCTCGTCGACGGGAAGTGCAAGGACCACGGCACCGTCCCGGAAGAAGTCGCGGAAGAAAATTACTTCTTCAACATGGAAAAATACCGGGCGCCGCTGGTGGCGCATATCGAGGCGCACCCGGAATTCATCCGCCCCGAGCGCTACCGCAACGAAGTACTGGCCATGCTGCGCGAGGATATCGGCGAACTCTGCATCTCGCGCCCGAAAACGCGCCTGACCTGGGGTATCGAACTCCCCTTCGACCGCGAGTTCGTCGCGTATGTCTGGTTCGATGCGCTGCTCAACTACGTCTCCGCGCTCGGGTGGCCCGACGGGGAGAAGTTCACTGCGTACTGGCCCGCCTGCCGCCACCTCATTGCCAAGGACATCGTCAAGCCGCACGCCATCTACTGGCCGACCATGCTCATGGCGGCGGGCATCCCGCTCTACCGCGAACTCTTCGTGCACGGCTACTGGCAGGTGGACGGGGCGAAGATGTCGAAAAGCACGGGGAACGTGCGCGGGGCGCTGGAACTCAAGGAGCATTACGGGACCGAGGCGTTCCGCTACTTCGTCCTGCGCGAGATGTCGTTCGGGCTTGACGCCAGTTTTTCCGAAGAAGCGCTGATCGGGCGGGTGAATGCCGACCTTGCCAACGGTATTGGCAATCTCGTCAGCCGGGTGGCAAGCATGACGCTGAAATATTTTCCCGACGGGCTTGAGGCGGGAACGGAAACAGCGGCGGGAGCGGCCCTGGCTGCGGCGGCCTGCGCGCTGCCTGTCGCCATCGAGCCGCATATGCTGACGGTGAAGCCTGACGCGGCACTGCAGGAGATCTGGAAAGTGATCGGCGAAGCGGACCGTTTCGTGCAGGAGCAGCAGCCGTTCAAGCTGGCGAAGGACGCCGCGCGACGCGCGGAACTGGCCGGCATCATGCGCGCGCTGCTCACCGCCATTGTCCATATCGGGGACGCACTTGTCCCCTTCCTGCCGGAAACGGCCGGAAAGATCGCAACCGCGCTCAACGTCACGCTCCCCCCGGCGGCGGAACCCGTCGGCGCGGGTCATCGCATCGCGGGGAGCGTCCACCTCTTCGAGCGCATCCGCGCCGAATAGACACATGCGTTGCCCGGCGGACTCGGCACCGGCAGCGGCATTGCCGCCGGCCCGCCGTTCGCTGAACGCGCTTCTCCTGTGCTGTGCAATCGTGCTGGGCGGCACGGCGTGCTGGTTCGCTCTGCGCGAAGCGGCGGTCCCGGCACTCACTATCTACTGCGACGGAGTGCCGGTTACGGATACCGCCGGTATAGCGCTTGCCGCCGGCGCACACCGGCTGGACATCTGTCTGGCGGGCAGGGAGCCACTGACCCTGCCGCTGCACGTTGCGCCAGAACCGGCGATACGCCTGTTTCCCCCGCTGGATCTGACCGCGGAAGCGCGGGAGCGTGTTCCGCGTTTGCGTGCACCGGCATCCGGAGTGCGGCTCGAACGCGTATACCACGTGGGTTCTGCCGCAGAATTCAAGACGGTGGTAATCGAATTGAGTGCGCGACGGGTGTTGCCGGAAAGCGAATTCGACATGCTGGCAGCGCAGCTGCGCGAGCAGGTGCGTGAGGCGTACCCGCTCGCCGATGTCCGGGTAACGCTCGAGATGGAAAGCGGCACGCAGCAGAGCATCATGACTGCGGGCAGACGATAAGGGCCGTCCGGTGGGTCGGAATACGGCCGGCAGCGCCATGGTCATCATGGTTTTTGTTGACGGGCTGGGACTGGGCGCGGACGATCCGCAGGTCAATCCCGTGGCGGCGGCGCGCGCGCGGCTTATCCCGGTTGCCGGCGATACCCGGGTCTACCTCGACGGCTGCGTGGCGGCGACGGATGCCCGGCTCGGGGTCGGCGGCATCCCGCAGAGCGCAACGGGACAGACCGCGCTGCTCACCGGCTACAACGCTCCGCGCCTCATGGGCACGCACTGCGTCGGCTTCCCGCACGCCTCGCTGCGCCGCCGTATCGCGCGGCGCAACCTGCTGCTGACGCTGCGGCGGCAGGGACGGCGCGCGGAATTTGTCAATGCCTACGTGCGCTGGAGTGTACCGCTCAACGCGGGCATGGTGCGGTTGTTACCGGACGGGCGGCTGCATGCGGCGGCGGACGTGCCGCGCGCATTGCTGCAGCGTATCTCGGTGACGACCACCGCGGCACTGGCAGCAGGCCAGCGATTCCGCGGTCTGCGGGAACTGCGCGCGGGGCAGGCGGTGTTCCACGATTTCACCAACCGCGCCCTGCGCGAACTGGGCGCACGCGTGCCGCTGCTGCTGCCCGCGACGGCGGGAGGCAACCTCTGGCGCTGCGCCCGTGCCCTCGATTTTACTCTCTACGAGCATTTTCTCACCGACCGTCACGGGCACGCGGGCGATTTCGCCGCGTCGACGCGCCACGTGCGCGACCTCGACCGCTTTCTTGCCGGCCTGCTGGCGCAGGCGCTCCCCGCGGGCGCGACGGTCATCCTCGCCAGCGACCACGGCAATCTCGAGGAGGGGCGCTCAGCGCAGCATACGACGAATCCCGTGCCGACGGTCATCTGGGGGCCGCGCGCGGCGGCGCTGGCGGCGCGCGTGCGGCGGCTGACCGACCTGTATCCGCTGATCTGCGACGTGTGTGGAGTGCGGGCGTGACGCTGCCGACGCTGGCGCGCGCCATCGCGTGGTTCTTTGCCGGTTTCTCGCTGCTCAATCTGCTCGGCCTGATATTCACGCCGGGCTTCGATGCGAATATCTGGTGGATCGACCTGCACTGGCTGGCGCCCTTGCCGGCGCGGGTGCTGCTGCTGCTCACGGTGCTGCTGCCGGGCGCCTATGCCCTGCGTCCTGCGTGCAGCCGCCGGCGCCGGGTGGCGACCATGACCCTGCTGGCGGTGCTGGTGCTGGTGACAGTGCTGAACGCCATCCAGTATTACGGACTGCTGGCGTCCGGGGCCATCGCTACGCACTGCCCGCTGCCGTTGTCGCTGCTCTTTGCGCTGGCACTCGGCGTGCCGCTGGCGGCATTATGGCGGAACGCGCCGCCGCCGGGCGGCGGGAGAGAACGGGCCCGCATCGCCTTCCTCGTCGCCTGCGGGCTCTTCCTGTTCCCGCTCGGGCAGGTGCTGCTTTTCGGCAGTACTGATTACCGGCGCCCGGCTGATGCCATCGTCGTGTTCGGGGCGCGCACCTACGCCAACGGCACCATGTCGCCGGTGCTGCGCGACCGCACTTTGACGGGTATCGCGCTCTACCGGCAGGGACTGGCGCCGCGGCTGTTCTTTTCCGGCGGCCCGGGCGAAGGCGCGGTGTCGGAACCGGAGAGCATGCGCCGTGCCGCGCTGGCAGCGGGCGTCCCGGATACGGCCATCATTCTCGATACGGCCGGCATGAACAGCGCCGCGACAGTGGCCAACAGCGCGGCCGCCGCCCGCACCAGTGGCTGGCGTGCGGTCCTTGCCGTGAGCAACTGGTACCATCTGCCGCGCATCAAGCTGGCCGGCCAGCAGGCCGGGCTCACGGTCTACACCGTGCCGGCGGCGGACAGCATCATCGACGGCCGCCTCCCCTACCAGGTGCTGCGCGAGGTCGCCGGGCTCTGGGCCTACTACCTGCATCCGTTCCGCCGCGCGGCACTGTCTGCGCGTTGACGGCAGCGACGGGGGGTGGTATGCTCCCCCGACGGAGGAAATCCTGATGACCTGTTCCCGACGCCTGCTGCTCTGTGCCATCCTTGCGGTGCTCGCGGCGGCTGCCGCCTGTGCCCCGCCCCCGCGGCCGACCGCGGACCAGCAGGTGCTCTACATCGCCCTGCTGGGCGACCCGAAATCGCTCAACCCGGTCATCGCCAAGGAGACCTCGACGACCGACGTCACCAACCTGCTCATGGAGGGGCTGACGCGGGTCGAGATGCCGTCGCTGGAGGTCAAGCCGGCGCTGGCGGAATCGTGGCAGCATGACAACAGCGGCACGGTCTGGACTTTCCGGCTGCGGGAGAACCTGCGGTGGAACGACGGGCAGCCGCTGACCGCGGCGGACGTGGTGTTTACGTTCAACGACCTGATCTACAACCCGGACATCCCGACGAGTTCACGCGATATCCTGCAGGTGAACGGCAAGCCGTTCCGCGTGACTGCCCCTGACTCACGCACGGTGGTCTTCACGCTGGCGGCACCCTACGCGCCCTTCCTGCTGAGCACGGCGGGCCTGGAAATCCTGCCCGAACACATCCTGCGCCCGGCGCTGGCCGCCGGCAAATTCAACGAGACGTGGGGGGTGAATACTCCGCCGGCACAACTTGTCGGCGCGGGGATGTTCCGCCTGAAGGAACTGGTGCCCGGCCAGAAGGTGGTGGTCGAGCGCAACCCCTACTACTGGCGCAACGGGGAAAACGGAGACACCTTCCCGAAACTCGCGCGCATCGTCATGACGGTCATTCCCGACCAGAACAGCGAACTGCTGAAATTCAAGGCGGGCGAACTCGACTATATCGGCGTGCGCGGCGAGGATTACGCCGGCCTGCAGGCGGGGGCGGAGGCGGGCGGCTATACGCTGCACCGTCCGGGCCCGACGCTGTCGTCGCTCTTTGTCTTCTTCAACCAGGATCCGCGCGGCTGTCCCGAGCCGCAGCGGACATGGTTCCGCGATGTGCGTTTCCGTCGCGCGGTGGCACATGCGGTCGACCGCGCGACGATGGTGCGCAACATCTTCCACGGGCTGGCACAGCCGGCATGGAGTGACGTGAGCCCCGGGCTGGTGAACTTCCACAACCCGAACGTGACGAGATACGAGTACGATCTGGCGAAGGCGGGAGCACTGCTCGACGAGGCGGGGTATCGCGACCGCAACGGCGACGGCATCCGCGAGGATGAGCGGGGCAACCGCATCAAGTTCACCCTCGTCACCAACAGCGAGAGCAGCCAGCGCGTGGCGGCGGGCGCCATCATCGGCGACGACTTGAAAAAGCTGGGGTTTGACGTTACCTTCACCCCGATGCAGTTCAATGCGCTGATCAGCAACCTCGACAGCGGCAGCGGCTGGGAGGCGTGCATCATGGGGCTGACCGGGACACTCGACCCGCACAACGGGCGCAATGTCTGGCACTCGAGCGGGCAACTGCACATGTGGCAGCCGCGGCAGGCGCGTCCGGCGACCGACTGGGAGGCGGAAATCGACAGCATCTTCGATCGTGCCGTGCAGGAACTCGACCCGGCGAAGCGCAAGGCGCTCTACTGGCGCTGGCAGGAAATCTCGGCGGAGCAGGTGCCGATGATCTACACCGTGGTCCCCGAGAGTATCTACGCGGTGCGCAACCGCGTCGGCGGCGTGCGGCCCGCCCCCTTCTCGCTGACGCACAACCTCGACGAATGGTACATCCGGTGAACCCGCGCTGCCTGCTGCTCCTGCCGTTGTTGCTGCTGGCGGCCTGCCAGACGACTGCTTCCGCGGTGGCCACCGACACGCCGGCGGCGGTGGTGGCGCCGGAAGCGCACCCGCGCGAGTTTCTTGCCGACACGCTCCCGGCGACGCTGACCGCGCGCCTCAAGCTGCGCCTGACCGCGGGCGACCAGCGCTTCACCGCGCTGGGGGCGCTGGCGCTCGCCTATCCCGACTCGGTGGCGCTCGAGGTGAACGGACCGCTCGGGCTGACGATGTTCGTGCTGCGCGCGGATGCCGACACGGTGGTGCTGCTCGATTACCCGCATCAGACGTATGTCGCGGCGGCGCGCAGCGAACTGCCGGCGCAGTTCCGCGGCTGGACGGAACTCTGGCGGCTCTTCCCGCTCGTTGACCCGGACCTGATGCGCGAAACAGTGTGGGAACGGGCGGGTGACACGTGGACCGGGACCTGGGGCGACGCGACTGGCCGGCATTTCCTGCTCGAGGCCGCTGCGGGACGCGGCCTGGCGGCGGTGCTCTTCTGCGAAGGGGAGGAGACGGTCGGGGAACTGACGGTCGGTGAAGCCGACCCGGCAACGCGCGTGCCGCGCACGTTTGTCGTGAGCGCGCCGCAACTGCGGCTGGAGGGCGAAGTGCTGCAGGTGCAGCGTGATGCGGACGTGCAGTTCGCGCCGCTGCGCATTCCCGACTCGTTCCGCCGCCGCGAACTTCCCGCCGGGCAGCCATAGTACAGGTCATCCAGCAAAAGTATGAAGCGTTTTTACCACAGAACACACAGAGCACGCAGAGAAAGACGGGAGAAATGCAGCGGGAGTGGGGAATAGAGGCCGCGGCGAAGCCGCGATGAAGCGGGATACGACGTCGTCCCGGCACCGGCGGGACAGGTCATCATGGTGTGCAGCGGTGGCGCTCTGTGTGCTCTGTGGTGCAAGCAGTTGTCCGGGGATGAAGGGAGAAGGATGATGACAGTGGAAAAGATCAGGGTGCGGTTCGCCCCGTCACCGACGGGGTACCTGCATCTCGGGGGGGCGCGCACGGCGCTCTTCAACTGGCTGTGGGCGCGGCATGAGGGCGGGACGTTCATCCTGCGCATCGAGGATACCGACCGCGAACGGTCGCTGCCCGAGCATACGCAGGCGATCATCGACGGGTTGCGCTGGATGGGGCTCGACTGGGACGAGGGACCCGACACGGGCGGCCCCTGCGCCCCCTACCTGCAGTCGCAGCGCACGCACATCTACCGGGAGAAGAAGGACGCGCTGGCGGCGCAGGGGAAGATCTATCCCTGTTTCTGCACGAAGGAACAGCTGGACGCGGCGCGCGCAGCGCATGACGCGGCGAGCACAGCGAGCGACAAGACGCGCGACGCGCATGTCAGCAAGGGCTTCCTCTATCCCGGCACGTGCCGGAACCTTGCCGCGGACGAAGTGCAGGCGCGCCTGGCGCGCGGCGAGAAGGCGGTGTGGCGGCTGAAACTGCCGGCGGGCGCGGGCGTGATGCACGACCTCATCCACGGTGACGTGCCGTACGATTACTCGCGCTTCGACGATTTCATCATCTGGCGCAGCGACGACACGCCGATGTTCCATTTCACCGTGGTGGTGGACGACGTGACCATGGGCATCACCCACGTGCTGCGCGGCGATGACCATCTCAGCAATACCCCGCGCCAGCTGGCCCTGTTCGCGGCGCTCGGGGTCGCGCCGCCGCGCTACGGGCATATCCCGCTCATTCTCGGCCGGGACAAGGCGAAACTGTCCAAGCGGCACGGGGAAACGTCGGTGCAGGCGTATCGCGAACTCGGGTTCCTCCCCGACGCGTTCATCAACGCGCTCACGCTGTTCGGGTGGTCGGACAGCGCCAGCACGCAGTTCTTCACGCGCGCCGACCTCGTCGCCGCCTTCACCCCGGAGCGCATCAACGACACCGCCGC
>CAZWUZ010000082.1:0-13416 GCA_964637655.1 uncultured bacterium | reverse complement strand
TGGCCGCGCCGGCTGTAGAGCGGCAGCAGGGCAAGCGTCCCGCGCAATTTCGCTTCCAGCCCCGCCTCCTGCCCGTCCGTGCCTGCCGCACGACGTTCCGCGAACGCGCGCCGCGCGGCGGCAATGTCGCCGGCGTAGGGACGCCCGGGCATTTCCGCCAGCCAGGCATCGAGAGCACTGACGAACGCAGGCTCGGCGAGCAGGGTCTGAAAGCCCGGCCTGATGCCGGTCTGGCGAAACATGTCGAAACTGGCCTGGAGCAGCAGGACGTCGGGCGCGGCCGGAGCCACGCGAAACCAGTAGAGCCCCTGCCACAATGCTTCGACCAGCGTCTGGTTGGGCGCTGAGGCGTTGTAGACGGAAAACTGTCCGGCGGCTGCCGCTTCCAGCCGCCCGGCGAAAAGATCGCTCGTCAACCGGACCCGCCGCGCCGCATCCGGCCGGGCGCCGCGCGGGAGCGAAGCCGAGTACTGCTGGGAATTGCCGATCACCACGATACGCTGCGTCGTGCCCGGTGCCGGCACGGCAGCAACTGCCGCGAGCAGGTTTTCGCCATGGGCCGTGTCGCGCGTGCGCGGGTCTTCTGCTGCCGGCTGCAGGCGCATGGTCGCACCGCGGTCGGTCAGCAGGGCATGCACCCGGGCAAGTGGATCCGTCGCGCCCAGCAGGCCGATCCCGAGCAGGGTCGCCCCCGCGAGTGCGATGAGCCGGCCGCGTGACAGCATTCCCGGCGCCGCTGCTCCGCCCGGGTGCATGCGCTGCTCCGGTTCAGCGGAAGCGGGCAAGCGTCTCTCCGATCCGGCGGATCGAATCGAAATCGTCCGGCTGAACTTCGCTGGCCGGGATGCGCACGCCCAGGGCCTCTTCCAGTTCGAGGATAAGGTCGATCAGTTTCATGGAATCGATCAGCCCGCCGGAAATCAGCGGGGTGTCATCGTCCGGTTCGCCGCGCCGGTTCAGGTGGCGGGTGACGATCGCCCTGATTGCGGCCAGGGTCGCGGCGTTGTCGGCATCATTCATGGTCTCTGTTCTCCGGTAGCGTCAATGTATTCTCCGCGTTCCAATGCGTCCCGTCGTTCGCGCACCCGCGCGGCAGTTTCCCGGCGCGAGATCTTGCCGGCAGTGCTCTTCACGATCCAGCGCGGCGGCACGATAAAGACGCGGAACGGGGCGACGCCGCAGAGTCCGGCGACCGTGCGGCGCACCTCGGCTTCCAGCACCCCTGCCCCCGCCTGCTCTGCGCTGTCCGCCTCGGCGACCAGGACCAGCTGTTCCGTGCCGTTCTCCTCGCTGTCAATTCCCAGCGCCACGACGCGTCCGGCATGTATGCCGGGTATCTCGCTCACCGCGGCTTCGAGGTCCTCGGGATAGATGTTCACGCCGCCGACAATGACGACGTCCTTCTTCCGCCCGGTGATGTACAGATGACCGTCGAGCACGGCACCGAGATCGCCGGTGCGGTACCAACCGTCAGTGAACACCGCGTCGCGGTGCGGCCGCCCCGGAGCGTCGAGGTAATGGTCCATGACCGAGGTGCCGCGCAGCCAGATCTCGCCGATGTCGCCGCTGGCCCGCTCCGCTCCCTGCTCGTCGACAATCCGCACGGCCATGCCGGGAATCGGCGTTCCGCACGAAGCGATACTGTGCGGCGAATGTTCCTGGACAACGATCCGTCCGCACCCCAGCTCCGCGCGCGAGATGCGCAGTCGCCGCGGCGGGTCGGACACTGTCGTTTGCGTAACCGCGAAGGTCGTCTCGGCCATGGCGTAGCAGGTATGCAGCGAATCAGGCCGCAGTCCGTGCGGCGCGAATCGGTCACAAAAACGGTCCATTGATTCGACCCGCACCGGTTCCGAGCAGTTGATCACCGCGCGCAGCGAAGAAAGATCGGTGTCCGGTTCCACCCGCGCGCGGTTGGCCAGGAACGAGAAAGCGAAGTTCGGCAGCCAGCAGAGCGTCGCGCGCTCACTGCTGATGGCGTGCAGGAACGGCCGCGGGTCCATCACCCATTCCATCGGCGCGAACAATGTCACCGGGATGCGGCAGACGAACGGCAGGAGCAGGCAGGCGACCAGCCCCATGTCATGGTAGAGCGGCAGCCACGAAATGATGTGGTCAGCCGGAACGATGCGCAGCGTACCGGCATAGGCCTCGAGCTGGCGTGCCAGCAGCGCGTAGGAGATCGGTACCGACTTCTGCGTGCCGGTCGTGCCGCCGGAAAACTGGATGAACGCCAGCCCTTCACCGCGCGGTTGCGGCGGCAGGATGGACGTTGTCTCATCGATACTGCCGGGATCGACGATCCGCGCACCGCCGATGGCTTCACCGAGGGTCGCTGCCGTAGCTGCGTCCGTTACGACCCAGTCGGCCGCCAGCCCCTTGACCACCGCAAGCACATTGCGCCGGTACTTGTCGGCATCCATCTTCGTGGTCGGCCAGGCAATAATCGAGGGGACCAGCCCGCTGTACAGGGCGCTGAAAAAGGTCGTCACCAGTCGCTCGCCATGCGGCATCAGCAGGGCCAGCCGCTCACCCGACCGGCAGCCAGCGGCGGCCAGCGACGCCGCCCGGCGTGCGACCAACTCCTGCAGTTCACCAAACGTATAATCGCGATGCTGCTGCGCCGGCCCGATCCGGAACTGCACTGCCGTCCGCTCGCGCACGTCCGCCACATCGGCAAACGCAATGCGCTCAACCACAGTCGTGCCCGTTAGCATCGGCTTGTATCCCGCCGCAGCCGCCGGTAGCATGCCGCGTACGCCGGGATGATCTTCTCCCACACGTAGCGCGTCCGTACCAGCTCCTGCAATCGTTGCCCCATCGCCGCGCGCCGTTCCGGATCGCGCAACTGCATCAGGTGGCGCCGGTTCTCCGCCGCATCGTCCGTCAGGAAATATCCCGTTTCGCCGGGGATGACCAGTTCGCGGGCGACACCGACCGCCGACACCAGCAGGGGCAGTCCCGCCGCCGCCGCCTGCAGGATGGTCTGGCCGAAACTCTCGTAGCGGGCATGATAGATAAAGACGTCGGCAGCCGCATACTCCGCATCAAGATCGCTGCCGAACTTCTCGCCCGCACAGGTCAGCGCGCCGTCCGGCAGCGTAGCCGCCGCTCGTCCGAACCGGCTGTTCTTCACCTGCCCGCCGACCGCGCGCAGTTGCCACCCCTCGGGCTCCCCGAGCAGTGCGCACAAACGGTTCAGGTCGCGGTTTTCGGTAAACCGCCCTGCGGTCAGCAGGCGCAGCGTGCTGTCCGTATTCCCCGCTCCCCGCTGCGCACTGCAGGCGGCCGCCACCCCGATCGGGATGACTTCCGTGCGCGCGCCAAGCCCGTATGCCGTCGCTTCTTCGGCTTCCACCAGCGAGTTGACGATCAGCAGGTCGAGGCCGCGCAACACCCGCGGCAGCAGCAGCCGGTCATGCAGGCGGAACGGCAGTTGGCGCCAGGCGCTGCCGATGATTCGCCGGTAGCCGCCGAGCGACCCGTGCGGCGTCGCCACCACCGGCACGCCGCGGCGCCGCGCCGCGCGCACTGCCGCCGCGACCAGCCCGCTGCGCAGTCCGTGCACATGCACCGCATCCGGACGTTCTGACGCCAGCGTCGCTGGCAGCAGTTCCGCACCGCCGCGCACGATGGTCAACCCGTCGGTCGTGCCGGGCACTGCCGGACACGCGTCCGCCGCGGTCGCGGTCAGAATCACCGATTTGATCCCGTGTGCGGTCAGTTCGCGGCTGATCGTCGCCACCTGAAACGCCGGTCCCGAATACTGCGGGAAGAAATTGGCGATAACGCGCAGTACCTTCATTCAGTTCAGCCAGGGCCAAATATGCCGGATATATGCCGCTCGACCACGCTGCCAATATGACGAGCCCAGCAAAGCGTGGCTGCCATTCGCCAGTAGTTCGTACCAGATCTGCTTGTGCAACCCCCAGCGATCATCAAGCCCACCGTGATTGTTGTAATCATCCGGCCATCCAGCTGGAATAAAAACAACACCGCTGTCCGCAGTCTGTTGGAGTGCCCGGCGCATATGCAGCGGATCGGTAACCAGTAAACCCGTCTTCCAGCCGTGTTCTTGCATTATCAGCGCAGCCTGCTCCACATTTTCATACGTTCCCCGCGACCCGGTATCGATGATTATATCATCTGCCGGAATGCCGAGTCGCTGCAGCCAATCGGCATACACTTGGCCATATGGCGCGCCGGTCAACGATATGCTCCCGCCGCAAACAATAATCCGTGGTGCCCGTCCCTCACGGTATAGCAGCATAGATTGGATTACCCGCCGCCAACCGCTGCCAGGCAGTTCGCCAGAGCGGAACGCCCCGCTGCTGAGAAGTACTATGGTATCGCCTGAACCGGCTTTCGGTTGCACCGCCAACGCGGCCGCTGCCCACTGCGCAACCGGCGTCAGCAGGATTCCCGCAGCATACGCCACAACAATGATGAGGATAATCCGCGACGGGCGACGTAACCTGCCCAAGCGTACCCGCCAGTCAGTGCGCAACCAATCCATCCATCAACTCCGCCATCTGCCGCGCCGATTCGCGATAGTCAAATTGTCGAATATAATCACTATTCGGGGCAGTTGTCATTTTGCCGCTTGCGAGTGCGGTGAGTGCCTGTTTGAGACCCGCGCGGTCATTGAGCTCCACGGGCACGCAAAGACCAGCCGAGTGCAACACCCGACGTGCCTCTCCTTCACCGCACAAAGCGATGACCGGTTTCCCCGCCCGCAGGTACTCCGGCACCTTGAGCGTCAGTTGGGTGCGGCTCTCCGCCCCGAAGGACTGGATGAACAACAGCGCATCCGCCTCCTGCATGCGCGCGATGCTCTCCGCATGCGCCACCGCAGGATGATAGACCACCAGATCGTCAAGCCCGAGACGCGTGATCTCCGCGTGATAGTCGCCGGCATCAGGTCCGTAGAAACGCACCGCCAGTTGCCGTGCCAGTTCGGGCTGTTCCCGCCGCAGTTCCGCCAGCACGCTGAACAGGAAGAGCGGATTGCGTTCGCCCATAAACGCGCCGCAGTAGGTCAGCACCCGCGGGCCGCTCCGGGCGGCAGCCGGCACCGTACGGAAATCATCCGCATCATAGCCGTTGTAGATGACCCGCACATTGTCAGGTTGCAGCCACGGATGGTCTGCGAGAAAATCGGCCCGGATGCTTGGCACCACGGTCGTCACTGCCGCCGCCTGCCGCAGGATCCGTTCCTCCATCCGCTGTTTGAGCAGCCGGTGCAGCGGTGTCGGTGGCGGCGGATGGAACGGGTTGCGGGTGAAGGCATCGCGAAAATCAGCGATCCACGGCACGCCCCGCTGTGCGGCGATGCGCGCCGCCAGCAGGTGGGCTGCGATTGCCGGTGACGTCGACAGGACCAGATCAAAATGCCGCCCTGCCAGCAGCCGCTCCACTTTGCCGCGCAGGCCGAGATACCAGACGATTTCGCTCTCCGGGAAGAGCACGCTCCGCTTGATCGCCACGAGCAGCCGGGTCAGCGGCCCGGTTGTTGCCGTCAGCGTCCGCTGTCGCACGCTGGCCGCCAGTTTTGCCGGCGCCGGATGCCGGTACGGGGTGCGGATGATATCGCAGCAGTCACGCACCTCCGCCAGCATCGCCTCATCGCGGATAAAATAGTCGTAGTCCGGGGTGAGCACCGTCGCGCGCCACCCGCAGGCCGGCAGGAACTTGCAGAACTTGACACTGCGGACGGCACCCGACCCGCCGATCGGCGGAAAAAAGAAAGAGATAAAAAGAATGTTCTTCATCTGGCGAAATCAATTACCGCAGCAGGAATTCATCATTTGATCCCCCAGGCATGTCCGCGCCAACGTTCCCTATAGTCCGGCAGTTCGTATTTGTGGCAATTATGTTTTTCGAACCAATCCTCCACTTCTTTTCTATCGATAAATTCAAGTATCGGAACATGGTAATTATCGATCCAATGATTGGCCATTGAGACAAAATCACGTTCCTTCTGATAGTTTGTAAACAGTTTTTGCACAATGGCGGTCAGATAGGCGAAACAGATAATAACAGGCCAAGGTAAGCGGGTAGTCATTTTTCTTATCACTCTGACTACAGACCAGTATCTGCTTTTCGCCAGAGGACCTTTGGAGTAAACCCACAAATGCATGCCACCACCTGAATTCAAGCATCCCCAAAGAAGCGAAAAAGCACGTCCATAATCGGGTAGGTGTTGCAGAACGGCCAAGGCCGCCACGAAATCGAATGTATTGTCTCGAAACGGGAGATTGTAGATATCCGCTTGCACAAACAGTGCCTCATCAAAATCCGCACAGGCAGCAGCCGCAATTTCAATCCTGTCGCTAACATCAACTGCTACAAGGGACGCGCCGTTTTTCAGAAACTGATAAGATGCTTTTCCATAGCCACAAGCGACCTCTAAACCGGTTTTGCCGCTGAACCGGTCAAATGAAAAGGGAAAGATATAGTATTCTGCATCTTTAGCCTCTTGTCTGGCTTCAGCATCATTATTGAACCAGTCCCTCTCCATCCGATACTGCCTGGAATATGAATGTCCTGTTTGGGATACGGGCTCAGCGATCATATCTTCTGGCTCGGCAACATCGTCCATGGAGCCGGTCAAATCCATATCATTTCCAAATCTCTTTGCGAATTCAGAATGGCGAACAAAAATCCTACCAATTTCATTTTTACCAAGAAACCGCGGCACCCCAGCTATTATGGGGTACATTCTGCCGCACGGTTTACATCGTAAATATCCCGACCGGATATATCGTTCATCCGCCTCAAATTCGACCTTTTCGAGATGTGGTTCCTTACAAAACGGGCATATGATCAAGTCATATAATTCCCTGTTATTCATGCTATGCTCCTTTATTCACACAGGCCGCTAACATAGATTTGCATAGTCAGATGTTAAGTCAATGCTTGGACAATCTCGACGAACTTGTTGCCACAATTTCTTCAGCGTCGTCGCCACAATTTTTCGGGTTTTTAAGTCTCCCAGAATATAATCATACAATTGCACCCAAACGGGAAAATCGACTTCGTCGAGGCTGCTGATATGCCAGTCAATAACTAAAACTCCATTATTCCTCGCGGCGATGTCTCTGAGCTTATGATATTGGAACCGGGCCGCATCGTAATCACAGTGCATACCGTAGAACAGCGCTGTATCCATCACGTGCAGCGGTATTTCCGTGAAGGCGTAGGTGCGCTCACGGTACGACGGCGTAAACGGGGCAACAAGTCCATCGCGAAACCCGCAAAATGAGTTGAACCCCCAACTTGCATCGTAGCCGAACCCTGCGGTCTCGATCACGGGTAGGAGTTGATCCGGAGCGGAGCGGAGGTTGTGAAACCGGTTTCCGGCGATTTCATCGCCCAGTGAGTCCGCCAGCTTCTCCTTCTCGGCTTTCAGGATGCCGCCATCCGCGTATGCCTGATCGGACCCGTGCAGCGCCACCTCGAACCCCGCTGCTGTAAGCTGGCGCAAATCCGCCGCCAGTCGGCGGTCAATCCGATAGGTGATCTCCCATCGATCGCTGGGAGCAGCCGCCACGAAAAAGGTCGAGCGGAACCCATGCCGCTGCTCCAGTTCGGCGTACCGTTGGAAGTTGTAGTACGGATCGGCAGCCCGCGTGCGGGGTCGCAAGCGCGCCAGCCCTTTTTTAATATTTTCGTTTCGCTTCAGTAGCCCGCTGGCCAACAAACCGCCGCCCAGCAGCGGGTCAAACTTGCGAATCATGTCAGCGTCGTGGGTCAGCGCCACGGTGAATGCCGGCAGCTGCACCTGCCCCGGTCGCATCGCATCCGTCTGCTCGGGTGCGTTTGGTAATTTGCACGACCACCGGTCGAATCCGGCCAGACTACTTTTCTGCATAAACAATCATGTCCCAACCGATACGATGTCCGAACAACCGCAAGATAAGGTTACCAACCGGCCCCAATTTATACACCGGAAAAATTCTGATGCGGATATTGCGGAATTCCGCCAACAGCTCACGAACCTCACCTTCGCTATAGACATTAGTCAATGGGTTGTGGCGCCCGTTACCGTCGGAAAACCAGCGGCGGAGGTTGGCGTTCGATATAGGTTGATCCTCAACGGTTTCTTTCCACTGTAAAATACGCCGGTCAAACCGTGCCCCGATCCGCACCAATCGCATCGGTGAGAATTTGATCAATGACAGAATAATCCTCTTTTTAAACAACATATTATAGTAATACTGGTCCGAATTTCGGTTGTACAGCGCAAGCATAATCCTGCCTTCACGGTTTAACACCCGGCGAATTTCTCCAATCGCGCGAGATATGTCAGGTGTGTGATGGATGACTCCCCATGAGTACACGATATCGACGCTCGCATCGGCCAGCGGCAATTGCTCAGCATCAAGCCGCAAGAAGGAACCGGGTTGCTGCAGCAGGCGAAAACCTTTGCGGGCCAGCCGCAGTGCGTTTGCAGTCAGGTCGCCCCCGATATACCCCGCACCCCGGGATGCGAAAAAGCGACCATCCCGCCCCAGACCGCACCCAATTTCCAATAGTACCTTGCCCGCCAACGGTTCCAGTAATTGCCGGGCGTAATCATGCGTAGCCGGCGCATTCCGGTACATTTCCTCATCGAGACGCATGTAATCATCCACCGTCTCGCCCGGCCCGAGGTATTCGTTTCGTCCACAGGGGTATTCGTTCCAAAAACGATCAACCAACCTTTTTAATGACACAATGCCCTCCCTGTGCGCCATTTAAGTATGGGATCGTTCATATTCAGCCAACACCGGAAGTATCGCCGCTCCAAACTCCCGGCCGCAGCGTTCAGATAAACGGTAGTAGTCATCTTCACCCGCTATCTCGACGCGCTTCTGCCAAAGTATCTGTCCGGTGTCGATGCCGCAATCCATGCGATGAATGGTCACCCCTGTTTCTGTGCGCTTCTCCCTCAACGCCACCTGTAATGGGAATGGTCCCCGATCATGGGGCAGGAAGGACGGGTGACAATTGAGACAACCGTAACGTGGAATGGCAATCTCCTCCTCCGTTAGGATATACGGCAAGGAGGCGCTGATAAACAGGTCGGGACGACAGGCCTCTAACAGTGGCCGCAATTGCATTTTCCGCCGATCAAGGTGATGCAGAGGGAAGCGGTAACGGTTGTGCAGAGCATAAACGCGCAACGTTTCCCGGAGTTCACCTGAAAACCATTGCTGGCGTCGGGCCAATACCCCCTTAGCGGTGATCTTGATACTGCGCCAAGCCGCTGCCTGCGAAACCGGTTCCACAAGCACGAACCCGAGCAGTCGATGCGCCACGCAAAGCTTTTCCAGGACATAATAGTCGAGCGCCCCATCTCCGGAGAATAATATGTTCATCGATTCCGGTGTACCATGTGACGCATGCTCCCGGCCGTGCATGCCAGCAGACGCCTTGCGCGGCCGCGCAGGCAATTGGCCCGGCTTACGGTAAAGTATGTTTGCAGGGTGCCTCCCATTGCACTCTTAAAATAGGATATTGCGCGGATATCACCGCCCCAGAAATCGAGCATTTTCCAACACCCCTCCGCCTGCAACTGTTCAATGGTTGAAACGAACAGCAGCTTGTTCGCTCCGGTCTCTTTGGCGCGTTCTTCCATGCCCGACAACCAGTGATACACCACCGGCCCATCCGCAAGCACAAGCAGCGATGCCAGCACTCTGGCACCTTCGCGCACAGTGAATACGCGCAATTGACCGGCCGCGAGCAGCTCTCCGCAGATATCGGCCAGCACCTCAGGCGAAAAAGCGGGGCGAATGCCGTTGCGCCGGAAAGAAGCGAGCACAGGTGGCAGCGCACCTTCCGTGCTCAACTCCTTTCGCACTTCCAATCCGCATCGCCGCGCCCGCGCAAGATCGCGTGCGAGAAAATCCGCGACCAACGGGGTTGATCCGCCGGGCGCAAGCGACAGCAAATAGGTATAACGAACCTTCACTGCATAACCCGCCCAAATGAACGGCCGCACATCGGTGATGTCGGGGTGGAGATTTAATTCGACCTCGCTGAAATTATCCTGTAAGTAAGTAAGCAGCTGTTCCTGCAACTGCAGGCGGACCTGCTCTCCGTGGAAACCCGCCTGCAGCAGGGTGCCGGCGTAATGGAAAGAATAATAAGGGAACAGGGGCGGCACAGCCAGCCGTCGCCCGGCCCCGCGCCCGCGTGCCAGCACTGGCAGTACCAGTTCGCCGTCCCCATTGCCGGTTTGGAATCGCCTGGTTTCAGCCTCGATGCCGTAATGCCGGGCGAGTATTCCTCGCCATGTTTCGCTGTCGTAGTAGGGCGGTCGCTGCCACATGGTCATTTTTCCTTGCGCAACTGCATGCTGCCGCAATAAAGGGTATTGCAGCGCGTGCAGGCAGGAAATAGCCCGTCCCGATTCATACGGGCACGGAAAGCGCGCATTGGCGCACGGTTCAGAATACGCAGCAGCGGCTCTTCCCGGACGTTGCCAAACGGACGGACGAAGCATCCGGATCCGAACAGCACACCTCCATCCGATTCGATACGCACGAAGTGATACGTGGCATCGCAGCGGCTAAATCCCGGTATTTCCCGTTCCGGATGCAGATGATACAATCGCAGGTGATCGTCCGACAGGTTGGGCGCGAAATACACCGGGTATTCGTCAAATTCCTGTTGGATGCGTCTCTTTTGCGCGATCAATTCATCAGGGTCGATGTCCGTCAGAAAAGTGTGCCGGCTGCGGCTGGTCTCCACCGCCATACCCGGACAATGGCGGTTGTGCTCTTCCGCCATTGCAGCACTGATCCCGAACTGCAGTGAGAAATTTATACTGCTAATCTCATAACGCGAAAAGTGCGCTGCATATTCGTAAAGCTGACGGTAATTGTGCTTGGACACTGTACATTCCAATTGCACCAACGGTAATACGCCACCACGGCGACGACGATACGCGATCACCGCTTCCAGCCCGCGCACCGCCCGGTCCCAGGCTCCCGCGCGCCCCCGCAACATGTCGTTTGTATGCGGGTCGTGCGAGTCGATCGAAATGATCAACAGGTGCAGGCCGGCCTCCGCCAGCGCTTCCGCGCAGTCTGGTAACAGGTAGCCGTTGGTGAACATCTGCAACTGGAAGCCGCGCGCGGTAATTGCACGGACAACGTCAATGATATCCGGCCGCAGCAACGGTTCTGTGGCGCAGATCTGAATCACCGGTTTATAGAACGCCACCGAGTCGAGTACCCCCCCTATCTCAGCCAGCGTCAGTTGGTTGCTTTCGTCACCGCGCAACAACCGCGCATGGAAAGTGTCATCGCGCTGCCCAACGTCGCACGTGAGACAGCGCAGATTACAGGCGGCATTGACCCCGAGAAAGACCGTAAGCGGCGGCAACACATAGCCACCCGGCAGCAGGCGCGACAAATGCCAGGTTCGGCGCAATAGTTTATTATAGAGCCATTGCCGAGCAAGCGGTTTAAGCCCCCGCCAGTCTCTGACCAGACTGCGCGCTATCAGGCGCCGGCGCTCACGTTCGGTCAGCATTTTTTTCCGTCCGACCCGCATCCCGGCGGTACCGGGATACGGCATTAGCAAACCGTCGCAGCAGCCAGATGTCCAACTTCCGGCAACTCCCCTGGCGCTCTGGATGCCACTGCACCGCCCACAGCGGCAGGCGCGGATGATAATACGCTTCGATCACACCGTCCCGAGTCACCGCCGCCATATGCAGGCCGGATGCCAGGTCATTTTCCCTGATTCCGCAGCGGTGATAGGAATTGGTCATGATCTTCGCTTTTCCGGCCGCGGCCGCCCAGTCACGGTCAACGATTTTGAGGAGATGGCGTGATCCGGCATGGGGCAGGGTAGCGCCCTTTCCGGATACAGTCAGCTCCGTCCGCAGTCGTCCACCCATAACCGCGTTGAGAAATTGCAGGCCGCGGCAGATGCCCAGGATTGGCAATCCCAGACGTAATGCGACGGTTACGAGACGACATTCAGAGTCATCGCGCAGCGGCGACGGATTACGCATGACGGCCGGATCCAACCCGGCCGCCAGTGACAGGTCATTGCCGCCGGAGAATACGATGCCGCCGATCGGCAAGGACCGTAAATACGGCAGGTAATCCGGCAAACCATTCAGCAACGGCACGGACATAATCCCGACGGTGCCCAACCAGTCTGCATAGGCTCCGGCTAATTCATCGCATGGTTTTCCGTAGCGGGTGTCGGCATGCATGGTTATACCGCACCATAGGGGCTGTTGACGTTTCATGCATTGCCTCCGTTCATGCCGGCGGCGCAGAAGTGGTCGCCGGGGTTAAAATTCCAAGCGCGCAATCGAGTGAGACCGCAAAGCAGTGGCATAGTTCCGAAAATTGTCTTTCTCCGATCCCGATCGCCGCCGGCAATTGCAATTCCGCACAGCGTATGGCCATGTGCGACGCAGCGCCGCCATACTTTGTAATTAGGGCAGCCGGACGCCTGGTGAAAATCCAGTCGAAACCCGGATCGGCGTTCTCGATCAGCAGCACCCGTCCCGCCAGGTCCATAGCAAGAAGTTCCTGCGGACTGTTTGCGAAAGCGCATGGTGCAACAACGTGTGCTGCGGTTATGAAATTTGGACGCGCATGAAAAGTCCGTATGAAGTAGAAATCCTCCTCCCCAGCTATAACCGGGGGGAGTTGCAAGCGCCTGAATATTTCGCGTTCCTGTTCCCGACGCCGCACCTCGGCCATTATTCCGCCCACCAGCGCTTCCGCCGTGCTTTCTTCCGGGTTCCGGTACTTCAGAACAGTGCGCAGGTGAATATCAGCCATCGTCTCACGCGCAAGGTCCAGCAGCTCGCCGGCCCGTGCGATATATTCCAAAGCATCACTCAAATTGCGCGTAAACTCAAATTTCAGTCGTTCGCGTGCCCGCGTCGTCTTTCCATAAAAATCAAGTAAACAGGCGAGGTTGACCGGCATGGCTTCCCCGGCTAGCGCGTTTTCAATTGCACCCGCTTCCGCGACGGTAAAGGCGAACTCCCCGCCCGGATTATCCTTAACGCTATTCCCGTCGCCAGTCACCGGCTGCGTCAACAGTGCACGAAGTATCGGGCTGTCATAACGCGGGGCGGTAATATCGTATGAGCCAGGCCGCAAATGTCCGTAACGTTGCAAGAAATCAACTTCCGGTATTTGCCCTCCGCGCATTGATTCCCCATCCCGGCAGAACTCGGTGGCTACCGTTTCAATTCCTGCAAATAACTCCCGGCAGCGCACTTCGGCAAGCACTCCGCTACGTACAAGGGAAAGAAAGATGCGCCGGGCGACAAAAGCCAGGCGAGCCATAATCGCAAAGTGATATGTGCCGTAATTGCGACAATCGTCGAGCAACGCGTGGGCCGCCTGGAAGTACCGCCAGGCCTTGTCGTTCTGTCATGACTGATGG
>CAZWUZ010000081.1:2722-13419 GCA_964637655.1 uncultured bacterium | reverse complement strand
CTCCTTACCCGTTCTTCTTCGCGAATTCGTCCATGAACTGCGCCAGCGTCTGGCAGCCCGCCAGCGGCATGGCATTGTAGATGGAGGCGCGGCAGCCGCCCACGTCGCGGTGCCCCTTGAGCCCGTGCAGCTTCGCCTGCTTCTTGCCTTCGCTGATGAAGGTCGCCTCGAGTTCCTCGCTCGGCAGCCGGAAAGCGATGTTCATTTTCGAGCGGCTGTCCGCGTCCGCCGGGCAGCGGTAGAAGCCGTTGCTGCGGTCGATGGCGTCGTAGATGACCTTGGCCTTCGCCTCGTTGATTTTCTCGATGCCCGCGAGGCCGCCCTGCGCCTCGATCCACTTCATCACCAGCTGCACGACGTAGATGGCGAAGGTCGGCGGCGTGTTGTGCAGCGACTTCTTCTTGGCGTGGTTCTTGTACGACAGCATGTTCGACAGGTTCTCGGGGCTGCGCGCCACGAGGTCGTCGCGCATGATGACGATGACCACGCCCGACGGCCCGAGGTTCTTCTGCGCCCCGGCGTAGATGCAGGCATACCTGCTCATGTCGATGGGGCGGCTGCAGATGTCCGAGGACATGTCACAGATGTGCGGTGCGGCGAACGACGGTGTCTGCGCCCACTGCGTCCCGTAGATGGTGTTGTTGGAGGTGGTGTGGACATAGGCCGCATCCGGCGTCAGCTTGAACGACTCCGGCTTCGGGATATACGCGTACTTGCGGTCGGCGGAGGAACCGGCGACATTGACCGTGCCGACCTTTTTCGCTTCCTTGATGGCGGTGGTCGACCAGACCCCGGTATCGATGTAGTCGGCGGTCTGCCCCGCTGCCAGCAGGTTCATCGGCAGCATCGAGAACTGCAAACTCGCGCCCCCCTGCAGGAACATGACCTGGTAGCCGTCAGGGACGCCGATGACCGAGCGGATGCGCGCCTCAGCGTCAAGGATGATCGCATCGAATTCCTTCGAGCGGTGGCTCATCTCCATGATCGACATGCCGGCGTTGCCGTACTCGACCAGGTTGAGTGCCGCTTCCTCGAGTACCGGCACGGGGAGGATTGACGGTCCCGCATTGAAGTTGATGAGTCGTTCACCCATTACTGCACCTCCAGATGGAATGCGCGCCTGGCGCACGAGTTTACCGCTCCCGCTCTTGCGGTTAGGTGAAGAATTTTAGCACACCGGCATGTGCCTGTCAACTATATGGGCCGCCGTGCTGTTTCCTGTCAACTTGACATCCCGACAGCACATGGGCATAATAGGCGTCTATGCCGTCAGCAGACGGCGACCCAGGAGGCAGAATATGCGCAAGGCGGTTCTGGCAGTGCTCGGCGTGCTGTTGCTCGCCGGGATGTGGGCGTGCGGACAGCCCGCCCAGCAGCAGGAGCAGGCGGCCGCGCCGGCCGCGGAGACGGTCAAGATCGGCGCGCTCTTTTCCGTGACGGGCCCGGCGGCATTTCTCGGCAAGCCGGAGCAGCAGACGGCGGAGATGTTTGTGGCGGAACTGAACGCCAACGGCGGCCTCAACGGGCGGCAGGTGGAACTGCTGGTGCGTGACACGGCCGGCAACCCCGAGAAGGCGGTGGCACTCTGCCAGCAGCTGATCAACGAGGACAAGGTGTTCGCCATCATCGGCCCGTCGACCAGCGGCGAATCGCTGAAGGTCAAGAGTATCTGCCAGGAGGCGGGCGTGCTGCTCCTCTCCTGCGCCGCGGCGGAGGAGATCGTCACCCCGGTCCTCAGCAGCGTGTTCAAAACCCCGCAGCATGACCGCGACGCGGTGCTGCGCATCTTCGCCGTGCTCAAGGAGCGCGGCCTGACGCGCATCGGCGTCATGGCGAGCAATACCGGCTTCGGCAAGGCCGGGCGGGCGCAGATCGAGAAGCTGGTCGTCGGGAGCGGCCTGACCATCGCCATCGCCGAGACCTACGAGAAGGAAGCGACCGACCTGACCGCGGTGCTGACCAAGATCAAGGCGGCGAACGTGCAGGCAATCATCAACTGGTCGATCGAGCCGGCGCAGTCCATCGTCGCCAAGAACCTGCGGCAGATGAACTTCAACGTCCCGCTCTGCCAGAGCCACGGTTTCGGCAACATCCAGTACGTGCAGGCGGCGGGGGCCGCGGCGGAGGGGATCATCTTCCCGGCCGGGCGCCTGCTGGTGGCCGACCGGCTGCCGGCGGATCACCCGCAGCGGGCGCTGCTGCTGAAGTACAAGCAGGACTACGAGGCAAGGTACCCGGGCGAGCAGGTGAGCACGTTCGGCGGGCACGCCTATGACGCGCTGCTGCTGCTCACCGAGGCGGTCAAGAAGGCGGGGTCGTTCGACCGCGCGCAGGTGCGCACGGCGCTCGAATCGCTGACCGGCGTGGTCGGCACGGCCGGCATCTTCAACCTCTCGGCCACCGACCATTGCGGGCTGCAGCAGGATGCGTTCGAAATGCTGACCGTCAAGGACGGGCAGTTCGCCCTCTACGCGCCGCCGGCATAACCGCAGCATAACCGGAACAGGGGCGGCAGCTGCCGCCCCTGTTCTTGTGCGCACAGACAGCGGGGGACCATGACGGAACTGGTGCAGTATCTGCTGGCGGGCATCAGCATGGGGAGCATCTATGCGGTGGTCGCCGTCGGCTTCACCGTCATCTATAACACCACGGGGATCATCAACTTCGCGCAAGGGGAGTTCGTGATGCTCGGCGGCATGCTGGCGGTGTCGCTCGCCGCGGTGCTGCCCCTCCCCGCCGCCATCGCCCTCGCCGTGCTCCTCACCATGGGCATCGGCGCACTGGTGGAACTGCTGTTCATCCGCCCGCTGCGCTCACCCACCGTGCTGCAGATGATCATCGTCACCATCGGCGCCTCGATTGTGCTGCGCGAGGGGGCGCTGCATATCTGGGATGAGAAGGTGCACGCGCTCCCCTATTTCACCGGCAATGAGGTCAGTTCGGTGGGCGTGCTCGGGGCGCACATCTCGCCGCAGGTTTTCTGGGTGCTCGGCACCTGCGCGCTCACCGTGCTGCTGCTCCGCCATTTCTTCAAGCACACCTTTACCGGGCGGGCGATGCGCGCCTGCAGCGCCAACCGCTTCGCCGCCTCGCTCTGCGGGGTCCCGCCGCGGAAGATGGTGACGCTCGCCTTTGTCATCAGCGCGGGGAGCGGGGCCCTCGCCGGGGCGGTCATCTCGCCGCTGACGCAGACGACCTACGACTGCGGCACCGCGCTCGCCATCAAGGGGTTCACCGCCGCGGTGCTCGGCGGGCTCGGCAGCACGGGGGCGGCGGTCGCCGCCGGCCTGCTGCTCGGCGTCATCGAGGCGGTCAGCACGAAGTTCCTGCCGCTCGCGTACAAGGACGTGGTCACGCTCTCCCTCCTGCTGCTCATCCTCTGCGTCCGCCCCACCGGCCTGTTCCGGCGCGGCGGGCCGATCCGGCACTTCTGATGCAAACCCTGCGACCGGCACTCGGCACCGCGCTCATCCTCGCGCTGCTCCCGGTGTACTTTGCCGCGACGGGCAACACCTACCCGCTGACGCAGCTGATCATGGCGACCTACGCGACGCTCGCGGTGGTCGGCATGTGCCTGCTGCTCGGGTATGCCGGTCAGGTCTCGCTCGGGCATGCCGGGTTCATCGCCATCGGCGGCTACACCACCGCACTGCTCACCACGCTCGACCTGCAGCCGCATGCCGCGCAGCCGCTGGTGCGCCTGCTCGATGCCGGCGGCGCGCTGGTTACGGCGACCACCATCTACGGCACCCCCATCGTGCACTGCAATCCGTGGCTGGCACTCGCCATCGCGCTGCTGCTCACCGCGGGCGTCGCCCTGCTCATCGGCATGCCGATCCTGCGCCTGCACGGGCACTACCTGGCCATGGCAACCCTCGGCTTCGGCTTCATCATCTACCGCATCGTCCTCGCCACCCGCGCGCTGGGTGAGGCGGACGGTCTGGCCGAGGTGCCACCCTTCCACCTGCCCGGCGCGTTTGCCGTCACCCGCGCCACGGACCTGCTCTACAGCAACTATGCGCTCGCGGCGCTGCTGCTCGTCGTCTGCACCACGCTCATCAGCAACCTGCTCAATTCGCGCCACGGGCGCGCGCTCTGCGCCATCCACGACGCCGAGGGGGCGGCGGCGGCGGCGGGGATCGACGTACCGCGCTACAAGCTCTTCGCTTTCGTCCTCAGCGCGCTGCTCGCCGCCCTCGCCGGTTCCCTGCAGACGCATTTCTCCGGCGGCGTCGGGCCGACCGAGGCGAGCATCATGCACTCGGTGCGCCTGGTCGCCATCCTCGCGGTGGGGGGGATGCGCTCGCTGTGGGGCACACTCGCCGCCGGGCTGCTGCTCAACTTCCTGTCGCTGCGCGGCACCTTCGGCACCTTCGACGACCTTGTCTTCGGCAGCATCCTGATTGTCGCCATGCTCTTCCGCCCGGACGGCATTTTCTCCCGCCGGCGCGCCGCGTCGTCGACGTCATGAACACGCTGCTCGACGTACGCGGCCTGTCGCGCCGTTTCGGCGGCGTGCAGGCGGTGCAGGACGTGTCGTTCAGCGCGGCGGCGGGCCAGATCACCGCCATCATCGGGCCGAACGGGGCGGGCAAGACGACGCTCTTCAACCTGCTCTCGGGCGCCATCGTCCCCGACGCGGGAACCGTCATCTACCGCGGTACCGACCTGACCGCCGCCCCCGCGCACCGCGTCGCACAGGCGGGCATCCTGCGCACCTTCCAGAACATCCAGCTTTTCCCGGGACTCTGCGCACGTGACAACGTCATGACCGGCATGCACCGCGTCACGCGTACGGGCGTCCTCGCGGCGATGCTGCGCCTGCCGTCGCTGCGCCGCGAGGAGGCACACTGCCGCGTGGCGGCGGAGTCACTGCTCGCCCGCTTCGGGGCCGCCACCGTCGCCGACCTGCCGGTCAGCGCACTCGCCTTCGGGCAGCAGCGTGCGGTGGAACTGGCGCGCGCGCTGGCGGCACAGCCGGAACTGCTGCTGCTCGACGAGCCGGCGGCCGGGCTGAACATGACCGAGACGGCGCAGCTCGGGGAACACCTGCGCGCCCTGCGCGCGGAAGGGATCACCCTCGTGCTCATCGAGCATGACATGTCGCTGGTCATGGATATCGCCGACCACGTAGTCGTCCTCGACCGCGGCCGGTACGTCGCCGCCGGGCCGCCCGCGTTGATGCAGCGGCACCCCGAGGTGATCCGCATCTACCTCGGTGACGAGGACGCGGGCGATGCTTAGAGCGCGCGGCCTCGATGCGGGCTACGGGGAACTGCACGTCCTCAAGAACATCACGCTGCACATCAGCCGCGGGGAGATCGCCACGGTCATCGGGGCGAACGGGGCGGGGAAAACAACGCTGCTGCTGACGCTGGCGGGCGCACTGCGGCCCACTGCCGGCGAGATGCTGCTCGACGGTGAGCCGCTCACCGGGAGCGCCGACGCGGTGGTGGCGCGCGGGGTCGCGCTCGTCCCCGAGGGGCGGCAGGTGTTCAGCGACATGAGCGTGCGCGACAACCTGCTGCTCGGCGCCTACTTCTGCCGCAAGCAGCTCAGCTCTGCCGCGCTGCGCGCGCGGCTCGACCGCATGCACGACCTCTTTCCCATATTGCATGAGCGCGCGTCACAGCACGCGGGCAACCTGTCGGGGGGCGAGCAGCAGATGCTGGCCATCGCGCGCGCGCTGATGGGCGAACCGCGCCTGCTGCTGCTCGACGAGCCGTCGCTCGGGCTCGCCCCGCTGGTGGTGAAGCAGATCTTCCGCACGCTGGCGCAGCTGCGCGAACAGGGACTGACCATCCTGCTGGTGGAGCAGAACGCGCGCGCCGCGCTGCGGCTGGCGCAGCGAGGGTACGTGCTGGAGACGGGGCGCATCGTGCTGCAGGGCACGCCGGAGGAGCTGCTCGCCAACCGCGACCTGCAGCGCGCCTACCTCGGCAAGGACTACCGCGAATTCACCGACTGACCGGCCGGGGCTCTGTATTCCCGCCAGCTGACCACCGCGTTGTCGAAACAGGGCTGGCTGTTCAGGTCGAGTCCGCCGAACACCAGCATCATGTTGTCGTCGACATCGACCACCGCGCCGGCGCGGAACCGCTCGTCCGGTAGCGGTGCCACTTCCCGCCACCCGGCCTGCGGTGTACCGACAATGGTCGCGGCCGCCGGGAAGTTCCGGCTGTTGCGCTGCGCGCACCACCCGCCGACGATGACGATTTCCGTATCAGTGCCGAAATTGCCCAGCAGGGCCGCGGCGCTGGCGAGCCGTCCTTCCGGCAGCGGCACCCCTTTTTGCCACTGCCCGGTGGCAGCGTCAAGGATATCGACCGCATCCGTCACCCCTCCGCGCACGTTGTCTATGCCGCCGATCCAGTAGACGGAATCGCCGTCCGTCAGCACGTCCGCCTGCGCGCGGGTATGCACGCCGGCCGGCAGCGGTACCGTCCGCCACGCCTTCCGCGCCGGCGTGTAGACATAGTATTCGTTCTGCCGCGCGCTGCGCGGGTGCTGCCCACCGAACGCATAAACCTCGCCGCGACAGCCGGCCGCCGCCGAACTGCAGAGCGGTTCCGGCAGGTCGGGCAGGCGCGTCCACGAATCGGTGCGCGGGTCGTAGCACCACGCCGCGCGGCTGTACTGCTGCCGGCGGTCATTGCCGCCCAGCACGTAGATTTTGCCTTCGAGCACCGCCCCCGCGGGCGCATCCGCGATGTCCGGCAGCGGGGCCGCCGTCGACCACCGCGCCGCGGCAAGATCATACACCTCGTGCACGGCCGTTGCCTGACCCCCCTGCCCGTTGCCGGCAATACAGTGGACAAGGCCGTCGAGCAGCACACAGACGAATTCCTGCCGCGGGGTCGGCATCGCCTCCGGCAATGCGCAGTAGCTGAGTTCGTCCGGCAGCACGCGCTGCGGCGGCATCGCCATGATCGGACGCTGCGGCGGCACCGCCATGGTCGGACGCGGCGGCGCCACCTGCCGTGTGCGCCCGTCGAGATACGCCTGCACCGCAGCCAGCGCGTTGCCGTCGCTGCCGATCATCGCCACCCCGATCACCGCGCAGTTGGCCAGCAGCAGCAGCGCCACCGCGCCCGCGACCACCGCCACGACTCTTCCGGTTCTAACTGCCATTGTCATACCCCCGATTGCCGGCCGGCGTTCCGCGCCGACGGATGGTCCGGGCGCGGCGGCGCCTGCCAGTTCTGCGCCGGCCCGTAGCCGTACTCCTCCACCGAATCATAGGCGTTGGCGTTGATTTCGAGCCCGCCGATGAGCAGGATGCGCCCGTCATCCGTCACGACGATGCCAAAATGGTTGCGGTAGATGGCGATTTTTCCCGCCTGCTGCCACGCGCCGCGTCCGCTGCCGCGCAGCGCTTCGCGCGGTTCGACCAGCACCCCCTGTGGTGTGTCAGGTTTCCGGGAAAGCCCGCCCAGCACCAGGATACTGCCGTTGTGCAGCACCGCCTGCAATCCCGAACGTCCTTCAGGCAGCGGCGTCCCCTGCCGCCAGGTGCGGTGCACGGTGTCGAATATGTCGACCTCATCGTTGAACTTGTCGATGACACCGTCGCGGCCGCCAATCCAGTAAATGTCAGTGCCCACCGCGACCGCCGGCGCGATGCGACGCGCCCGTACCTGCGCCGGCAGCGGCAGCGTCTCCCATGAATCCTGCCGCGGATGATAGACAAACACCGCCGACGTCCCGCTGGCCATCGTGCCGCCCAGCAGATAGATGGCATCACCCACCACCGCCACCCCGGCATCGCTCGCCACCCCGGGTATCGGGGCGAGCGTCTGCCATGCATCAGCAGCAGGGTCATACGCATAGGCGCCGTTCTGTTCGCTGCTGCCGTCCATGCCGCTGAACGCGTACAGTTTTCCCTGCCAGACCGCACCTGCCAGGCCGCAGAGCGGTACGGGGAGCGGGGCCAGCCCGGTACGCCAGGTGTTGGCCGCGACATCGTACGCTTCCACCGTGTCAAGCATGTAGGGTGGTGTCTTCTGATAGCCGCCGGCGCAGTAGACGACGCCATCGATAAGCCCGCAGGCGAATTGCGCCCGCGCCGTCGGCAGCGGCGCGCAGGGCGAGGGCGGACGGGCCGGCGTATAAGTCGGCGAACTGGGCGGGCGGTAGCGGCTGCGCGGGTCGACCGGCGGCGGCTGCACCGGCGGCACGTAGGGCGGTGCGATCACCCGCGCCGGCGGTGCCACCTGTCGCGTGCGCCCATCGAGGTACGCCTGCAC
Source organism: uncultured bacterium (assembly GCA_964637655.1). Taxonomy (GTDB): domain Bacteria; phylum DAOPZR01; class DAOPZR01; order DAOPZR01; family DAOPZR01; genus CAZWUZ01. The sequence continues at coordinate 5,173 of CAZWUZ010000081.1, read as the reverse complement.
CGCGGCCAGCGCGTTGCCGTCGCTCCCCACCAGCGCCACGCCGATGACCGCGCAGTTGGCGAGCAGCAGCAGCGCCACCGCGCTCGCGACAATGGCGGCGATCTTCCACCCCCGTGCTACGCCCTGCGTTTCCATAGGTTCCCTCCGTTGCAGCGTTCAGTCCGCGCGCGGCGCGGGATGCAGCAACGATAGTGCGACCGCACCGCCAAGCAGCAGCGCGACAATGCCGAGTGAGGCTTCGACCGGCACATGGTAGACACCGGCGAGACACATCTTGACTCCGACCACCACCAGCACCAGCGCCACCCCGGCCTTGAGGTAGCGGAAGAGATGCAGCGCGCCCGCCAGCAGGAAATAGAGCGCGCGCAGCCCCATGATGGCGAACATGTTCGACGTGAAGACGATGAACGGGTCGCTGGTGATGCCGAAGATGGCGGGAATCGAGTCGATGGCAAAAATGACGTCAGTGCTCTCCACCACCAGCAGCACGATGAAGAGCGGGGTGAACATGAACGTCCCGTTGACGCGGGTGGTGAATTTGGCCCCGTCGTAGGCGGTGCTCACCGGCAGGAAGCGGCGGCTCAGGCGCACGAATATATTCCGCTCCGGGTGCACCTCCCCTTCCCGGTGCAGCACCATCCGCAGCCCGGTCCAGACAAGGAAGGCCCCGAAGAGGTAGATCACCCAGCTGAAGCGGGCAAGCAGCGCGGCCCCGACGGCAATAAAGATGCCGCGCATGATGATGGCGCCGATGATCCCCCACTTGAGCACGCGCGGCTGCTGGTCGGGCGCCACCCCGAAGTAGGCAAAGAGCATGATGAAGACAAAGAGGTTGTCGACCGAGAGCGCCTTCTCGATGAGGTAGCCGGTAAAGAACTCGAGCGCCTTCTCCTTCCCGTCGATGTGCCAGAGCCACGCGTTGAAGAGCAGCGCGACCGCGATCCACAGCGCCGACCAGCCCGCGGCCTCGCGCATCGACGGGGCATGCGCCCGGCGTTGCCCCACCCCGAGATCGCGCCCCATGGCGAAGAGACACAGGATCAGGAAGCCGAGCCAGTGGCCGAGCGGTGAGACCGCCAGTTCATTCATCCGTTCATGCTCCCCGTGCGGTACCCGTCAAGATCGAGCGCCGCGTAGCGGTACCCGGCCGCATGCAGCGCCGCGGCCAGTTCTTCCGCGCGCGCTGCCGCTGCCGGCACCTCTGCTGGCGGCACTTCGAGGCGCGCGACCGGATAATGGTCGCGCACGCGCACGGCTGCATACCCGAGTGCGCGCACCGCCGCCTCGGCCTGCGCCACGCGCGCCAGTCCGGCCAGCGTCAGCGTCGTGCCGGCAGGAAAGCGCGTGGCCAGACAGGCAAGCGCGGGCGCCTCTGCATTGGGCAGGCCCAGCGCGCGTGCCGTGGCGCGCACGTCCGCCTTGGTCATCCCCGCCTCCTGCAGCGGCGCGCTGATGCCCAGTTCCTGCCGCGCCCTGCTCCCCGGGCGGTAGTCGCGGCTGTCGTCGGCATTGCTGCCGTCGAGCACCGCCGCCAGCCCGCGCTCACGCGCCAGTGCCAGCAGCGACGAGTATAACATTTTCTTGCAGTGATAGCAGCGGTCGTCAGGGTTGTCGCGCAGCTGCGGCAGGGCCAGCGGGTCGGCCGGCAGCACCTCGTGGCGCACATCGAGGTGCGCGGCAAGCGCCTGCGCCGCTGCCACCTCCGCCGCCGGGATGAACGGCGAGACGATGGTCACCGCCAGCACCTGCTCGCGCCCGCACGCCTGCAGCGCGAGCGCGAGCAGCACGCTGCTGTCCACCCCGCCGGAAAAAGCGACCAGCACGCTCCCGCAGGTGCGGATTCGTTCCACGGCCCGCTGTGCCGCCGCCGGCAGTCCCGTTGTCACGTCACCACCCGCCTCTCTCCGCGTGCTCCGTGCGCTCCGTGGTGAACCGGTTGAGTTTTTTCTTCACCCACGGCCTCTATCCAGCCGCCCCCGAGCACGCGCGTGCGCGCGTAGCAGACCGCCGCCTGACCACAGGTCAGCCCGCGCTGCGGTTCGTCAAAGTGCACCGTCAGTGCATCCGCGCCGGTACGCACCACGGTCGCTGCCGCCGGCTGTGCGCGATAGCGCACGCGCACCCGCGCGCGGAACTGTTGCGGCCAGCGCGCCCACGCCATCGCGTTCAGACCGCGCAGGTGCAGTGTCCGCTGCCAGAGCATGCTGTCGGGCCCCACCAGCAGCGCGTTGCGCGCCGCGTCGAAACCTGTCACGTAGAGCGGATGTGCGGCCGCCACCCCGATCCCCTGACGCTGCCCGATGGTGAACCCGTACAGCCCCTGATGCAGGCCCAGCATGCTGCCGTCAGGCCCGAGAATGGGACCCGGTGTTCCCGTCGCCCCGTGCCGGGCCAGCCAGTCGGCAATACGCTCACCGCGCGGCACGAAACAGACCTCGAAACTCTCGCTGG
>CAZWUZ010000081.1:0-2712 GCA_964637655.1 uncultured bacterium | reverse complement strand
GGCAGTCCGGCCGCCGCCGCGCGCGCGCGCACCGTCTCCTTGGCGAGGTGGCCGAGCGGGAACCGCGCCGCCGCCAGCTGCGCCTGTGACAGCGCAAAGAGGAAATAACTCTGCTCCTTGCGCGGGTCGCGCCCCTCCTGCAGCAACCAGCGCCCGTGCGCGCGCAGTCGCCGCACATAATGCCCGGTCGCCAGCGCCTGCGCTCCCAGGGCGCGCGCGCGGTCGAGCAGCAGCCCGAACTTTATGACCGGGTTGCAGCGGGCGCAGGGATTCGGCGTGCGGCAGGCGGCGTAACTGTCGCGGAAGTAGGTGATGATCTCGCGGCGGAACAACGCTCGCGCATCAACCACCTGGTGGGGAATGCCGAGGTGCGCCGCCTGGGCCGCGGCGGCATCCGCGGCGGCCGAGTCGTCAGTGAGACGCAGGGTGAGCCCGAACACCGCGTACCCGCGCCGGCGCAACGCCAGCGCGGCATACCCGCTGTCGACCCCGCCGCTCATCGCCACCACCACCTGTCGCCGCATCAGCACCACGTTTGCCCTTTCCCGCGGAGTATACTACACTGCAGCCGTTGGAGCGACCTGACGGCTGCCGCCCGGTACTTTCGTTCGAAAAGCGCGGGGCACACCAGACACGGTGAACCATGCTGAAACTGGTCTATTGGCTCTACGTCGCCAGCTGGCAGGTGCTGCACCTGCCGGTGCGCCTGCTCGCGCGCTGCGGCTGGCGCGTCGTTTTGTTCGACGACGACCGTCCGCGCCGCACCCGCCCCATCGCCTTCATCGAGTTCGTCCATGAGTACCGCCGCGAGGCGCTCACCGCCGTCTGGCTGCTCATCGGCCTCGTTGTCTTTGCCGTCTTCATGAGCGAGATGTTGATCAACCGCGTGCATATCATGGAGATGACCACCGGGCTCACCCCCGAAACGATGACCCTCCCGCAGTAGCCGCCGCTGTCACCCCCGCCGCGCGCAGCGCCGCCAGCACCCGCTGCTTGTCGCGGCACCAGTCCGGGGCGAGCACGCGGTCGGGCGGCCCTTCTCCCGTCAGCCGCATCACCACCGTCGCTGCCGGCAGCACTTCCAGGAACGCCCTGACCCCCGCGACATAGCCGTCGAGCGTCAGCGGCACGTAGTCCCCCGCCTGCCACTGCTGCGCCAGCACCGTGTCGCGCAGCACGTACAGCGAATGAATTTTTATGCCCGCCACCGGCTGCGCCGCGCAGTAGCGCGCGGTCGCCTGCCAGTCGGCCATGGTCTCGCCCGGCAGCCCGAGAATGACATGCGCTGTCACCGGTACGCCCGCCTGCCGCGCCCGCGCGCAGGCCGCGGTAAACGCCGCCACGTCATGCCCGCGATTGAGGCGCTGCAGCGTCGCGTCATGAGCCGATTGCAGCCCGAGTTCCAGCCAGAGGTCAAAGCGCGGCAGCAGCGACGCCAGTGACGTGAGCAGCCAGTCCGGCAGCGCGTCCGGCCGGGTGGCAACGATGAGTCCCGCCACGCGCGGTTCCGCCGTCACTGCCGTCAGCGCCTCCTCCCACTCCGCCTGCGTCACCGTCCCCGTGGTGAACGCCTGAAAATAGGCGAGCGCCTGCACCCCGGGACGCAGCCGCTGCAGTCCGTCACGCAGTTGCGCCGCCACCGGTGTACCGGGCCGCAGCCACGGGGCACCGCTCCCCGCCGCATCGCAGAACGTGCAGCCGCCGCTGCCGTCCGCCGCGCGGTGCGGGCAGGTCATCGCCAGGGCCAGCGGCACCCGCTGCGCCGGTCCGCCCAGCCGCTCGCGCAGATACGCGTTGAACGACCGGTACGGCAGCGTCATTCCGCCGCCTTCAGGTTGTAGACCGGCTTGAGTATCTCCGCCACCTGCACCGTCTCCGCCAGATGCTCGCGGATGGCGGCATACGGCTTGTAGGCGAACGGGCTCTCGTCGAAGGTGTCCCGGCTGATGGAGGTGGAAAAGACGCCGCGCATCACCTCGTGGTACTGCCGCAGCGAATACTCGCCGCGGTCGAGCCGGCGCAGCATCTCCTTGCGCCCGTGCAGCCGTCCCGCCCCGTGCGGCGCCGAATGGTTGTAGGCGGCATTCCCGCGCCCGGTGCCGATAATGATCCCGTCCGCCATGTTCAGCGGAATGATCACGCGTTCGCCGTCACGCGCCGCGATTGCCCCCTTGCGGATGAACCCGTCCTGCGCATCGATGTAGTTGTGCACGCTCTCGACCATGGCCGCCGCGTCCGCCGTGATCCCGAAATGCGCGGCCGCGATGGCGAGCATGGCGCGGCGGTTGAGACGCGCGTAGTCCTGCGCCACCTGGGCCCAGCGCCGGTACTCGTTTCCCCCCGCAGCATCAGGAAGGAACTCCATGCCGCGCGCGACCTCTGCCCCCGCACGCGCGGTTGCCGCCCGCGCCAGCTGCTGGTAATGGTCCGCCACCTGCTTGCCGAAATTGCGCGAGCCCGAATGCACCGTCAGCCAGAGCGTGCCGTCTGTCGCCGCGTCGATTTCCAGGAAGTGGTTGCCGCCCCCCAGCGTCCCGACCTGCAGCCGCGGCGGCGTATGCCGTCCCATACCAACGGCGTCATAGAATTCCGTTTCCGCCATGGCGCAGAGGCGCTCCGCTTCGTCGAGCAGTGCCGGGCAGGCGTGCGCGAGCACGTCGGTGTTTTTCCGCGCGGTCATCCCCCGCGGAATCAGCGCGCGCACCGCGCGGT
>CAZWUZ010000080.1:0-13581 GCA_964637655.1 uncultured bacterium | reverse complement strand
AAGATGCGGATGCAGTACATCAAGATCCTGCCCGGGGACCGCGTGCGGCTGGAACTTTCCCCCTACGACCTGACGCGCGGGCGCGTCACCTACCGCTACAAATAGAGGCGGGACGCGGAGAGCGAAGGACGGGAGCGACATGAAAGTCAGGGCATCGGTCAAAAAGATCTGTCAGAAGTGCAAGATCATCAAGCGCCACGGGCGGGTGATGGTTATTTGCGACAACCCGAAGCATAAGCAGCGGCAGGGGTAAAAGGAGGAGCGCTATGGCGCGATTCGCAGGGGTCGACATCCCCGGCAAGAAGCACATTGTCATCGCCCTGACCTACATCCACGGGGTGGGTCCGGCGACGGCGGCGAAGATCTGTGCGCAGGCGAACATCCCGCCGGCGACCGAGGTCAGCAAGCTGACGACGGCGGACGAGAACAAGATTCGCGCGATTCTCGAGAAGGAATACAAGCTCGAGGGCGAACTGCGCAGCGAAGTGGCGCAGAACGTGAAGCGGCTGAAGGATATCGCCTGCTACCGCGGCCTGCGGCACCGCAAGGGCCTGCCGACGCGGGGACAGCGCACGCACACCAACGCGCGCAGCTGGAAGGGCGCGCGTCCGTCGATCGGTGGCGCCAAGAAGAGCGCGCCGGCGAAGGCGAAGGCGTAACGGAGGGACATGATGACGACGACGACAGAAACGACGGCGGCAGCAGCGGCAGCAGCGCCGGACACGGCCGCCCCGGCCAAGGCGGCGGGCGGGCGCAAGAAGAAGCGGATGCTGACGGGTGACACGGGGATGGCGTACATCAAGTCCACGTTCAACAACACCATCATCAGCATCACGGACGAGGCGGGGCATGTGCTGACCTGGCGCAGCGGCGGCACGGTCGGCTTCAAGGGCTCGCGCAAGAGCACCCCGTTCGCGGCGCAACTGGCGGCGGAGGCCTGCGCCGAGAAGGCGAAGGAAGCCGGGCTGCGCAAGATTCGCGTCATGGTCAAGGGCCCCGGGTCAGGGCGGGAAACGGCCATCCGCTCGCTGCAGGCGGCGGGCCTGGAAGTGGTCTCGATCAAGGATGTCACTCCGGTGGCACATAACGGTTGCCGTCCGAAAAAACGGCGGCGGGTGTAGGAGCGAGCGATCATGGCACGGACAACGGGACCCAAATGCCGGCAGTGCCGGCGTGAAGGCGTCAAACTCTACCTGCGGGGCGAACGCTGTTACCGCGAGAAGTGTGCGGTCAGCCGCCGCGAGGGCGTGCGCCCGGGACAGGCGGCGACGACCAAGCGCTTCGGCAAGCTGTCGCAGTTCGGGCAGCAGCAGCGCGAAAAGCAGAAAGTCAAGCGTCTCTACGGGGTGCTGGAACAGCAGTTCCGGCGCTACTATCACGAGGCGGCGCGCATGGACGGCAAGACCGGCGAAAACCTGCTGTCGCTGCTGGAGCGGCGGCTCGATAACGTCGCCTTCCGGCTCGGACTGGCGGTCGGCCGTACGAGCGGGCGGCAGCTCGTGCTCCACGGTCATGTGCTGGTCAACGGCCGGCGGGTCAACATCCCGTCGTATCGGGTCAAGGCCGGCGACCGTATCGAGATGCGCGAGAAGAGCCGCGAACTGAAACTGGTCAAGGAAGGGCAGGGGAGCCGGCGGCAGCGCGGCATCGTGTCGTGGCTGGCCCTCGACGCGGACAAGCCGCAGGGGACGGTGCAACGCCTGCCGGCGCGCGGCGACATCGACGCGGAGATCCGCGAGAACCTGATCGTCGAACTCTATTCGAAGTAACCAGCGAGTGAACGGCCGCGGCCCGGCCGGGGAGAGACAGGTATGGCAAAGACGAGCATGATTATGAAACAGGTGGAGCGCCCGTCGCAGTTCGAGACGGTGGAGGAAAGCGCGACGTACGGCAAATACGCGGTCGAACCGTTCATGCGCGGGTTCGGGCTGACGGTCGGGCACGCGCTGCGGCGCATGCTGCTGTCGTCGATCGTCGGGGCGGCAGTGACGGCGGTGCGGGTGCAGGGGGCGAAACACGAATTTTCCGGCCTGCGCGGCATGCAGGAGGATGTCATCGACGTGGTGCTCAACCTCAAGCAGCTGGCGCTGCAGACCGAGCACGACGGGGTGGAAAAAGTGACGCTCGATGTCAAGGGGCCGAAGACGGTGACGGCGGCCGACCTCGTGCTGCCGGCAGGGCTCACGCTGCACAACCCCGAACTGGTGCTCGCCCACCTCAACGAGGAAGGGCACCTGAAGATGGAACTCGATGTGGAACTCGGGCGCGGTTATCGCCCGGTGGAGAATCGTGCCGGTGGCGAGATCGGGCGCATCCCGGTGGACGCGGCCTTCTCCCCGGTGCGCAAGGTGCACTACCAGGTGACGCCGACGCGCGTCGGGCAGATGACCGATTTCGACAAGCTGGTCATCGAGGTGTGGACCAACGGGACGATCAACCCGAAGGACGCGATCGCCTACGCGGCGAAGATCGTCAAGGAGCACATGCAGATCTTCATCACCTTCGAGGAGATCGATGACACGCGGACGGTGTTCGAGGCGCTGAACCCCGACGAGCAGCGGCTGCTCGAGGTGCTGAACCTGACGGTCGAGGAACTCGACCTGTCGCAGCGGCCGTCGAACTGCCTGCGCGGGATCAACATCGGCACGCTGGGCGAACTGGCGTCGCTGAGCGAGCCGGAACTGATGAAGGCGCGCAACCTGGGCAAGACGACGCTGCAGGAGCTGAAGGACAAGCTGACGGAGCACAACCTGCGGCTGGGCATGCGCGAGGAGATCGAGGCGCTGCGGGCGCGCGCACAGCGCGCCGGCCAGCGCTAGGAGCGGACCATGCGACACAGGGCAAAAGGGAGCAAACTCGGACGGACCGCGGACCAGCGCAAGGCGCTGCTCCGCAGCCAGGCCACCGCGCTGTTCACGCGCGGGCGGCTGGTGACGACGACGGCCAAGGCCAAGGTGCTGCGCAGCTACGCGGAGCGCCTGGTGACGCAGGCGCGGACGGACACGGTGGCGCAGCGCCGCCTGGTGGCCGCGCGCCTCTATACCGACGTGGCGGTGCAGAAACTGTTCGCGGATATCGCCCCGAAGTTCAAGGACCGGCCGGGCGGCTATCTGCGCCTGGTCCGCCTCGGGCGGCGCAAGGGTGACGGGTCGCCGCTGACGCTGGTTGAATTTGTCGAGCAGGTATAGTAGCATACAACCGATGACAGGCGCCGGCGCAGGCCGGCGCGGCGTGGGGGCGTAGCTCAGTTTGGGAGAGCGCAAGAATGGCATTCTTGAGGTCGAGGGTTCGATCCCCTTCGCCTCCACCAGTTACCGTCCGCAGGGGCGGGATGAAGCGGAAGCGGTCGGCTTTCCACCCGGCGACGCCCTCGGGCAGTTGCCGCGGTAGCGGATGACCAGACAGGCGACCGTTGTGTCGCCTTTTTTATTGCGAGGGAGGTGAGGTCGATCAAGGATAAGGATATCCGTACCAACGGAGAGATCCGCGCGGAGCAGGTGCGTTTGCTGGGGTCCGCGGGGGAGCAGTTGGGGGTGCTGAGCGCACGCGAGGCGCTGTTCAAGGCGCAGCAGGAAGGGCTTGACCTGGTGGAGATTTCGCCGACGGCAAAGCCGCCGGTCTGCCGGATCATGGACTTCGGCAAGTACCGCTACGAACTGCGGCGCAAGTCGCGGGATGCGCGCAAGAAGCAGAAGGTAGTGCACCTCAAGGAAGTGAAGATGCGCCCGAAGATCGGGCAGCATGATTACGAGTTCAAGCGGGAGAATATCAAGGCCTTTCTCGCGCGCGGCGACAAGGTCCGGGTGGTGGTGATGTTTTTCGGCCGCGAGATGGCGTACATCAGCCACGGCGAGGCGCTGTTGCAGCGGCTGATTGCCGACCTCGAAGGTCAGTGCCGCGTGGAAGGACATCCGCGCCTGGAAGGGCGCAACATGCTATTATTCCTGCTGCCGAAGTGAGCAGCGGGGAGGAGAACGAACGATGCCGAAGATGAAGACGCGCAAAGGGGCGGCGAAGCGGTTCCGCACGACCGGGACCGGCAAATTCCGCCGCAACCGCGCCTACAAAAGCCACATCCTGACGCATAAGTCGCGCAAGCGGAAACGCACGCTGCGGCAGAGCACCGTGGTGGATGCGACGAATGCCAAGCAGCTGAAGCGCATGCTGCCGTACGCCTAGGAGGGCCGTCTCATGGTACGGGCCAAGAAAAGCACCGGGCGCATTGCCCGCAAACAGCGGCTGATGAAGGAGGCCAAGGGCTTCCACGGCAGTCGCAGCACCCTGCACCGCACGGCGAAGGAGGCGGTCCGGCATGCCCGGGCCAACGCCACGGTGCACCGCCGCAAGAAGAAGGGCGACTACCGTCGCCTGTGGATCGTGCGCATCAACGCCGCGGCCCGTCGCGCCGGGGTCGGCTACGCCGGCCTCATCGCCGGCCTCAAGGCGAAGGGGATCGCCATTGACCGCCGGGTGCTGGCGGAACTGGCAGTCAGCGATCCGGCGGCATTCACCCACATCGTCGCGGCGGCCAAAGAGGGCGGGGCGCGCGCGGCGCGCTGAACCCTGACCACGCCGCACCTGCCCGGCGGCCTGCCGGGCACCGGCGGGAACGCCGGGGCACGCGGAGGTAACCGAATGGAAGGCAGCGACATCGCCGCCCTGCAGGCGACGGCACTGGCGGAGATTGCGGGGGCGGCAGATGGCGCCGCCCTGCAGGCACTCCGGGTGGCGTACCTCGGGCGCGGCAGCGGACAACTCAACGCCCTGCTGCGCGGGCTCGGGGCGCTCCCGGCGGAACAGCGCAAGCAGGCGGGCGCCGCGGTCAATGCCGCACGTGCGGCAGTCGAAGAGGCGCTCAGTGCACGCGCGGCCGCACTCGGCGGCGGGAGCGGGGCAGCGCGGTCGCAGCTTGATCTCACGCTCCCCGGCACCGGCTGGCCGTGTGGCCGGCTGCATCCGGTCACGCTGACCATGCGCCGGATCACCGGCATCTTCACCGCGCTCGGCTTCGCGGTGGCGGACGGGCCGGAAGTCGAACTCGACTACTACAATTTCGAGGCGATCAACATCCCCGCGACGCATCCCGCGCGCGATATGCATGACACGTTCTACTGTGGTGACGACGTGCTGCTGCGCACGCATACCTCGCCGGTGCAGGCGCGGGTCTACGAAAAGCAGGCGCCGCCCGTGCGCATCATCGCCCCCGGCAAGGTCTACCGCCGCGATTACGACGTGACGCACATCCCGATGTTCCATCAGGTCGAGGGATTCTGGGTCGACGAGGGCATCACGTTCGCGCACCTCAAGGGGATGCTCGAACTGTTCCTTGCCCGTTTCTTCGGCAGCGGCACGCGCACGCGTTTCCGCCCGAGCTATTTCCCCTTCACCGAGCCGAGCGCCGAGGTTGACATCGCCTGCGTGCTCTGCGGCGGCAGCGGCTGCCGCGTCTGCAAGCAGAGCGGCTGGCTCGAGGTGCTCGGCTGCGGCATGGTGCACCCGGCGGTCTTTGCCTTTGCCCAGTACGACAGCGAGCGCTACACCGGGTTTGCTTTCGGCATGGGGGTCGAGCGGCTGGCGATGCTCTACTACGGCATCGATGACATCCGCCTGCTGTACGAAAACGACCTGCGCTTCCTGCGCCAGTTCTGGGGGTAAGCGATGAAACTGCTGCACAGCTGGCTCGAGGAACTGGTGCCGACGGGACTCACCGCCGCCGCGCTTGCCGACCGCTTCGCCGCGGCCGGCATCGAGGTCAACAGCGTGACGCGTCCGTGCGCCGGCATCAGCGGTGTCGTTATTGCGCGGGTCACGGAGTGCCTGCCGCATCCCAATGCCGACCGCCTGCGGATCTGCCGCGCCGATGCCGGCGACGGGCGCACGGTACAGGTCGTGACGGCGGCGACCAACGTGCAGACGGGGCACACGGTGCCGCTGGCGCTGGCCGGGGCGGTGCTGGCCGGCGGCCTGACGATCAAAAAAGGCAAACTGCGCGGCGAGGTTTCCGAGGGGATGTTCTGCTCGACCGCGGAACTCGGGCTGACCCCGACGGCAGACGGGATCTGGCTGCTGCCGGACACCCTGACGCCGGGTGACGACGCGCTGGTCGCGCTTGGCCTGCAGGACGAGTGGCTGATCGACTACGAGGTGCCGGCCAACCGCGGTGACCTGTACGGCGTGCTCGGCATGGCGCGGGAGGCGGCGGCAGCCTGCGGCACGACGGTGCACCTCCCCGCGCTCGACTATCCCGAGGGGACTGACCCCGCGGCCGGCCTGCTGCGCGTGCGCATCGATGCTCCCGACCTCTGCGCGCGCTACGCCGCCACGGTGGTACGCGGCTGCCGGGCGACGGCGCCGGCACCGTTCGCGCTGCAGCGCCGCCTGCTGCTTGCCGGACAGCGTCCGCTCGGGCTGGCGGTTGACGTCACCAACTACGTGCTGCTCGAATGGGGGCATCCGCTGCACGCCTTCGACCGCGCCTGCCTGCGCGGCGGTGAGCTTATCGTGCGCCGCGCCGCGGCGGGTGAAAAAACGGTGCTGCTCGACGGGCAGGAACGCGAACTCAACCCGAACCTGCTGGTCATTGCCGACCGTGAACGGGCGGTCGCGCTGGCCGGGGTTATGGGCGGCGCCGGGAGCGGCGTGACGGGGCAGACGGAAGACCTGGTCATCGAGAGCGCGTGGTTTGCGCCGGCCGCGGTGCGGGCGGCCGCACGCGCGGCGAAACTCGCCACCGGGGCGGCGCAGGTGTTCGAACGCGGCGCCGACCGGCTCGGTCTGCTCGCCGCGCTGCGCCGGGCGACGGCGCTGCTGGTGCAGCACGGGGGCGGCAGCGTGGCGGCCGGGATCATCGACGTCCTGCCGGAGCCGCTGGCCCGCACGGCGGTGCGGCTGCGCCCCGCGCGCGTGTCCAGGGTGCTGGGGACCGAGTTGCCGGCCGGGACGGCGGAGAAAATCCTGCGCGCGCTTGGCTGCGACCTTGAACCGGCCGGGACCGATGTCCTGCAGGTGACCGTACCGTCGTGGCGCAACGACCTCACCCGCGAAGAGGACCTGATCGAGGAGGTGGCGCGGCATTACGGCTACGACCGCATCCCCGCGCGCGTCCCGGTGCTCAGCGTCGCCCAGATTCCACCGCCGGACACGGCGACGCAGCAGGCGCTGGCGGCGGAAAACCTGCTGGTTGCGCGCGGCTGGCAGCAGGTCATCACCTACACGTTTCATCATGCGGACGCCACGCTGACGGGCGACACGCCGCCGCTGGCGCTGCGCAATCCGCTCAGCCCGGACATGGCGGTCATGCGCACGCTGCTGCTGCCCGGCCTGCTGCAGGCACTGCAGGGGAATGCCGGCTACCGCAGCGACAGCGCCCCGCGCCTGTTCGAGCGCGGGCGCGTCTTTCTCCCCTATGACACCGAGTGCCTGCCGTGCGAAGAGGAGCATCTCGGGCTGGCCGCGTGGGGCACCCGCGAGGAATGGCGTGGCGGCCTGACCACCGACGTTTTCTCCCTCAAGGGCGATCTCGAGGCGCTGCTCGCGCTGGCAGGATATACCGCGACGTTTGCGCCGGCATCACGCCCGTGGCTGGAACCGGGTACCGGCGGCGAACTCGCTGTCGGCAGCACCGTTATCGGCTGGTGCGGTATCGTGGCGGCGGCGCTCACTGCCCGGCATCACCTGCGCGGCGCGGTGGTGGCGGCAGAACTCAACCTCTCCGGACTGCCGGCGGCGGCCCGCGCGGCGGCGGCCCGTATCTCGCGCCAGCCGGCGGTGGATCGCGACCTGGCGATTATCGTGCCCGAGGCGGTGAGCGCGGCGGAACTGCGCGCAGTCATCGAAGCCGAGGGGGGCGAGTGGCTCGAACGGCTGACGCTGTTCGACCTGTACCGCGGCGCCCCGCTGGCGGCGGGGGAGAAGAGCGTCGGCTACCGGCTGCTCTTCCGCGCGGCGGAAACCACGCTGACGGACGCGCAGGTCGCGCGCGTGCTCGAGGGGATTGTCGCCCGCCTGCAGGAACGTTGCGGCGCGCGCATCCGCAGCTGAGGAGGTACGGTCATGGCTGACGGCGTGGAAGTGACCATCATGGGGACGGTGTACGTCATCCGCGGCCACCAGGATCCCGCGCACCTGCGCGCGGTTGCCGCCTACGTGAACGAGCAGATGACGACGCTGGCCCAGCGCAGCCGCATCACCTCGACCCCGAAACTCGCGGTGCTTACCGCGCTCAACCTGGCCGAGGAGGTGTTCCGCCTGCGCCAGGCCGACGCGCAGCGGGACGAGGCGAAGGCGCGGCTGACGGATCTGGAAGCGCGGCTGACGCGGCTGCTGGGCGAAACGCCGGACGCGGCGGAGCCGACGGACAGCACCACCGGCTGACACCCGTGCCGCAGCGTATCTTGACAGTCACGACGCGCACATGCTACACCGGCAGCAGGGACAGTTTTGCTCCTGCGGTGCGCGTGACGCCGGATGCGTTCTGAACCACAGTCACTCATCGGGAGTCCATAACGTCCGGCCGCTCTTCGGGGCGTCCGGCGGGACACCCACCTGTCAAGGACAGGTTCGAGAGGCATCGCGGACGCACGGCATGGCGGGAGCTTTTTTTCCGGGGAGGGAATGATGCGGCGGACACTGTCCGACTACGATTTTCAGCAGACGGTCATCGACGGCAAAGAAACGGCGCTGGTGGTCTGCTACACGCCCGATTCCGGGTTGTGCAAACTGGTCATCGAACTGGCTGAGCAGATCGGCGAAAAATATGCCGGGACGCTGCAGGTCTACGTCATGCATGTGCTTGACAGCAAGGACACCTTCTTCGCGCACCGCGTGCAGAACCTGCCCACCGTCCTCTACTTCAAGGACGGGGTGCTGATGAGCCGCCTCACCGACCTCAAACTCACCCCGCAGCTCAAGAAGCAGATCGAGGAGATCATCGGCGGCGAGTTTCTGCTGCAGAACCCGCTGCTGACCGAGATTACCGACGATAATTTTGATGCGGAAACGAAGACGTATCCCGGGCTGGTGGTGCTCAACTTCTGGGTTTCCGGGCTGGACACCTGCTGGACGATGGAACACGACCTGGGCGACCTCGCCAGGCAGTACGCGGAGACGGTCAAGGTCTGCATCGTCAACTGGAAGGAAAGCAAGGACCTGGCCACGCGCTACCGCGTCGCGGATATTCCCACCATGCTCTTCCTGTACCGGCAGAAGGAAGAAGACCGGCTCATCGGGATGAAGAACAAGCGCTCCATTGACAACAGCATCCGCCACGTCGGCTACCGCTGCGGCCTGCTGCCCGGATGACCGACCTGTTCCGCGCCGCGCGGGACAGTTCGACGGCGCCGCTGCCGTACCGCCTGCTGCCGCAGGCCCTCGACCAGTTCTGCGGGCAGGAGCACCTGCTCGGGCCGGGCAAGCTGCTGCGCCGGCTGATCGACACCGATCGCGTCCGTTCCTGCATTTTCCACGGGCCGCCCGGCACCGGCAAGAGCGCGCTGGCCAACATCATCGCGCAGCGCACCAGCGCGCGGTTTGTCCGCCTCAATGCGACGACGGCGGGGGTCAAGGACCTCAAGGCGGCGGTGGACGAAGCACGCGAGCAGCAGGAACGCTTCGGCAAGCGCACGCTGCTCTTTGTCGACGAGATCCACCGCTTCAACAAGGCCCAGCAGGATGCCCTGCTGCCGTCGGTCGAGGAAGGGACGGTGGCGCTCATCGGGGCCACCACCGAGAACCCCTACTACGCGCTCAACAGCGCGCTGCTGTCGCGCTCCAACCTGTTCAAGTTCACGTCACTCGACGACGCGGCGCTGGCGCGCGTGCTCGACCGCGCGCTGACCGACGCGGAGCGCGGGGTGGGGGCGTTGCGGGTCGCGCTGACGGACGGGGCGCGCACCTGGCTGCTGACGCGGGCGGCGGGGGACGCGCGCCAGCTGCTCATGGCGCTCGAAGTGGCCGCGCTCAGCACGCCGCCGCAGGCGGACGGGACGCGCACCATCGACGAAGCGGTCGCGCGCGAGTCGCTGCAGCAGGCGGCGCTGCGCTACGACCGCGGCGATCAGCACTACGACACCGTCAGCGCCTTCATCAAGAGCATGCGCGGCAGTGACGCCGACGCGGCGCTCTACTGGCTGGCGGTGATGCTCGAAGGCGGTGACGACCCGCTGTTTATCGCGCGGCGGCTGGTGATCTTCGCCAGCGAGGATATCGGCCTGGCTGACCCGCCGGCGCTGGCGGTAGCGGTGGCGGCCCAGCAGGCGGTCGACTTTGTCGGCATGCCCGAGGGGCGCATTCCGCTGGCGTTCGCCGCGGTCTATCTCGCGCAGGCGCCCAAGGACAACCGCGCCTACGCGGGCATCGACGCGGCGCTCGCCCACGTGCGGGCGCAGCAGCAGCTCGAGGTGCCCGACCATCTCAAGGACAAGACCTACCAGTCAGCCGCGGTGAAAAGCGCCGGCTACAAGTATCCGCACGCGTATCCCGGGGCGCAGGTGGAGCAGGCCTACCTGCCGCCGGGCACCCCGCGCTTCCTGCCGGAGAAACCGTGACGTGACCGCATCCGGCAGCGTCACCTACGTCATCGGGCATCGCAACCCCGACACGGACAGCATCGCCGCCGCCCTCGGCTACGCCGAATTCCGGCAGCAGGCGGGGGAAACCGTCGTGGCCGCGCGGGCGGGGCACCTCAACGCGCAGACGGCGTACATCCTCGAGCAGCTCGGCCTCGCGCCGCCGGTCTATCTTGCCGACGCGCGCATGCGCTGCGGCGAGGCGCTGCTGACCGACTACATCGCCTGCACCGAAACGAGCACGCTGCGCGACGCGCTGGAACTCTTCCGCCGCTACGGGTTTCGCTACCTGCCGGTGGTTGACGCGGACCGCCGTCCGCTCGGGTTCCTCACCCTCGATCTGATCACCCGCGGTCTGCTGCGCCTGCTCGATAATCCACGCGTCTTCACCTCGCTGGCCATGCTGCGCCGCGCGCTGGGCGGCACGCTGCTGGCCGGCGGCCCGGCGCGCGGGCGCACCTTCAAGGCGGGCATCGTGCTGACCACCGGCTCGCGCGCCGACTTCCACCGCGACCTGCGCGCGGTCAAAGACGCTGCCATCGTCATCACCGATGACCGCTTCGACCTGCTGCGCGGCCTGCCGCCGCGCGTGACGGTGGCGGCGGTTGTCTGCGTCGACGGCTACCGGCCGCCGGCGGCGACGGTGCAGGCGCTGCACCGGCGCGGCGGCGCGGTGCTGCTCACGGGATGCAACGCGGCGCAGGCGACGCTGCGCGTCAAGCAGTCGCTGCCGGTCTCGTCGTTCTATGACCGCAACGCCGTCACCGTGCCGCGCCACCTGCCGCTGGCCGAATGCCGTGACCGGCTCGGCGACGCCGGCGGGGTCATGGTGACCGATGACGACGGGCGCATCGCGGGGATCATCACCACCCGCCTGCTGCTGGCGCGCCCCGCGCACCGGCTCATCCTCGTCGACCATAACGAGCCGGCGCAGATGGTCGAGGGGGCGGAAGAGGCGGAGATCATCGCGGTCATCGATCACCACCGGATCGCGCCGCCCGCGGGCAGCCGCCCCATCATGTTCCTCAACTACCCGGTCGGCAGCACCTCGACCATTGTCGCCCGGCTGTTCCGCGACGCGGGGTGCCGCCCGTCGCCGGCCATCGGGAAACTGCTGCTTGCCGGCATCCTTTCCGACACCGTGCTGCTGAAAAGCCCGACAACGACGGAGCCCGACCGGGCGATGGTCGCGTGGCTGGCGGAACAGACGCAGTTCCGCTGGGAACCGTTCGCGCTCGCCTTCTTTGCCGCCGGGGCGAAACTCGACCCGGCGCATCTCGCGCAGGCGGTGCGGCAGGACTGCAAGGAGTACACGGCGGGGACGGTACGGTTCGCCGTGGCGCAACTGGAGACAGTCGGTTATGCCGCGGTGGAACCGCAGTACGACCGCCTGCTGGCGGCGGTGGCGGCGGAGCGGCAGCGGCTCGACCTTGATTTTCTCGGACTGATGATCACGGATATCAGCACGCAGACGAGTGTGCTGCTCGCTGACGGCGAAGCGCCCCTGCTGGCCAAACTCCCCTTCCGGGCCCTGACTGCGCACCGGTACGACCTGCAGAATATCATCTCGCGCAAGAAACAGCTCGTCCCGCCGCTGCTCCGCCTCTTTGCCGCCTGAGATCAGTAGACCGGGGTGTTGTGCTTGAACATGTCGGAAATGATCTGTTCCATCGAGTAGAGGCCGGCGCGGTCGTGCAGCCACTGCGCGGCGAAGATCGCGCCCTGCCCGAACGCGGCGCGGTTGATGCTCTCGTGCACCAGGCGGATGGTCTGGTTGGGCAGCCCGAAGACGATCTCGTGCCGCCCGACGATGCCGCCGACACGGATGGAGTTGACGTGCTTCTCCTGGTCGAGGCTGAGCGCCTGCGCGATCTTTTTCGCCGTGCCGGAAACCTCCTCCTTGGCGCGGAAATGCTCCTCGATGATTTCGATATCCGCGTGCGGGGCGATCTTCTGCAGCACCTGCGAGGCGATGAGCAGAAAATTGATGCCCAGCGTGATGTTGGGGGAGAAGAGCACCGCGGTCTGCGCACTGAGCGACTGCAGCAGCGCGTAATCTGACGGGCGGTAGCGGGAAACTGCCGAGATGATGCGCGTCCCCTCGCAGGCGGCGGCGGCGTAGCGGCGGACCGCGGCGCTGCCGGCAAAGTCAACGATGATATCGACGCGGTGCGTGCGGTAGAAATCGGGGCGCAGGTCGTCAACGGAAAAAATCTCGCCGGCCGGCTGGTCGAGCCCGAGCAGGGTGCTGGCATGCTTGTGGTGCGCATCATGCGAGCGGCGCACCACCCAGCGTACGGCGAAACGGCCGTCGCGCAGGAATTCGTTGGCCACGAGCCGCCCGGTGCGCCCGAACCCGAACAGGCCGACGGTAATGGGGGGCATCTCGTCACCTCCGGATTGTGCGGGTGAACAGCCATGCCGGGAACCGGCATGTACGACAGTATGTGCAGCATAACAGACCCGGCGGCCACGGTCAAGGGGCCGCGTCCGGTGTTGTCGGAGAGCGCGCCGCGTGCTATACTCGGCGGTATGGAAACGAACCTGACCCATTATCTGACCGGGCGGGCGGTGCAGGTGGCGCCGTCACTGCTCTCCGCTGATTTTGCCGACCTGCGGCGTGAGTGCGCGGCGGCGGCGGCGTCCGGGGTGCAGGTGCTGCACCTCGACGTGATGGACGGGCACTTTGTTCCGAACATCACCTTCGGGCCGCCGCTGGTCAGGTCGCTGCGTGCCGCGACCGACCTGGTGCTCGATACGCACCTGATGATCAGCGAGCCGGAACGCTACCTCGAACCGTTCGCGCAGGCGGGGAGCGATCTCATCACCTTCCATTACGAAGCACGGCCGGAGACGGCGCGCGACCTGCTGCGGCGCATTCGCGCGCTGGGCAGACAGGCGGGCATCAGCATCAAGCCGCAGACGCCGGCGGAGGTGCTGCTGCCGCTGTTGCCTGATCTCGACCTGATTCTCGTTATGACGGTCGAACCCGGATTCGGCGGGCAGTCGTTCATGG
>CAZWUZ010000079.1:9222-13632 GCA_964637655.1 uncultured bacterium | reverse complement strand
AGGTCCCTGCGCGCGCGCGGGTTCCTCGTGCTCACTGATGGTGCGGATACCAGCGCGGAGTTTGTCGCGCAGGTCGACTGGAGCAGGACACGGGCGTATGCGCTCGGGCTGGGTGGTGTCTACCTCAACCGCGCGGGGCGCGAGGGTCAGGGTATCGTCACGGAGTCGGAGGTGCCGGCACTGAAGCGCGAACTGGCCGTGGCCTTTGCCGCGTGGCGTGACGGGCGCGAACCGGTGGTGCGCTCGGTGGCTGACTGCGCGGAGATCTACTCCGGCCCGTATGCCGCAAACGGGCCCGACCTTTTCCTCGGCTTTGGCGCGGGGTATCGCGCGTCGTGGCAGACCGCGCTCGGCGCGGTGCCGGCGGCAACCGTCGAAGACAACCTGAAACAGTGGAGCGGCGACCATCTGGTCGACCCGGCGCTGGTCCCGGGCGTCTTCTGCAGCACACGCCCGCTCACGCGCAGCGCGCCGCATATCATGGACATCGCCCCGACGCTGCTGCGGCACTACGGGCTCACGGTGCCATCAGAGATCGATGGAACACCTCTCTGGTAGTTTTGTCGGCTACATCGACCCGGGCACGGGGGCGGTGCTGGCGGGGACGGTGCTGCCCTGGCTGCTCGGGGTTATCGGCGCGCTGCTGGCGGCGCTGGCGTATCCGTTCCGCCTGCTCTGGCGCTGGCTGCGGCGGCGGTACTACGGGGTGCTCCCGGCGCGGGTCGTGCTGCTCGGTTTCGACGGCATGGACGCGCAGCTGGCGGAGCGCTGGATGGACGAGGGCTTGCTCCCCAACCTGACAGCGCTGCGCGTGACGGGCGGCTACCGGCAGCTGCCGACGAGTGTGCCGCCCGAATCGCCCGTGGCATGGTCGTCCTTCCTCACCGGTACGGATGCGGGAACCCATGGCGTCAGCGATTTTCTCGTTCCTGATTTCGCCACCTGCCGCCCGCGGCTGACGACGGGGGAAGTCGAGAGCGTCGGCAGTTTCCTGCTTGCCGGCCGGTGGCGCGTGCCGCTGGGCGGGGCGCGCGTCACGCAGCAGCGGCGGGGTGAGCCATTTTACCGGCGCCTCGCGCGGCGCGGCGTGCGCGTGACCATGCTGCGCCAGCCACTGACGTTCCCCACCGGGCGTGAGGGGGGAGCGCGGGTGCTCGCCTCGCTCGGGGTGACAGACGTGCGCGGACGGCAGGGTGATTACCGTCTCGTCTGCGCGGGCGCCCCGCCGCATGATGTGCCGGCAGAGAAAATTATTGCGCTCACCCCTGCTGACGGGCGGGCGGCCGTGACGCTGGCAGGACCGCTGCGCACTGACGGGCAGCCGGCCACGGTTGCGCTGCAGTTGCAGGTGACCGGTGACACACTGACCATCAGCTGGGACGGGGGCAACGCGACACTGCGGGTCGGGGAATGGTCGCCCTTGCAGGAGGTGCGCTTCCGCGTCGGACGTTTTGCCACGGTACCTGCGCTCGTCGATTTTTATGCAGTGTCGCTGCAGCCGCTGCGCCTGTTCGTCTCGCCGCTCATGCCCCATCCGCGTTTACCCGTGCTGCCCTTCGTCGCACCGCGCGGCTTCGGGGCGGAACTGTTCAAGCGACATCATCTGTTTCACACGCTGGGCATGGCGGAACCGCTCGATGCGGTCAAGGACGGCGCACTCCCGCCGGAGGCATTTCTCGCGCTGGCAAAACGTATACGGGAAGAGCGGGAAACGATGCTGCTCGGCGAACTGGCGAAGCAGCGCGACGGGCTACTCAGCATGGTGTTCGACGTGCCTGACCGCGTGCAGCATCTGTTCTGGCGCGAGATGGAGACCGATGACGCGACAGCAGGGAAGGTCATTTTGCGTTCGTACCAGGCGCTTGACGCCTTCGTCGGGCAGGTGCAGCGGCAGTTGCGCGCTGACGATACGCTGCTGGTCTTCAGCGACCATGGCTTCGCCCCCTTCCGGCGGGCCTTCCATCTGAACCGCTGGTTAGTGGAGGAAGGGTATCTCGTTGCTCCCGAAAGCGAAAGATTCTTTCGCGGTGCCGACTGGGCAAAGAGTCGCGCCTACGGGCTCGGTTTCTGCGGGCTGTACCTCAACCAGCAGGGACGCGAGGCGCAGGGCATCGTCAGCGACGGTGAAGCGGCAGCACTGGCAGCGGAACTCAGGGAGAAACTGCTGGCGCTGACCGACCCGGAAACAGGCGAGCACCCGGTGGCGCATGTGTACCTGTCGGGAGAAACGTATAGCGCCCCCGGTACGCAGGCGCCCGACATCATCGTCGGCTGTGCGCGCGGGTGGCGCATTTCATCACAAAGTGCAGTGGGAGGCGTGTCAGAGGAATTGTTCAGCGACAATACGGGCAGGTGGAGCGGCGATCATTGCATCGACGCGGCCGCGGTGCCGGGCGTGCTCTTCAGCAAC
Organism: uncultured bacterium; assembly: GCA_964637655.1. Taxonomy (GTDB): domain Bacteria; phylum DAOPZR01; class DAOPZR01; order DAOPZR01; family DAOPZR01; genus CAZWUZ01. The sequence continues at coordinate 11,222 of CAZWUZ010000079.1, read as the reverse complement.
CGGGCACTGCCGGACGGGCTGACGCTGCAGACCCTCGGCCGGTATATCGGCCGGCATTTCATACCCAACCGATAGCCGGCTGCGTTCCCGCAGCCGGCTGGCAACCTTGAAATCTCGAACCCGACTTGCGATATTTCATGGTCGGCTTGTGCGGCCCCGACAGGTCAGCCGGCAAGCATTATACCATCACCGCGCCGCCACTCCTCGTCAGAAAAATACAGGATGTCAAACGGCCGGTTGAAAACCTGCACCAGTTCGCTATGTAATCCGGAAGTCAGTGCCAGACGACGGCGCAGGCTCCGGCGCCGGAAGCTGCTGGACACAATAGCCAGATCAATATCACTGTCAGCACGCAGCGCCCCGCGCGCAGCCGAACCGAAAACGACCACCCGTTCGACCCGCATCCCCCGCCGCCGCAGCAGGTTCGTCACCGTACGGCGAACCGCACTCACTGTTTTTTGAGCCATCCGATCACCTTCCGCGTATCTGCCAGCAACCGGCGCGAGCGCTGCTGATTATATTCACGTTGCAATGCTCTCAGGCGTTCCGGATACCGGGCACGCACGCTGACCGCATTGAGTTCTTCGCATACTGCGTCAACGGCACGGTCACTTCGCGTCGGCCTGGGCGCGCAGGTTGGCGACGCTGCACTGCGGGTGGCGGTAGCGCTTGCGCCCGCGCGTCTTCTTCCCGTGCTGGATCGCCGCGGGGGGGCAGTACTGCAGGCAGGCCATGCACTGCTGGCAATGGTGCTGCCATTGCGGTTTGCCGTCGACGAGGGTGATGTTTTTCACCGGACAGACCTGGGCGCAGACCCCGCATTTCGTGCAGGTATCGTCGACGCTGAATTTGCTGTCGGCAGCAGGCACCTTGGCAATGCCTTTGCGGTACAGCCAGGCAAAAAGATGATTGATAAGCGGCAGGTTGGTGGCGGGGGCGTTTTGCGACTGTGAGATGATCGCGGCGGCGAGGGTGTCGACCTGTTTGGTGGCCGCCTTGAATTGCGCCTGCTGCTTCTCCACCGGGATGGCCCCGTAGAACGGGGTGTAGTTGCCGGGCAGGGTGACGAGCGCACTGTAGGCAAGGTCGAGAGAACGCGCCTTGAGTTGGTCGCGCAGGATGGGCATGGTCCGCGCCGCCCACCCGCCCATGGTGGCGACCGCGAAGATGTAGGTCGCGGGCTTGAGCTGTACGCGGCGGATGAAGTCGCAGACGAGCAGCGGCGGCCCGAACATGTAGATAGGAAAGACGAGCCCGACGCAGTCGGCGTCGTCAGGGACAGTGCCGCCATTGACCACCTGCGTCATCGGCACCAGTTGTGCCCCGCCCAGCTTGGCGGCCAGTTCGCGCGCGACAAAGAGCGAGTTGCCAGTCCCGGTAAAGTAGAAAATGCGAGTTGCCATGTCATCCCCCCTGATTACGTGATATGACAATTCTACCGTATGACTTCAGCACTTGTAAAGTATTCGTTCTATATCGTACCTGAAATTTGGATACTAACTGACCAATATCATTACATGTTTATGAACTGACTACATATCACGTTATGTAGCAGATAATTGTATATTTGATAATTTTGGCGCATTTTTTGCTCTTGATTCATCCGTCTGCCGGCAGATATATTATGCCCGGCAGCAGAAAGACTGCAGGGGGGGGGATGGCAACAGCATCATGGTTTGGTGGCGGCTCTTTACGGGCGGGTTCGTCATAATGGGACTGGAACTGCTGGCGCCGCGCATCATCGCGCCGCATTTCGGGACCGCGGTCTACACCTGGGCTGCAGCCATCGCGCTCTCCCTGCTGGCGCTCGCCATCGGCTACCGCATCGGTGATGCCATCCCGGAAAAACGTATCCCGCGCGCGCTTACCGTCATCTTCTCCCTTGCCGCGGGCTGGATGCTGGTCATCGCCCTGACCCGTGCTCCGGTTGCCGCGCTGCTCGATACGCTCGACCTGCGCCTGAGTACCTTCCTCTATGCTGCCTGGCTGCTGGTCTTCCC
>CAZWUZ010000079.1:0-9212 GCA_964637655.1 uncultured bacterium | reverse complement strand
ACAGTCGGCCCGCTCATCATCCGCGGCTCGCGCCTTGCTGCCGGGCGCGCCTTTTCACTCTCCACCATCGGCTCGTTCCTCGGTGCCATGCTCACCGGTTTCGTTCTCGTCCCCCACCTCACCACCACCATGCTCCTCGCGCTCTTTGCCGCGCTGGCGCTGACCGCCGCCATCCCGGTGCGGTATTCCGTCGCGCCCGTTCTCCTGCTCCTCATCGCCGGACCGGCGGCGGCAATGTTCGATTATGACAGCGCGGTCCGCCTGCGCACGGCAAGCCATTACGGCGAGATCACCGTCACCGACCGCGAACTGGGTGAACTACGGGTACGTATGCTGAGCATCGACGGCATTCCTCAATCCGTGACACTGCGCGGCGGCAACATCACAAATGCCGGGTATCCGTATTACCTGCTCTATCCCGTCGCATTGCGCAATACCACCGGACGCGCCCTCGTCATCGGCCTCGGTGCCGGCTCGCTTCCTTCGCTGCTGGCCGCGCTCAACTGGCAGACGTATGTCGTCGAGATCAACCCGGTCGTCCGCGACGCGGCACGCGGCTGGTTCGGCTGGCACGGTGAAGCCATCATTGCCGACGGGAGGCAGTACCGTCCCGCGCCGGGCGTGCGCTACGATCTCATCTGCGTCGACGCCTTTTCCGCCAATGAAACCCCTTGGCACCTGTTCACCCGCGAGGCACTGCAGCATTATCGCTCACTGCTCACCGACAGCGGCGTCCTCGCGATCAATACCCTCGTCGGCGACGATGCCGGCAGCCGGGAGTTCTGCGCCGCCTTCGCCGCTGCGGCCGTCCCCGTATTTACCACGCTCCGCACCTGCGACGTGGCCAATGACGGACCCGTGCGCAACCGCGTCTGGTTCATGACAGCCGGGGCGCTCCCCGATGTTGCCGCGCAGCTGCACAGCGACGACGCCTATGCCAACCATTATTTCAGCACCATGGCCGGGCGCTTTGTCACACCCGTTGCCGGCGTCCGCCCGCTCAGCGATGACTGGGCACCGGTCACTGAACTGTGCGCGGTTTCGTCACGCCAGTGGCGCGACGGCTGGCGGCAGGCGTTCCGGTGAGGTTCCTCCTGCCGCTGCTCGCAGCCATTCTCGTGCTGGCTCTGGGCGGGCCCGCTTTTGCCGCCAACCCGGTCCTCACCTATACCGCCCTCGCCGACTCCGCCGGTGTCAATGCCTACAGCGGCGATTCGCGCGTGCTCGTCCTCCGTTTCCATGCCGCGGAAAGCAACAACCGCAACGGCAATATTACCAGCATCGCGGTAACCAACGCCGGCACCCTCGGAACCGGCTTCGTCGATGCCGTGCGCGTATACTATGATGCTGCCGCCAACGGACAGTTCGACGGCAACGAGACCGAATTCGGCAGCACCGCCACGTGGGCGGGCAGCGTCGCCACCGTCACCGGCACCGGCACCGCAAACCCGAGAAACCAGACCTGGACTTTTTACGTCGCCTACGATATCGGCCGCGACGCCCCGAAGGGACAGGGCGCCGACGCCAGCATCGCCGCCGGCGCCATCACCGACGGCGACGGAGGCGCCAGCGGGGCGCTTACCTATGCCGGTACGCGCCCCGTCCTGTGCACCGATTCCACCACCTCGACCGTCACCGCCCCGCGCAGCGACGTCTGCGCCGACGGCTCGGACAGCGTCCTGGTGACGGTCACCCTGAATAACGGGCGGGATACGGGGGTCGCCGGGCGCACCGTCACCCTCGTTTCCAGTCGCGGCAGCACAGACACCATCACCACCGTCTCGGCCACCACGGACTACAACGGGCTGGCGACCTTCTACGTCAGGTCATCCGCCACCGGCAGCTGCGTGCTGACCGCCAGCGACGCCACTGACAGCGTTCTCGTCAACCAGACCCTCACCCTCACCTTCCGGCCAGCCGCCACGCTGCGTATCAACGAGGTGTCCCCCTGGGACGCATCAGCCGACTGGATAGAACTCAAAGTCATCACCGGGGGCATGATTCCCGGCGGCATGCATATTTTCGATGGCACCAACAGCGTGCTGCTCGACGGGCTCAAGGCGGTGCTCAACGCGGGCGAGTATATCATCCTGCACGACGCCGCCGGCACTTCGGATACGAACGCGATGACCGGCGGCAGCGGCACGAACGCCACCGATACCCAGTACGATATCTACAACAGCAGCATCGTCATCACCGGCACGGACGACGGCGAGATGCTGCGCGACAAGAACAACACCATTCTCGACGCCTGCTTCTGGGCGGATATGAACAGTACCTTCGCTGCCGCGCTGCAGACCGACATCGGCAACGCGGTCAGTGCGGGGCAGTGGGCCATCCTCGGCGGCACGTCCATGCCCTTCGACTGCGCTACCGGCATCATCAGCAGCGGCGAGGATGACGGCGATGCCATCGCCCGCGACGCCTCCTCGACCGACAACAACGACAAGTCCGACTGGTCCTTCCGCAACGAGGGGGCGACCATGGGCTCTGACAACGGCGCCCATACCACCGCCACCGGCGAGGGGACCGCGGTCATCGCCCCCGCCACCGGCGACCCTTCCGAAGCACGCCGCTGGACCCTCACCTACACCTTCGGCGCCACGACCATGCGCGCCGGCTATGTGACGGTCACCGTCCCCGCGGGCTGGACCGCGCCGCAGCTGACCAACAGTGCCGCGGCCGGCTACGTCCGCGTCGGCGGCAGCGCCGCGCGCGGCGTCATCGCCACCGACAGCCAGGTCGTCAGCGGCCAGACCATCGTTATCCCGGTTGCCCCCTCCGCCGCGGGACAGACCGTCATTGTCTACTACGGCGACACCATTGTCGATGCCGCGGGTGCCGCCGCCGCCCCGGCCGCCGGCGGCAATTACGAGTTCACGGTCAGCACTGATGCCCTCGGTTCGCGCGTTGCCGCCATCGGCAGTTCGCCCGCTGTCGCCATAGCCGCGGCGAGCGCGCCGAAAACCGCCATCACCGATGCCGGCACCGCGTCCGATGGCGGCACGGGCGGCGGCGACTGGTGGACCCCGGCGGCGCTGCAGAATGCGCTGAATATCGACTTCAACTGCAGTTCAACGCTCAACCTCAACAGCGTCCGCTGGAGCATTGACAACGGCATCCAGGCCGACACCTGGCTGTTCGGCGCGCAGAACGCGGGCAACCTAGACACCACCTCAGTCCTCGTCAGCAACTGGAACCTGCCTGCCGCCACCGCCGCCGCCCTGCAGCCCGGAATCCTCTACACCCTCTCGCTGCGCGGCGATAACGACAACAGCGAAACCGGCATCGCCGCGGCCTTCACCTTCTACGTCGACAACGCCCCCCCGCGCGCGGTCTCCGCTTCCGTCACCGAGACCTCCGCGTACCTGTACCAGGGCGGCGAGACACTTTACTTCAGCGCCTCCATGCCCGCCGACCAGCCGCTGACCATGACCCTGACGGTCGATGACTCGACCGCCTGCAAGGCGAATTTTGCCGCCTGGGGAGACAACGCCGCGGAAACGGACGCCGCTGCGCCGTTCAGCCGCCTCTACGCGGTGGGAACCAACGAGCCCGCCACGACACTCACCGCCTACGTCGTCGACGCGGTGGGAAACTGTACCACGGCCGCCCGCCTGCTCCCCTGCGTCAAGGATGCCGCCGCTGCCGGCGCCCCCGCCGGCTTCGCCCTCAACACCGCGACCGATACGGCGGTCTCGTTCACCTGGACCGCCTTCGGCAGCGACCCGGACACCGGCGCGGGCTTTTACACGTACCGCATCTACTACAGCCAGTCGAACCCCGCTTCGACGTCGAGCAGCTCCTGGGACGTGAGCAGCGAGGCGGCACTCAGCACCGTCACCACCGCGGCGGCGGCAGTGGGCAACCTCACCCCGAACACCACCTACTACTTCAAGCTGGCATGCGTCGACCGGGTCGGCAACATCGGGCCGCTCTCGTCGCAACTGAGCACCACCACCGCCTCGACCACCTTCGAAAGTGACCTGCCGTGGGCCACCGCCTACAATAATGCCCGGCGGGTGGCCCGTGACAGCAACGGCAACATCTACGTCGTCTTCCCCAACAACGGCGAGATTTACTGCGTGAAGAGCACCAACAACGGCGTGGCATGGGGCACCCCGGTCAACGTCAGCGACAGCGCCGCCTATACCGACAGCACGCCGGCACTCGCGGTCGACACCACCGACACCATCCACGTCACCTGGACGACAAAGTACAGCGCCACGCTCTACGAGGTCAACTACAAGCGTTCGACTGACGGCGGCGCCACGTGGAGCAGCTGGAAGCAGGTGTCCGACAATTTCGCCGCCGGCTACAACTACAACATGTTCCCCTCCATGGCCCAGGTCGGCAGCGACTCGCTGGTCATCGGCATGTCATCGGACAACGGCGCCACGCGCTACGTCACCGTGCGGCAGCACAACTTCCGCACCGGCGGGTGGGCGGGCTATACCAACCTCGACAATTGCGGGGTCAAGCGCCCCCTCATCAACGTCGCTTCGCGTCCCGGCAGCGATACTGTCTGGTTCCTCTACGACGACTACTATGCGGTTGACGACTGCGACGTCAAGGCGAAGTACTACTACAACAACGCCTATTCCTCCTCGGAAAACTTCGCCTACACGACCGCCGACGAAAGCAGCGCCACCTGCGTCATCGACCTGCAGGACCGCGTCCACGCCGTCTACCTCTACCGCAGCGGCAGCACCTGCTACCTGGCCACCAAGCGGCGGGCAAACAACACCTGGTCCTCCATCGTCGGCATTGACCAGGTGTCAGGCAGCGACCGGTTCGAGGTGCCGCTGATCACCGCCAACGACAACCAGATCATCCTCCTCTACGCGCTGACCACCGGCGGCCAGACCGACCTGTACCACAACCAGTACGACCCGGCCCTGGGTTCGCTGTCGACCGGCGGGTGGAACCATCTGTATACGGACGGCATACGCAGCCATTCGACCAATTCCGCCACGGTCGAGCGCTATCCCAACGCCACAGCAGCGGCGGCCGCGGACGGCAGCGCGGACATCATCTGGACGGAGGGGAGCAGCGCCCCGTACGCCATCGTCTACCTGCGCTATGCTAACACTGCCCCCCCCGCCGCCACGGTCAAGTCGCCCGCGAATGGCAGCTGGACAACGGACAACAGCGCTACCCTCATCGTCAACCCCGTCACCGACGCCGACGAGGACAAGGTGTACTACCGCATCCAGGTCGACAACGACCCCGCCTTCGGTTCGCCCGAGTATGACGGCGCCTGGGGGAGCAACTGCGTCACCACGGACGTTCTCAGCGCGGGTACCTGGTACTGGCGCGCCTATACCAGCGACGCGCGCGACACGACCGCACCGACCGCCACCTGGTCGTTCATCGTCAAGGACAGCATGCCGCCGGTGACCGAAGCGTCATTCAGCGGCACGCTCGGCAGCAACGGCTGGTACAACAGCAGCGGGTCGCTGACCCTGTCGGTCACCGACACGCAGTCAGGCGCAGCTGCCTCCTACTACGTCACCGACAGCGCGTTCACCTACAACAGCAATTTCTACCCCTACTGCTACACCTGGACAGAGCTCTCGACTGGAGTGGGAACCCCCACCACGGTCGATACGCTGGCGATCAACACGCTCCCCTTCTACTTCAATTTCCCGCTCTATGGCAGCACGCTGTCGGGCATGTCGCTTATCGGCATGGGCTATATGTTCGATTCGACCTATGCCGGCGGCTACGTGTCACCTAACCAGCAGTTCCCCTGCGCTGACGGCGGCACCACCAACTACCTTACCAAAAACGCCATTGCCCCGCTGTGGGATGACATGGGGCGCCTCACCGAGGTCTACTACAAGCGCTACAATCCCGATTCTTTCGTCGTGCAGTACCACGAGCTCTACCACAAGGAGAGCGCCCTGAACGCCCCCTCGACCTTCCAGGCGACGCTCTTCCCGAGCGGGCGCATCATCCTTTCCTATGACACCATCGGCTATACCAGCGGGGTCACGGTCGGGGTGAACAAGGGGGACGGCAGCACCGGCCTCTCGTGGAACTGGGGAAGCGTGCCGTCAGCCAACACCTCGCTGGTCAACACGTACGGGCTCTACAGCAGCGGCATCGGGCTCGCCTCGGACAGCGTCCACCAGGTGGAATACTACTCGGCCGACAACGCCGGCAACGCCGAGGCTCCGCAGTGCATCACCATCAGGATTGACAAGACCGCGCCACGCCCCGCCCAGCCGGCCGCGCTCAGCACCTACGACACGTCCGGCAGCATCACCATCAGCTGGAGCGCCGATACCGGTTCCGACAGCACCGCCGGCATCTGGCGCTACGGGCTGCTGCGCAGCACGGACGGCGGCGCCTACAGCGAGGTCTGGACCGGCAGCATCGCGAGCGACACCAGCCGCACCGATACCGGCCGTCTTGCCGGGTATACCTACGCCTACCAGGTAAAAACCTACGATTATGCCGGCAACAGCGCCACTTCGAACAGCGTCAGCACCACCGTCGACACCGCCGCCCCCGGCATCATCTATGACCTCACCGCCACCGCGGCAGCGGCGGGACGCATCAACCTGACCTGGACAGCGGTGAGTGACAGCGTCAGCGGAGTCAGTTTCTACCGCGTCTACCGCAGCCTGGTCGCGGGGGCGCTCGGCACGCAGATCAACCCCGACACCGTCACCACCACCGGCGCCTACACCGATACCACGACCGTCGATGCCACCACCTACTGGTACACCGTGCACGCGGTGGATAATGCCCGCTGGGAGAACACCTCAGCGCTCAATGACACCGCCTCGGCAACGGCGGACGCTTCATCGATGACCCCGGCCATGCACAGCGAGCCACTCTACACGTACGGCACCGCCAACACCGTCACCTGCGATTCGAGCGTCAGCGGCGGCAGCTACCAGTTCGTCTGCGACACGGATGCCGCCTTTGCCGCCCCGGCGGAGAGCACCGCCGCGTGGGTCAACAGCACCGCCGCCACCACCTACAGTGTCACCTTTACCGGCTTGCGCGACGGCGTCACCCATTACTTCCGCGTGCGGGCCAATACGGCGCCCGGCGGGTCCGGCAGCAGCGGCGGCTGGTCGGGGACGGTCAATTCCACGCAGGACAGCACCCCGCCGCCGGTGGTGACGGTCGACGCCACCGCCACTGCCGGCGGTACCATCGCCCTGTCGTGGAACGCGGTGACCGACACGACCAGCGGCACGCGACACTACCGCATTTTCCGCAGCAGCGCCGCCGGCACACTCGGTTCGCTCATCGACACGACCACCGCCACGTCATATTACGACTCCCCAACCCACCTGGGTGACGGCACCACCTACTGGTACACCGTGCGCGGCGTGGACAATGTCTGGCTGGAGAACATGTACAGCGGCAATTACCAGGACAGTGCGACGTGCGACAAGGCCGCACCCGGCGCACCGGTCATGAACAGCGAGCCCGCCTACTCGCCGACCTCGTCCAATACCCTCTCCTGCACCGCCCCGGCCGGTGCGGCACACTATTACTTCGAGTGCGACGACAGTTCATCCTTCGCCACCCCGGTTGATGTCTCCGGGTGGGTCAGCGACACCGCGTACATCTTCGCTTCGCTGAGCAACGGGCAGGCCTACTGGTACCGCGTGCGGGCGAAGGACGCCGCCGGCAATATCGGCACCTGGTCGAACACCGTCACCTCGGTGCAGGACATCACGGTCACCGACGCCGCGTCGCTGGCCGCGCTCAATGCCTGGACCAGCGCCGCCAGCGTGTCGCTCTCCTGGACCGTCGACCCCGGCAGCGATGATGTCAGCGGGCTCGACACCTACGTTATCCTCTGCGACAGCGGTGCCGGCTACGTGGAGATCGCCGCGCTCGACAGCACGGCCACCGGCTACACGGACAACAGCGTGCTCGACGGCACCGCGTACAGCTACCGCCTGCGCACGATCGACGTCGCCGGCAACACCGCGCTCTCCGCCATCGTCAGCACCACCATCGACCAGGCCCCGCCCACCGCGGTCACCGGCCTGCTCGCCAGTCCCCAGGCCGGCGGCGAGATCCGCCTCACCTGGTCGGCGGCAGGTGACGCCACTTCGGGCATTGCCTTCTACCGCATCTACCGCAGCACCAGCAGCGCCTCACTCGGCGCGCAGATCAGCACGGATCAGCAGGTAGCGGGGAGCACCTACTCCGACACCGCCACGGTCAATGGCACTACCTATTGGTATACGGTGCGCGCCGTGGATAATGCAGCGAATGAGAACGTCAGCACGGACAATATCGCTGACTCCGCCACCGCTGACACCGGTTCGTTCACCCCGTCGCTCAATGCCGAGCCCGCCTATACCGCCGGCGACACCAACCTTGTCATCTGGAACGTGGTCGACCGCAGCAACGACACCGGCAGCTATTACGCCGAGTGCGACACCGCCGGCACCTTTACGTCCGTCTACGCCAACAGCGGCTGGGTCAACGAGGGGGGGAGCAACGCCGAAACGTTCAGCTACACGTTCACCACGCTCGCCAACCATACGAAATACTACTTCCGGGTACGCCACAGCCGCGCGGCAAACGGCACGGGTGTCGTCAGCGACTGGTCGACGGTCGAGTTCTCCACGCAGGACAATACCGCGCCGACCATCCCCGCCGCCCTCAGCATCACCCCGGGCACCTGGAGCCAGAGCAACGCCTTTACTGCCTCCTGGACAGCGTCGCGCGACACATGCGGCGTGGCCGGCTACTACTACACGCTCGGCAATGCCCCGGCGGCAAACGGCAATGACACCTATGTCACGGGCACCTCGCTCAGCGGGCTCATGGCGCCGGCGGAAGGAGCAACCACCTTCTATCTCTACGGCAAAGACAACCTCGGCAACATGAACTGCCTGCTGCGTGCGGCCGCCGCCCTCTACTACGACGCAACCGCACCTGATGCCGTCGCCGACCTCGAGGCCACCGCGCAGAGTGACGGCGACATCGCCTTGCAGTGGTCTGACGGCAGCGATGCCACCAGCGGCGTCGCGTACTATCAGGTCTGGCAGTCGGACACCAGCGCGACTGCCGGCTCGCTGCTCGATACCGTCACCGTATCGGAATACACGGTAACCGGCAGCGGCCTGACCGCCGGAGTCGCCTACTACTACCGCGTGCGCGCGGTGGACCGGGCCGGCAACGTGCGCAGCACCGGCAACAGCATCGATTCCGCGGTCTGCACCAAG
>CAZWUZ010000078.1:0-13661 GCA_964637655.1 uncultured bacterium | reverse complement strand
AGGAAGATCTGGCCGTCGGTGATGGAGATGACGTTGGTCGGGATGTAGGCGGAGATGTCGCCCGCCTGCGTCTCGATGATGGGAAGCGCGGTGAGCGACCCGCCGCCGAGTTCGTCGTTCATCTTGGCGGCGCGCTCGAGCAGGCGCGAGTGCAGGTTGAAGATGTCGCCCGGGTAGGCCTCGCGTCCCGGCGGGCGGCGCAGCAGCAGCGACATCTGGCGGTAGGCGACCGCGTGCTTGGAGAGGTCGTCGTAGATGATCAGCGCGTGCCTGCCGGTGTCGCGGTATTCCTCGCCCATGGCGCAGCCGCTGTAGGGCGCGATGTACTGCAGCGGGGCGGGGTCGGAGGCCGGGGCGGAGACGATGATGGTGTAGGCCATCGCCCCGTGGCGGTTGAGCGTGTCGTAGACCTGAGCCACGGTCGACTGTTTCTGCCCGATGGCGACGTAGATGCAGATGACCCCCGTCTCCTTCTGGTTGATGATGGTGTCGATGGCGATGGCGGTCTTGCCCGTCTGGCGGTCGCCGATGATCAGTTCGCGCTGCCCGCGCCCGATGGGGATGAGCGCGTCGATGGCCTTGAGCCCGGTCTGCAGCGGTTCGCGGACCGACTGGCGGGTGATGACGCCGGGGGCCTTGACCTCGATGCGGCGGAACTGGTCGCTGACGATGGGGCCCTTGCCGTCGAGCGGCTGGCCGAGGGCGTTGACCACGCGCCCGATGAGGGCGTCGCCGACGGGCACCTGCACGATCTTGCCGGTGCAGCGCACCTGGTCGCCCTCGGCGATGTGCGAACTTTCGCCCATGATGACGATGCCGACGCTTTCCTCCTCGAGGTTGAGGACCATGCCGAAGGTTTCGCCCGGCAGTTCGACGAGTTCGCCCGCCATGGCGCCGGCGAGCCCGTGCACGCGCGCGATACCGTCACCCACCTCGAGGATGGTACCGACATCGACGCGGTCGAGGTCCTGCCGGAAAGCGGCAATCTCCTTTTTCAGGACGGAGGTGATTTCACCCGCATTGAGAGCCATGGCCTACTCCTGTGTGCCCAGAGAGATGTGCTGCAGACGGTCGCGCAGGTCGCGGAACGCGCGGGCTACGCTGCCGTCGTACTGCCAGCCGTCGGCTTCGACGACCAGACCGCCGATGAGCGCGCGGTCGACTTCGGCGGCGAGGACGATTTCGCGGCCGGTGAGCTGCTGCAGCTGCTGCGTCAGCGCCCGCACCTGCGGGTCGCGCAGGGGGACGGCGCTGACGGCGCGCACGCGCAGGCGGTGGTGCCGACGGTCGAGCAGCGTGCGGAAGGCGTCGCGGATGGCGGGGAGCGCGGTAAGGCGCCCGCGCTGCAGCACGACGCGGAGAAACGAGCGGGTCAGTTCCGAACAGCCGCTGATCGCCTGCTGCAGCACCGCGTGCCGTTTCGCCGCCGGGATGCGCGGCTCGCGGCTGAACCAGACGACGTCGCCGTCGGCGGCCAGGGTTGCCAGCAGGTCGAGTTCGCTGCCGGTGGCGGCGAGCGCGTCCTGTTCCGCGGCGAGGTCGAACAGCGCCTGCGCGTAATGGCGCGCGGCGCGCGGGGCGGCCACTATTTGCCCACCCGGGCGATGACGTCGTCGAGCAGCGCCTGCTGCGCCGCGGCGTCCAGGCGCTGCCGCGTCACCTGCTCGGCCGCCCCGACCGCCAGCTGCGCGATCTCGTTTTTCAGTTCGACCAGCGCCTTGCGCTGTTCGCGGCGGATGGTCTGCTCCGCCTGCACGAGGAGCGCCTCGGCTTTGGTGCGCGCCTCGGCGAGAATCTCGTTGCGCGCTTCCTGCGCCTCGCGCGTCGATGCCTGGATCTTGGCGCGCGCCTCCTGCTCGATGACCGCGAGTTTCTTCTCGTACTCCGCCTTGAGCGTCGCGGTGTCGAGCTTCGCCTGCTGCGCGGCGTCGAGGTCGGTGCGGATCTGCTCGCGCCGCTGCGCGAGGATGTTCCCGAGGTACTTGAACCCGGGCTTCCACAGCAGGCCGATGCCGAGCAGAAAGGTCACGAACTGGACGAGCAGATACTGGACCTTGAGATCAATGACCTCCATGCGAACCCCCCTGTGCCGGTACGGTCATGCTACTTGAGCAACGCGGTGAAGGCGTCAGCCCACGGATTGACGAAGATGAGGATGACCGAGATGAGCAGCGCGTAGATGGTCAGCGACTCGATGAAGGCGAGCCCGATGATCATCACCGTCTGGATGTTCTTGGCCGCTTCCGGCTGCCGGGCGATGCCCTCAACCGCGCGCGCGACCGCGTTCCCCTGTCCGAGTCCGGTGCCGACGGTGCCGATGGCGACGCACAGCCCCGCCGCGAGCACGCTCATGGCCAGGAAAAACGAGGCCCCGTCAATACCGTTGCTGCTGCCTGCCGCTGCGGCCGGCGCTGCCGCCACGGGCGCCGCTTCCGGGACTTCCGCGGCGACTGCCGCGCCCGCCAGCATCAGGAACATCACTGCCACCGCCATCATGATACGTTGCATGGTACGTCCTCCTCGAGGTGTAGTTGCACTCAATGGTCGTGCCCTTCGGACACGGCTCCGGCTATGTAGATCATGGCAAGAATGGTGAAGACGCAGGCCTGGATCAGCGAGACCAGCGTGCCGAGCACGATGATCAGCGGGCGCAGGACCAGCGGAAAGACCGCGAGCGCGTTGGAGACGAGGCTGTCGGCACCGATGAAGGTGAGCAGCAGCGCGATGAGCACGGTGAGCATGATCTCCTTGGCGACGATATTGCCGAAGAGACGGGCGGCGAGGGAGATCGGCCGCACGAACTCGCTGATGAGTTCGATGACGAACATCCCGGGCTTCAGCCACCACGGCACGCCCGCCCAGAAGTGGCGCAGGTAGCCGACCAGGCCCTTGGTGCGGATACCGAAGATGTGCGTGCTGAAAAAGACGATGAGTGACAGCGCGAAGGTGGTGTTCAAACTGGCGGTGGGGGAGTTGAAACCCGGCACCAGCCCGATGAGGTTGCCGAATAATATGTAGAGGAAGAGGAAGAGGAAGAGGGGCATGAAAAACTGCACCTTTTTGCCCATCAGCGATTCGCCCATGTCGTACCAGAAGCAGTAGACGAACTCGAAGAAGTTCTGCAGGCCGTCGGGAACGAGCTTGAGCGAACGGCGGGTAAGCAGGCCGCAGACGAAGAGGATGAGCAGGACGAGGAAACTCATCACCATGAAGCCGGGAACGCCGTAGATCTCGAGCAGCTGGATGTGCGGCAGCCCGCCGCCATGCCCGCCGTGGGCGGCGGCTTCAGCAGCGTGGGCGGCAGCGGCCATCTCAGGCCTCCCGGGGCGCGGCCTGCGGCAGCGCCAGCGAAGTGGCGGCGGCCGCGACGGTCAGCAGGCCGAGCGCGGCGCCGGCCGCGGCGGGCAACTGCCAGGCGGCGCAGAGGGCGAGGAGCGCGAGGGTCAGTGCTGTGCGTGCGAGAAAGCCGAGCCAGGCGAACGGCAGGGCGAGCGCGGCGCGCCCGTGCAGGACGACCGCCGTGGTGCGCGTGAGGACGAGCAGATTGCCCTGGGCGAGCAGCAGGCCGGCAAGCAGGCCGGTGGTGAAGGAAAACGGCAGGAAAGGCGAGGTGAGGATGGCGGCGAACAGACCGAGTGCCAGCGCCCGCAGGTGCAGTTGCCGTACCGTCGTGTCAGGACTGCCGTGTGTCATCCGGTGGTGCACTTTCCGGTGCCGTGGGGCGACTGCCAGGCCGCCCGTACAGCACCACGTAGATGTTCCAGAAGCCGGTCACAACCCCGAGCAGGAAACCGCCGAGTGTGCCGAGCGGATGCACGACCGGGAACCGGCGGTCAAGCCAGTTTCCGGCGGCAAGCCCGAGCGCGGTGCTGAGCACCAGCGTCAGCCCGAGTGCACCGACCGATCCTACCTGCCGTGCAGCGTCAGCGTATTCCCTGCGCATCGGGACGGATGATAGCGGAAAGCACGGGGGAAGTCAAGCGCGGGGGGAGCGGGCAAAGAGGCGGGCAGTTTCCCAGATGCCCGCGGCGAGGCCGAGCAGCGTGCCGGCCACGGTGAGCCACGGGGAGGTCTGCAACCAGTTGTCACTGAGCACGCCGCTGTAATGCCCGATGAGGGTGGTGACGGCGAGGAGCCCGGCGATGGTACCGGTCAGGCGGAGCTGCGGCAGGCGACGGCGCATGGCGGCACGGTAGCGGAAACGGCGGCGGCTGTCAATCGTACGGAGGCGGATGGGGGGGGCGCCACGGCGGGTACCGGGCGGCGGCGAATCGCGCGGTCAGCGGGTGACGGTGGAACGGTCCTGCAGGACGACGATGTCGACGCGGCGGTTGCGCGCGCGCTCGTCAGGGTCCTGCAGTTCGACCGTGCCGGCGCGCGGGTGATACTCGCCGAAGCCGACGATGGAGAGGCGCTCGCCCGCCACGTTATGCTGCCCGTTGAGTACGCGGGCGATGGTGGCCGCGCGCGCCGCGGAGAGTTCCCAGTTGGAGGGGAACTCGGGCGTGGCGAGGTCGGCGTTATCGGTGTGCCCCTCGATGCGGATGAGGCGTTCGGGGACGATGTCGTTGAGCATGAAGGCGACGTTGCGGATGATGGTGTCGGAGCCCGGGAGCAGCTGCGCGGAGGCGGGGGCGAAGAGCACCTCGTCAGTCAGGGCGATGACCAGACCGCGTTCGTCGTCCTTGATGGTGGCCCCCTGCTGCTGCAGTTCCTGCTCGATCTGCAGCCGCTGCGGCTCGACGTTGGTGCCCGGGTAGGGGAGCACGCCGGTGCCGCCCGGGATGGGAAAATCGTTGCCGGAAAAGATGCCGAACTGCGCCGCCATCGCCTGCGACATCGCCAGCATCTTCGTCTCGTTGACCGTGGAAATCGAGTAAAAGTAGACGAAGAGCGCGAAGAGGAGCGTCAGCATGTCGGAATAGGTGAGCAGCCAGCGCATCCCGCCGCCGCCGTGACCGCCGCCCCCCCCCTCGCCGTGTCCCCCCTTGCGCTTGCCCATGACCGGCTACTCCTCGTCCTTCTTCTCGAGGTCGGCGCGGTCCTTCTCCGGGAGGAAGACCGAAAGTTTTTCCTGCACGATGCGCGGGTTGTCACCGCTCATGATCGAGAGAATGCCGAAACTGACCAGTTCCCGGTACTGCGCCTCCTCGTGGTCGAGCTGCTTGAGTTTCTCCGCCATCGGCAGGATGACCGCGTTGGCGATGGCGATGCCGTAGAAGGTGGCGATGAAGGCGGTGGCGATGGCGCCGACGACGGTGTTCGAGTCGGCACCCATCGAGGCCATCTGCAGCGCGGCGATGAGCCCGAAGACGGTGCCGACGATGGCCATGGTCGGGGCCAGACCGCCGGCGGCGTTGAACATGTCGATCCCTTCCTTGTGGCGCGCCTTGGCGTTGTCGATTTCCGATTCGAGCAGGCTGCGCACGATTTCCGGGTCAACGCCGTCAACGACCAGCTGCAGTCCTTTTTTGAGAAAGACGTCGGTGGTCTGCTCGATGTCCTCTTCCAGCGCGAGGAGCCCTTCCTTGCGCGCCTTTTCCGAAAAGGAGACGAAGGTCGGGACAATGCCCTTGCTGTCGAAATGCTGCGCCAGAAACGTGATGCGGACCAGTTTCGGCAGGTTCATGAAGCATTCCCACGAGACGCTGCACAGCGTCGCCCCGAGGGTGGCGCCGAAGATGATGAAAAGCGCCGAGGGCTTGAGAAAGGGGGAAATGCCGGCCGGGTTGAGGTGCATCAACTCGATGACCCCGCAACCGACGATTGACCCGACGGCCAGCAGCAGGCCAATCAGCGTGGATTTGTTCATCTGTGCGCTCCTGTCCCGTGATGCACGGCGTACCCTCCTGCCGCTACCGGTTAGTATCGGCAGGTGCATGTAATAACTTGAGCGTTTGCCGGATTGACAGGGGGAGGTGAGTGAAGTAGAGTGGCGCCATGCGGACAGTCGACTATCGTGCTGCGGTGCATTACCATCACACGGATTGCGGCGGGGTGGTCTACTACGCCAGGTATCTCGAATTTCTCGAAGAGGCGCGGACGCGGTTCTTCGCGCAGGCGGGGCTGGCGGTCGCTGACCTGATGCGGCAGGACTGCTGGTTCGCCGTGGCGCGGCAGGAGAGCGACCACCTTGCCCCGGCGCGCTACGGGGACCTGCTGACCGTGGAAACAGGGATACAGAAACTGTCACGCATGAAGGTGGTCTTTGCCTACCGGGTGGTGCGGCAGGACGGCGTGGCGGTGCTGACCGCGCGCACGGCCATGGCATGCATCGGCAGCGATTTTACGCCGCGCGCGATACCGGAGACGGTGCGCACGGCGCTGCAGGCATACTGCGGGGAGAAAACATGAAACTGGCGACACTCTGCTACGTGCGCAGCGGCGGGAAGA
Source organism: uncultured bacterium (assembly GCA_964637655.1). GTDB lineage: Bacteria > DAOPZR01 > DAOPZR01 > DAOPZR01 > DAOPZR01 > CAZWUZ01. The sequence goes on along the minus strand of CAZWUZ010000078.1, from coordinate 7,268 downwards.
CCCTGATGGTGCTGCGCAACAAGAAACCGAACGACCTGCACGAGGGGAAATGGAACGCGCTCGGCGGCAAGTTCGAACCGGGGGAAAGCCCCGAGGAATGCTGCATCCGCGAGATTCGCGAAGAGAGCGGGCTGACTATCCGCCACCCGCAACTCAAGGGGTTTATCACCTTTCCGGCGTTCGACGAAATCGAGGACTGGTATGTATTCGTTTTTATCGCCACCGAGTTTTCCGGTTCGCTCATTGACTCGCCCGAGGGGGATCTCGCGTGGATCCCTGATGGTGAACTGGCAAAACTCAATTTGTGGGAAGGCGACACCATTTTCATGCCCTGGCTCGACCAGCCGGGGTTCTTTTCCGCCTCGTTTGTGTATGAGAAGAACCGGTTCAAAAGCCATACGGTGCACTTCTATCGCTGAAGCACTTGACACGATTGGTTGATTTTGGTATCTTGGGAAGGCGAGGGAATGATGATAGACAACTCAGTGCTCTGGCAACTTAGTTACGGCATCTACATCGTGACGACGAAGGCGGATGAGCGCTGCAACGGGCAGATCGCCAACACGGTTTTCCAGATCACCGCGCAGCCGCCGACCATCGGCATTTCGCTGAACCGCGAGAACCTGACCCATGAACTGGTCAGGCAGAGCGGGGTTTTCGCGGTGTCGGTGGTCAGCGAGGCGGCGGACATGCCGTTCATTGGCACGTTCGGGTTCAAGTGCGGGCGGACGACGGACAAGTTCGCGAAGATCCAGACGGTCACGGGCGTTCTGGGCATCCCGATCGTCACGACGAATACCACGGGGTATCTCGAAGCAAAGGTGATCAGCACACTTGACGTGGGGACGCACACGCTGTTCGTGGGCGAGGTGGTGGCGGCAGCAGCGCTGGCGCAGGCAGCGAAGCCGATGACCTATGCCCACTACCACGAAGTGAAGAAAGGCAAAACGCCGAAGAACGCGACAACGTTCATCGGGTAGACCATTCAAGGAGGCAGCGATGAAATACCGGTGCACAGTATGCGGTTATGAGTACGATCCGGCGGCGGGCGATCCGGATAACGGGGTGCCGGCGGGGACGGCGTGGGAGCAGGTGCCTGACGGCTGGGTCTGCCCGGCCTGCGGCGTGGGTAAGGACCAGTTCGAGCCGGCGTGATGGCACGGTTCGCGGCCAGCGAGATCGCCGAGATCGGCATCCGCATCGAGCAGAACGGGCACGCCTTCTATACCGCGCTGGCGGCGAAGACCAACGCCGCTCCGGCGGCGGCGGTTTTCCGCCTGCTGGCGGAGCAGGAAGAGAAGCATATCGCGGTCTTCACGCGCCTGCGGCAGGAGGCGGAGACCTACGAAACCGCGGAAGCGTTTCCCGACGAGTATTTCGCCTACCTGCGGACGCTGGCTGACGGCCACGTCTTCACGCGGGCGGCGTCGGGGGCGGCCGCGGCGGCGCAGGCGGCGGATGACGGCGCCGCCATCGACCTGGCGCTGCGCTTCGAGCGCGAGTCAGTAGCCTTCTTCACGGAGATGAAGCAGCTGGTGCCGGCGGCGGAGCATGCGCTGCTTGACGCGCTCATTGCCGAGGAGGAGAAACACGTCGCGCAGCTGCAGCAGCTGCGCGGCAGCATGACGGGAGGAGGATGACGATGGCACAGGTGACCGTGTACAGCACCCCGACCTGCCCGTACTGCGTGCGGGTCAAGCAGTTTCTGAAGGACAACGGCGTCGCCTACACCGATTACGACGTCGGCACCGACCAGGCGAAGGCCAAGGAAATGCTCGACAAGAGCGGGCAGATGGGCGTCCCCGTCATCGATGTCGACGGGACAATCATCGTCGGCTTCGCGAAAGACGAACTCAAAGCGGCGCTGGGACTGGCGTGACGTACGACTGCATCGTCATCGGGGCGGGCCCGGCGGGAATCACCGCGACGGTCTACCTCTCGCGCAAGGCGCTCAGCGTGCTGGTGCTCACCGGTGACATCGGCGGACAGGCGGCATGGAGCGGCGACATCGCCAACTATACCGGTTTCCAGTTCATCACCGGGCCGGAACTGGCGCTGAAATTCGAGGAGCACCTGCGACAGCACCCGGCGGAGATCCGCGAGAGCGAACCGGTGACGGAACTGCGGAGTGCGGACGGCGTGCACACGGTGACGACGGCAAAGGGCACCTATACCGCGCGGTCGGTGATTGTCGCGTCGGGCAAACGGGCGCGCGAACTGGGCGTGCCGGGCGAGCAGGCGTACAAGAACAAGGGGGTGGCGTATTGCGCCACCTGCGACGGGCCGCTCTTCCGCGGCAAGGACGTGGTCGTGGTCGGCGGGGGCAACTCGGCGCTCGACGCGGCGCTGCAGCTCATTCCCGTGGCGCGGCACGTGCGCATGATCAACAACCTGCCGGCGTTCACCGGCGACGCGGTGCTGCGCGACAAGGTCGCGGCGGCGGCGAACTGCACGGTGCATCACGACAGCGCGGTGCTCGCCATCGACGGTGAAAAATTCGTCACCGGGCTGCGCGCGCGCACCCCGGAGGGGGAGCAGCAGTTCGCGGCGCAGGGGGTGTTTGTCGAGATCGGCCTGACGCCCAACAGCGCCTTTGCCGCGGAGCTGGTGCAGAACGCGGCGGGGGAGATTGAGATTGATTGCGCCAACCGCACGAACGTGCCGGGGGTCTTCGCGGCGGGGGACGTGACGAGCGTGCCCGACAAGCAGATCGTGATCGCGGCGGGCGAGGGGGCCAAGGCGGCGCTCGGCGTCTTCCGCTGGCTGTCACAACAGTGACCATAATCGAAAGGAGAAGGATATGACGAAACTGAATGAGGTGTACAAATGCAATCTGTGCGGCAACATGGTGGAGGTGGTGCATGCGGCGGCAGGTGAACTCGTCTGCTGCGGTGAGAAGATGGCGCTGCTGACGGCGAACACCGTCGACGCGGCGCAGGAAAAGCACGTGCCGGTCATCAGCGTGAACGGCGGCAGCGTGACGGTGAAGGTCGGCAGCGTGGCGCACCCGATGGCGGAGGACCACTACATCGAGTTCATCGAGCTGGTTGCCGACGGGCAGGTCTGCCGGCAGTACCTCAAGCCGGGACAGGCGCCCGAGGCGACCTTCTGCAACTGCGGCGGGGCGAAAACGCTGAGCGCGCGCGAGTACTGCAACAAGCACGGCCTGTGGCAGGCGTAGGAGGGCGACGATGCTGAAACAGACGATGCAGGACGCGCTCAACGAGCAGATCAACGCGGAACTCTACTCGGGCTACCTCTACCTGGCGATGGCGGCGTATTTCGCGTCGGTCAACCTCAAGGGGATGGCCACCTGGATGCGGGTGCAGGAGCAGGAGGAACGTTTCCACGCGCTCAAGTTCTACGACTACCTCGTCGAGCGCGGCGGCACGGTGCGGCTGGCCGCCATCGCGGCGCCGGAGTTGTCATGGGCGTCGCCGCTGGCGGCGTTCGAAGCGGCGTACGCGCACGAGCAGAAGGTGACGGCGCGCATCAACGCGCTGGTCGACCTCGCCATCAAAGAGGGCGACCATGCCACCAACTCATTCCTGCAGTGGTACGTCACCGAACAGGTGGAGGAGGAAGCGAGCGCTGACGGGGTGGTGCAGCAGCTCAAACTGGGGGGTGACAACTCCTCGGCGCTGTTTATGATCGACCGGGAACTGGCGGCGCGGGTGTTTACCCCGCCCGCGGCATAACCAATTTCACGAGGAGGATGGGCATATGGCCAAGAGCATCAAGGGCACGAAGACGGAACAGAACCTGCTGAAGGCGTTCGCGGGCGAGTCGCAGGCGCGCAACCGCTACACGTACGCGGCGGGCGTGGCGAAGAAGGAGGGCTACGAACAGATTTCGTGGTTCTTCCTCGACACCGCGGACAACGAGAAGGAGCATGCCAAGCGCTTCTTCAAGTATCTCGAGGGTGGCGATCTGGAAATCACCGCGACCTACCCGGCGGGGAAGACCGGCACGACGGCGGAGAACCTGGCGCATGCCGCGGCAGGCGAGAACGAGGAGTGGACGAAACTCTACCCCGAGTTCGCCAAGGTCGCGGAGGCGGAGGGGTTCCCCGAAGTGGCGGCGACGTTCCGCATGGTCTCCGTTGCGGAGAAGGGGCACGAGGCGCGCTACCGCCAGCTGCTCGCCAACATCGAGGCGGGTCAGGTGTTCAAAAAGGCGGGGAGCGTGCAGTGGCGCTGCCGCAACTGCGGCTACCTGCACGAGGGGGCCGAGGCGCCGGATAAGTGCCCGGCCTGCGTGCACCCGCAGGCGCATTTCGAGCTCAAGGCGGAGAATTACTGAACCGCATCACCAACCGTACGCAGCATCAGGGCCGGCGGGAGGTTTCCCGCCGGCCCTTTGCAATCGCTCCCGCCGGGTGACCCGCATCCGTGAATGCGCGGCTGCGGTCGCGCACGGCGGTGTTTCCCTCTCCGGTCGGCCCACGTGCTCCCGCCGGCGTCACGTCCGCATGCCCGCGCTGCCGCGAGCGCGCACCCCGGCAGTCCCTGTTCGCCGGTGGCGGTTGCCGTTTGACGATGCGGTGGCAGGGTGCTACCATCGGCCTATGGACACACTACAGGCGGCGGCAGACGCGATCATCACCTTCATCAGCGACAGCGTGCGGCGCGCGGGGCGCGCGGGCCTTGTCCTCGGACTGTCGGGCGGGGTCGACTCGGCGCTGGTGGCGGCGCTCGGCGTGCGCGCGCTGGGGCCGGAACGGGTTTTCCCGTACGCTCTCCCCTGTCGCGCGTCGGCGGCGGCGCTGGATGATGCGCGTCTCGTCGCGGACGCGCTGCGCCTCGACCTGCAGGTTATCGACCTGCAGGGGGCGGTGACGGCGGCGCAGCAGGCGCTGGGCGATCTGACCCCGCTGCGGCGGGGCAACCTGATGGCGCGCCTGCGCATGGTGACGCTCTATGACCGTGCGGCCGCACGGCAGGCGCTGGTCGCGGGGACGGGCAACAAAAGCGAGTGGCTGCTCGGCTACTCGACGCGGCACGGGGATGCGGCCTGCGACATCGCGCCCATCATCGACCTGTACAAGACACAGGTGTGGGAGCTGGCTGCGCAGCTCGGGGTGCCGGCGCGCGTGGTGGACAAAGCGCCGACTGCCGACCTGTGGGACGGGCAGACCGACGAAGGGGAGATGGGATTGTCATATCGCGCCGCCGACGCGGTTTTCACCGCGCTCTATGAGCGCAAGGAGACGCTGGCGGCGGTGAAGGAGCTGCACGGGGCGGTGCCGGTCGATGCCCTGCTGGCGCGGGTTGCAGCGACGGAGTTCAAGCGTCAGCCGGTGCCCTTTCCCGCCGTGCAGCCCCTGTTGTACTGACGGGCGGCCGGGAGCGCCTGCGGCGCAGCAGCCATCCGAGCAGCATGGCTGCCAGTGCGGCAGCACAGAGCATGAGGCCGGCAGCAAGACTGCGCGGCCGGTAGCGCAGCTCGATATGGTGTTCTCCTGCCGGCACCACCACCCCGCGGAACAGATAGTCAACCGGAATGAGCGCACTGGCCATCCCGTCGACCGTGGCGGTCCAGCCGGGATACCAGGTGCTGCGCTCGACGAGCAGCATAGTGCCGTCACTGGTGGTGGCGAGACGGGTGAACTCCGGGCCGGTGGCGAGCACGGTGCATGAACCGGTGGTCCCGGTGAGCGCAACGGAAAACGGCGGCTCGACGCAGACGGTTTCTCCGGCAGGCAGGGAGACCAGTGCCGGCAGGATGGTTGTGCGCGGCAGCGCCCGGGCGGCACCGGCCAGCGAGAAGCGCGGCGCGACAGCCGGGTTCTCCCATACCTGCCAGTCATCGTCGCGGGCAAAGCGGGTCAGGCCGGGCGGCGGATCCGCATTGCCACGGACGAGGAGAAAACGCAGGTTCAGGCGGTCAGTGAGCGGGGAAAAGCGGGTGAGGGGGGGCGTGGCCGACCATTCCTGCGACGGGCGCACGCCCTGGCTGGCAGTGAGGTAGTGGAAATAGTTGCCTGCCAGGATGGCGTCATTGCCCTGCACATTATCGCGACGTTCGCGGGTGCCGAAGGCGACGGGCAGGTCAGGTGCGAGTATCCTGTATGGCGCGTCAGCTGTGGCGGGCAGGCGGGCGAGCAGGCGCGCCGCTCCGGCCGGCAGGGCGGTGTCGACCGTGGTCAGATAGGGGCGGGCGAAACCGCCCAGATCACCGAGCAGCAGCACCACGGCCAGCCACGCCCGCCGGCGCGGCGGAGCAAAAAACGCGAGCGCGAGCAGGCCGACCAGCACCGCGGCGACGATGCATTGCCGGTGCAGTGCCGCCAGGGTTTCGCGGGCAAAGCCGCTGTCGGCCGGGCTGAAGGCGGGCGTGTACGGCGTGTGGTGCGCAGCCATGGCCCGCAGCACGGTCTGCCACGCGGTTCCGGCCGGGCTGGCGAATACCACGAGTGGCAGCAGTAGCAGCAGCGCAGCAAGGGCGATGACGGGCACGGTCCGGCGGTGACGGGCGGCACACAGGCGGTCGCAGCCGTATCCGGCAAGCTGGGCCAGAGCGAAGGCGGCGAGCCCGAAGAGCTTGGCATGGCCGCGAAACCAGGCGAAACCTGGCAGAACCTCGTAGGCAAATCCGAAGAGCGGGGTACGGTCGCCGGCGGCCAGCAGCAGCGCCCCGGCCCACAACGCGACGAAAAACCAGCAGCGTGCCGGCGCGCCGCGACGGCAGGCAACCGCCGCCAGCAGCAGGGTGATAATCCCGCTGTACGCGCACAGTTCCCAGTGATAGTAACGACCCCAATAGGGGACGGTCAGGCCATCCCCGAACGGCGCGGGAATGATGCATGACAGCAGGCTTTCCGGTGTGGCGGCGAAACCGGCCGCCACGGCAACGGGCATGCCGGTACGCGCGGAGACGCGGGCGAATTCCAGCGTGGGAAGGAGTTGCGGCGCGGCCAGCAGCAGGGCGAGCGTAAGCGCGGCGGGGAATGCCACGGCCAGCCGCCGGCAGGCGGGGCGGTCGCCGCGACGGGCGGCAGCGGCGAGCGTCGCCAGCCAGGCGCCGGCAGCGGCCAGCACGACGTAGTACCAGCACTGCACATACCCGGCGAGGAACTGAACGGCGAGCAGCACGGCGAGCAGGAGCACGCGGCCGAAGGCCGGACGGGCAAGCAGCCGCAGCAGGGCGGTAGCGACGAAACCGGTCCAGGCATAGGTGGCAACGATTGACTGGTGGCCGGCATAGGCGTGCGTGATGAAGGGTGCCGACCAGGCGAAGGCGAGGCCGGCGACCAGCTGCCCGGGCCG
>CAZWUZ010000077.1:0-13672 GCA_964637655.1 uncultured bacterium | reverse complement strand
CGCGGACCCCAGGCCCAGTCACCATGCCAGCCGAACCATGGCGTCGTCACCGCGAACAGCGCCGCCGTCAGTCCGGCGATCAGCCAGGCCTCGCGCGGATGCGCCCGCCAGAACCGCGCCGCCCCGAGCACCCCGCAGACCAGCAGCGGATTGTAGAAGAAAACCCCCTTGCCGGAACTCAGCAACAGGCCGTACAGGCCGAGCAGCAGCGGTGAGGTGAATCCGTCGCGCACGCCTTCATACCCGGTACGCCAGGGCGCGCCGAAGCGAAACCAGTTGAACCATGCCGCCACTGCCAGCGCCGCCGCCAGCGGCAGCAGAAACAGACCCAGCGCCCGTCGCGCTGACCAGCCGGAGATGCGGCAGCCATGCCACAGGTACAGGGCGAACAGCGGCAGCGCGACACCCGCGACCGGTTTGACCAGCAGTGCGAACCCGGCACTCATGCCCGCCAGGAGTATCAGGCCATGGTGCTGACGCGTCAGGGCGAGGCGCAACGCGAGCAGCGTCAGCAGCCAGAGGCAGGCAATGGTCAAATCGGCAAACAGCAGGCCGGCATAGATCCAGACCATCGTGTTCAGCCCGTCGGCCAGTGCCAGCAGCAGCGACGGGCGCGGGGCGTAGCCGAGGTGCCGGCTCAGGGCGAAGACCAGCGCATTGAGCCCTGCCGCCATGAGCGCCGGCAGGGTGGCCATGCCCAGCCCGGCGAGCGTCAGTATTTCCGGCCGGGAGCCCGCTGGCACAGCTGTCGCCGCGGACAAGGCCAGCTGATACCAGGGCAGCACGGTCAGATCGATGAGTGATTGTCCCACCCCGTAGCGGGTGAAATCTGTGCGCTCGGCAAAACCATGGTCGGCGATAGCGGCGGCGGAAACCAGCATCTGGGCAGCATCGTAGCGCGGCAGCCCTCCGGGCGCAGTGGCAAGGTAGAGCAGAAAAAAACCGGCCCACAGCCAGCGTGCCGCCTGCCGGTCGCGTGACGTCATGGGGAAATGCTGCCGGCCGTCGTGCCAGTGACCGGCAGAGCCGGAACGGGAATGTCGTCGTGCGCGTGCGCGCCTGCTGCTTTCCGCATGGCCGCGATTCTACCACCGGCACCGGCAGGCGTCAACGGCGGCGGCGACGGCATCCCCGTTTTGTTGACGGCGGTTGCCCGGAGTGCTACGATGTCCGTGCAGCGGTTGCTGCGGCTTGAGCGACCGGACACCACGGCGGGGGAATCCATGAATATCACGTTTCTGGGCGGGGCAGGGGAAGTGACGGGGAGCGCGCACCTGCTGCAGACGGGCGGGGCGCGCGTGCTGCGCGACTGCGGCATGTTTCAGGGGCGGCGCGCGGAGGCGCAGGCGAAGAACCGCACGCTGGCCGCGGCCGCCGGCCAGGTCGACGCCATGGTCATCTCGCATGCGCATACCGACCACAGCGGCATGGTGCCGGCGCTGGTCAAGGCGGGATTCCGCGGCCCGGTGCATGCCACCCCGGCGACTGCCGACCTGCTGCCGCTGCTCTGGCGCGACGGGGCGCGCATCCAGCAGGCCGACCTGCGCTACCTGGAAAAATACAAACTGCGTGATGCGCAAACCCCGGAACCGCTCTTCGACGAACAGGATGTCGACGAGGCGGAGAAGCTGCTCAAACCTGCGCCGTATCGCCAGCCGGTGGCGGTGGCGCCTGACCTCAGTTTTGAATTTGCCGAGGCGGGGCATATTCTCGGCTCCGCGGTGAACGTGGCGACGGTGCGCGAGAACGGCGCGGCGCGGCGCATCGGCTGGGCGCTCGACCTCGGGCGCAACGGTCTGCCCATCCTCGAGGACCCGCACCAGCTGCGCGATCTCGACACGCTGATCATCGAGAGCACCTACGGGGCGCGCGAGCATGAGAACCTCGACCGCCTCGAAGGGCGCCTCACCGAGGTGCTCAACCGCACCTTCCGCCGCGGCGGCAAGGTCATCATCCCCGCCTTCGCGCTCGGGCGCACCCAGGAGGTGCTCTACAGCGTCAAGCGCCTCTTCAACAGCGGCGTGGTGCAGAAGGTGCCCATCTTCCTCGACAGCCCGCTGGCGGACCGCATCACGAAGGTGTTCGCGCGACACATGGAGCTTTTCGACGGCGAAGCGCGTGAACTGGGCAAGTCCTTCATGGACAAGGCGTTTGTCACCTGCACCAGCGACAAGCGCGAATCGCAGAAACTCAACGATTTTCGCGGTCCCTGCATCATCATCTCCGCCTCGGGCATGTGCGAGGCGGGACGCATTCTGCACCACCTCAAGCATCATCTCAAGAGCCGGCACAACACCATACTCATCGTCGGCTACCAGGCGGCGCACACGCTCGGGCGGAAACTGCTCGACGGGCATGCCGAGGTGAAGATTTTCAAGACCTTCACGAAGGTGTACGCGGAAGTAACCAAGCTCAATGCCTTCAGCGCCCACGCGGGAAAACAGGAACTGCTGCAGTATATCCGCGGCTGCGGCTCCCTGAAAAACCTCGTGCTGGTGCACGGGGAGGAATCCGCCCTGCAGGCGCTGGCCGAGGCGGCGCGTGCGGTCACGGACGCCACACTGCATATCCCGCAGCGGGGCGAGACCCTCGCCCTGTAGGCGGCCGGCGGAGTTGACGAAAAAATGACAGGCGTGCCCCGTTTGTCCATTTAGTTGACAGCCGCGCCGCGCATAAGATACCATACACCGGTAATCGGAGGGGGCTTGACAGATTGCTGAATCTGCCAGTGGAGGTCGTGTATGGCAAAGAAGAGCGGGGCGGAACTGCTGATCGAGGGACTGGTCGCGGAAAAGGTCGAAATCATTTTCGGCATTCCCGGCGGGCAGATGCTTCCCATCTATGACAAACTCTACGACGCGCCCTTCCGCAAGGTCCTGACGCGGCATGAGCAGGGGGCGGCGCACATGGCGGACGGCTACGCACGCGCCACGGGGAAGGTCGGCGTCTGTTTCGCCACCTCGGGACCGGGGGCGACGAACCTCGTCACGGGCATTGCCAACGCCTACATGGACTCCATTCCGATGGTGGCGGTGACGGGACAGGTGTCGACCTCGCTCATCGGCTGCGACGCCTTCCAGGAGGCGGACATCGTCGGCATCACGCGCCCCGTGGTCAAGCACAGCTATCTCGTCAAGGATGCCTGTGACATGCCGCGCATCATCCGCGAGGCGTTCCATATCGCGCGCACGGGACGCCCCGGCCCGGTGCTCATCGACGTCCCCAAGGACGTCTCGCTGGGTGTGCCCGAGCAGTGCGCGGTGCCGGCCGAGGTGCGCATCCGCGGCTATCGCCCTTCGCAGGAAGGGCATCAGCGGCAGATCAAGCGGCTGGCGGAGGCAATCGCCGCGGCGGAACGCCCGGTGATCTACGCCGGCGGCGGCATCATCACCGCGGACGCGTCGGCGGAACTGCAGAAACTCGCGCGCAAGTGCCATATCCCGGTCACGACGACGATGATGGGACTCGGCTGTTTCCCCGAGGATGATCCGCTGGCACTGGGGATGATCGGCATGCACGGGACCGCGTATGCCAATCTCGCGGTGCACGAGTGCGACCTGCTCATTGCGCTCGGGGCGCGCTTCGACGACCGCGCCACGGGCAAGATCAGCGAGTTCGCGCCGCGCGCGACGGTGGCGCATGCCGACATCGATCCCTCGTCGGTCTCCAAGAACATCAAGGTCGACATCCCGGTGGTCGGCGATGTCAAGCTCATCCTGCAGGCGCTGCTCAAGGTCATCAAGCCGGGCAAACCGGCGGCCTGGCTGGCGCGCATCGACGAACTGAAACAGAAATACCCGCTGAAGTACAGCAGTGCGGACGGGGGCAAAATCAAGCCGCAGCAGGTGGTTGAGCGCATCGGCGCCCTGGCGGGGAAGGATGCCGTCATCTGCACCGAGGTCGGGCAGCACCAGATGTGGGCGGCGCTCTTCTACGGCTTCCGCACGCCGCGCACGTGGATCTCCTCGAGCGGCCTGGGGACGATGGGCTACGGCTTCCCTGCCGCCATCGGGGCGCAGTTCGGGATGCCGAAAGCGACGGTCTTCGACATCGCCGGCGACGGCTCGTTCCAGATGAACATTCAGGAACTGGCGACGGCGCGCGAGCACAAACTGCCGGTCAAGGTGGCCATCCTCAACAACGGCTATCTCGGCATGGTGCGCCAGTGGCAGGAACTGTTCTTCCAGCGCCGCTACTCGGGGGTCGACCTGTCGGGCAACCCCGATTTCGTCAAGGTGGCCCAGGCGTACGATTGCGCCGGGCTGTGCGCGGAGAAGCCGGCGGACGTCGACAAGGTGCTGGCGGCGGGGCTCAAGGTCAAGGACCGCCCGGTGGTGATGGATTTCCGCATCGAGCCGGAGGAGAACGTCTTCCCGATGGTGCCCGGCGGCGGGGCCAACTGCAACATGCTGGGGGTGGACTGATGAAACGCCATATCATCTCCGTGCTGGTGGAAAACCGCTTCGGGGTGCTCTCGCGCGTCTCCGGGCTCTTCTCGGGGCGCGGCTACAATATCGGCTCGCTGACGGTCAACGAGACGGACGACCCGTCGGTGTCGCGTATCGTGCTGACGGCGATGGGGGACGACGCGGTCATCGAGCAGGTGACCAAGCAGCTCAACAAGCTCATCGACGTCATCAAGGTGCAGAACCTCACCGAGGTCGAGCATCTCGAACGCGAACTGGTGCTGCTGCGCGTCAATGCCGATGCGGCGCGGCGCGCGGAACTGATCGCGCTGGCAAACATCTTCCGTGCCGACATCGTCGATGTCGGCGAGAAGCACCTGACGCTGGAAGTGACGGGTGACGCCAAGAAACTGCGCGCGTTTTTCGACCTGGTGCGCCCCTACGGCATCCAGGAGATGGTGCGCACGGGCGTGGTCGGCATCGCGCGCAACTGAGACGGACAAACCAGACCGCCCCGGCGCGACGCGCCCGGTGACGGCGACAGAAACCAAGGAGAGAGGCACATGGCAGCGAAGATCTATTACGACAAGGACGCGAATATCAACCTGATCCGCAAGCGGAAGATCGCGGTTATCGGCTTCGGCTCGCAGGGGCATGCGCAGGCGCAGAACCTGCGCGACAGCGGCTGTAAGGTGGTCGTCGCCGAGGTGCCGGGGAGCCCGGCCTGGAAGAACGCGAAGAAGGCGGGCATGAAGGTGATGAAGACCGCCGACGCGGCGAAGTGGGCCGATTTCATCATGATCCTCACCCCCGACACGGTGCAGGCGAAGATCTACACGACGGCGCTGGCGCCGAATCTCAAGGCGGGTGATGTCATCGCTTTCGCGCACGGGTTCAACATCCGCTACGGGCTGATCAAGCCGGCGAAGCATATTGACGTGGTGATGATCGCGCCCAAGGGTCCCGGCCACCTCGTGCGCAGCGAGTACATGGAGAAGCGCGGCGTGCCGAACCTGATTGCCATCCACCAGGACGCGTCGGGCACGGCGAAGCAGGTCGCGCTCGCCTACTCGCGCGCCATCGGCGGCACGCGCGCGGGGACGCTGCAGACGACGTTCAAGGAGGAGACGGAAACCGACCTCTTCGGCGAGCAGACGGTGCTCTGCGGCGGCGTGTCGGAACTGGTGCGCGCCGGCTTCGAGACGCTGGTCAAGGCCGGCTACCAGCCGGAGATCGCCTACTTCGAGTGCCTGCACGAACTCAAACTCATCACCGACCTGATCTACGAGGGAGGCATCGCCTGGATGCGCTACTCGGTGAGCGACACCGCCAAGTGGGGCGATGTTACCGTCGGCCCGAAGGTCATCGCCGGGCCGTCGCGCAAGGCGATGCAGCAGGCGCTGAAGGAGATCCAGAACGGCACCTTCGCGAAGAACTGGGTGAAGGAATACCAGACGGGCGGCAAAAAGTTCAAGAAGCTGCTCAAGGACGGCGAGAAGCACCAGATCGAAGTGGTCGGTGGCAAACTGCGCAAGATGATGCCGTGGATCCGCAAGCGCCAGACGGAAGTGGGCAGGAAGTAGCGTCATGCCGGGCCTGGTCGCGCGGGAAGGGCTGCCGTTCATCGCCGGGAGCGCGTGTCTCACGCTCCTCTCGGCGCTCTGGGCCCCGCCCGCGCTGACCGTCCTGCTGCTCGGGCTGACGCTGTTTGTTGCGGCGTTCTTCCGCGACCCGCAGCGGCAGCCGGCGGGACCGGGCCTGCTCGCCCCCGCGGACGGGAAGGTGGTCTACGTCGGGCCGGGCACCTACCCGGGCGGCCCGGCCGGCATGACGATGATCTCCATCTTCATGTCGGTGTTCAACGTGCATGTCAACCGCGTGCCGTGCGACGGTACCGTGCGGCGGGTGGAACATACGGCGGGCGGGTTCGTCAATGCCGCCCGCGCCGATGCACCGCTGGTCAACGAGCGGACGCTTATCGTGCTCGGGACGGCGCACGGGGAGACGGCCTTCTGCCAGGTGGCGGGGCTCATCGCCCGGCGCATCGTCTGCCGGCTCAACCCCGGCGATACCGCGGTGCGCGGGGCGCGCATGGGACTCATCCGTTTCGGCTCGCGGGTTGATGTCTATGTGCCGGCTGCCTGGCAGGTCAGGGTGGCGGTCGGGGAGTACACGCGGGCGGGGGCAACGGTGGTGGCGGAGCTGCCCGGTGGGGCGTAAGAAAAGCCGGCAGAAGCGGCGCCTGCTGGGCGTCTACCTGCTGCCGACGCTCTTCACCCTCGGCAATCTCGGGGCGGGATTCTACGCCATCGTGCAGGCGGTCTGGTCGCTGCAGCATCCGGAGGCGCCGCGCTGGGAATATGCCTGCTGGGCGGTGGTTATCGCGCTGGTCTGTGACGGGCTGGACGGACGCATCGCCCGCATGACGGGGACGACCTCGGCCTTCGGGGTGCAGCTCGACTCGCTCGCCGACCTGCTCACCTTCGGGGTGACCCCGGCGCTGCTCGTCTACATGCGCTGGCTGACGGACTTCCCGCGCATCGGCTGGATTGTCGCGCTGGCGTTTGTCATCGGCGCGGCGCTGCGCCTGGCGCGGTTCAACATCCAGGCCAGCGAGGAGGAGGGGAAGGGGTTCACCGGCATGCCCGCCCCGGCGGCGGCCTCGGTCCCGGTGTCGTTCATGATGGTCTACGACACCTACGGGCACCGGCTGCCGCACCTGACGGATGACAGCATCCGCGTCTTCATGCCGTGGCTGCTGCTCGGGCTCGCCTACCTGATGTTCAGCACGGTGCGCTACCCGAGCTTCAAGCACCTGAACCTGCGGCGCAAGCATCCGCTCGGGGTGCTGGTGCTGCTGACGCTGCTGCTCTATGTGCTGATTATCGCCCCCTGCCTGTTTTATTTCGGCGGGGCGACGCTGTACCTGACGCTGCCGCTGCTGGTGGCGCTGGTGCGTCCGCACCGCAAACTGGCGACGGAGATGCTCGCGGAGGCCGACAGCCTGGCGGGGAGTGAAGGAGACGGACGGTGAAAAAGGACTACGTGCGGATTTTCGATACGACGTTGCGCGACGGGGAACAGTCCCCGGGCTGCAGCATGAACACGGCGGAGAAACTCAAGGTCGCGCAGCAGCTGGCGAAACTGCATGTCGATGTTATCGAGGCGGGGTTTCCCATCGCCTCGCCGGGTGATTTCGAGGCGGTGAGCGCCATCGCCAGGGAAGTGAAGGGCCCGGTCATCGCCGGCCTCTGCCGCGCGACGCAGAAGGACATCGACGCGGCGTGGGGCGCGGTGCGCCACGCGGCGAAACCGCGGATCCATACCTTCATTGCCACCTCCCCCATCCACATGGCGAAGAAGCTGAACAAGGCGCCCGACGCGGTGCTGGCGCAGGCGGTCGAGGCGGTGCGCTACGCGCGCTCGCTCTGTGCCGACGTCGAGTTTTCCGCCGAGGACGCGGGACGCTCCGACCAGGCCTTCCTGCGCCGCATTACCGAGGCGGTGATTGCCGCGGGCGCGTCGACGGTCAACATCCCCGACACCACCGGCTACGCCATCCCCGAGGAGTTCGGGGCGCGCATTGCCGACCTGATGGCGCACGTGCCCAACATCGGCAAGGCGGTTATCGCGGTGCACTGCCACAACGATCTGGGCATGGCGACGGCCAACTCGCTGGCCGCCGTCAAGGCGGGCGCGCGGCAGATCGAGTGCACGCTCAACGGTATCGGCGAGCGGGCGGGCAACACGGCGATGGAGGAAGTGGTGATGGCGCTGCACACGCGCGCCCGCTACTTCGGGGTCGAGACGAAAATCCGCACCACCGAGATCTGGCCCGCCAGCCGTCTGCTGACGCAGATCATCGGCGTCGGGGTGCAGCCGAACAAGGCGATCGTCGGGGCCAACGCCTTTGCCCACGAATCGGGGATCCACCAGGACGGCATGCTCAAGTCGCCCGAAACCTACGAGATCATGACGCCCGCCTCCATCGGGCTGCCGACCAACACGCTGGTCATGGGGAAGCATTCGGGGCGGCACGCGCTGAAAAAGCGCCTGGCGTCGCTCGGCTGCCACCTCGAGGGTGAGGCGCTCAATGCCGCCTTCGAGCGGTTCAAGCGCCTGGCGGACAAGAAAAAAGAGATCTTCGACGAGGATCTTATCGCCATTGCCGAAACGGAAAGCGAGTCGGAACGGCCGCCGGCGTACGCGATGACCTACCTGCACACCTCGTCGGGGACGGAAACCATCCCGACGGCGACCGTGGTGCTGGAACAGGCCGACGGGACGAAGGTGCAGGATGCCGCCTGCGGCGACGGCCCGGTGGACGCCATCTACCGGGTCATCGACCGGCTGACCGGCGTGCGGCCGAAACTGACCGGCTACGCCCTTGCCGCGGTCACCGAGGGGGCGGACGCGCAGGGTGAAGTGAATATCCGCATCGAGCAGGACGGGCTCACGGTGCGCGGGAAGGGAGCGAGCACCGACGTGGTCGAAGCCAGTGCGCGCGCCTACCTCGACGCTGTCAACCGCCTGCTCGCGCGCAGGGAGAAATGACATGGGCATGACCGTAACTGAACAGATTCTCGCCGCGCACAGCGGCCAGAAAGAAGTGCGGGCGGGACAATTGATCCGCGCCAGGCTCGACCTCTGCCTGGCCAATGACATCACCGCGCCGCTGGCCATCCAGGAATTCGAGAAGGCGGGGGCGAAGAAAGTGTTCCACCGCGCGAAGGTGGCGCTGATTCCCGACCACTTCACGCCGAACAAGGACATCAAGAGCGCCGAGCAGGCGAAGATCCTCCGCGAGTTCGCACGGAAACACAAGCTCGTGCACTACTACGAGCAGGGGGAGTGCGGGGTCGAGCATGCGCTGCTGCCCGAAAAGGGGATCGTTATTCCCGGCGACTGCGTCATCGGGGCGGACAGCCACACCTGCACCTACGGCGGCATCGGTGCGTTTGCCACCGGGGTGGGGAGCACCGACCTGGCGGCGGCGATGATCACCGGCGAAACCTGGTTCAAGGTCCCCCCGTCGGTGAAATTCGTCTTCCACGGGAAAGCGTCGCGCTGGGTGACGGGCAAGGATTTTATTCTCACCGTCATCGGCATGATCGGGGTCGACGGGGCGCTCTACCAGGCGATGGAATTCACCGGCAGCGCCATCCGCGCCCTGTCGGTCGAGGGGCGCCTGACCATGTGCAACATGGCCATCGAGGCGGGTGCCAAGAGCGGCATCATCGCCGCGGACGCCAAAACGCTTGCCTACGCGCGCCAGCGCAGCGACCGCGCCCCGCGGGCTTTCGCCAGCGCGCCCGACGCGTCCTACGCCGCGGTACACGAGATCGACGCGGCAAAACTCGAACCGGTGGTGGCGCTGCCGCACCTGCCGTCGAACGTCAAACCGGTGCGCGCCTGTCGGAACATGCGCGTCGACCAGGTGGTCATCGGCTCCTGCACCAACGGGCGCATCGAGGATTTCCGCGTCGCCGCCCAATTGCTGCGCGGGAAAAAGGTGAAGCGCGACCTGCGCGTGTTCATTCTGCCGGCGACCCCCGCGGTCTACCGGCAGATGCTCAAGGAAAAACTGACCGAGGTGTTCAGCGACGCGGGGTGCGTCATCGGCCCGCCCACCTGCGGTCCCTGTCTCGGCGGGCACATGGGCATCCTCGCCGCGGGCGAACGCGCGGTGGCGACCACCAACCGCAACTTCGTCGGACGCATGGGCTCGACGAAGAGCGAGGTGGTGCTTGCTTCGCCGGCGGTGGCGGCGGCTTCGGCGCTGACCGGGCGGCTGACGCATCCCGACGAGGTGGCGCGGTGACCACCCCGTATATCGCCGACCCGACCGCGGTCATCGACCATGGCGCGGTGCTGGGCGCGGGGACGCGGGTCTGGCATTTCTCGCATGTGCGCGCCACCGCGGTCATCGGCGAGCAGTGCATTCTCGGGCAGAATGTCTACATCGATAATCGCGTGTGCATCGGCAACCGGGTCAAGATCCAGAACAATGTCTCGGTCTACGAGGGCGTCACCCTCGCGGACGAGGTGTTCTGCGGCCCGTCGATGGTCTTCACCAATGTCATCAACCCGCGCAGCGGCATCGAGCGCAAGCATGAGTTCCGCCCCACCGTGGTCGGGCGCGGCGCCACCTTCGGCGCCAACTGTACCGTGGTCTGCGGCAGTGCCGTCGGCGAATACGCCTTTGTCGGGGCCGGCGCGGTGGTGACGAAAGATGTGCCGGCCTATGCCCTGATGACCGGAGTGCCGGCGCGGCGCACGGGCTGGATGTGCCGCTGCGGGGTGAAACTGCCCGCGGGCGACGCGCCGGTCTGCACGGCCTGCGGCGCGGCCTATGCACAGGGTGACGGAAAACTGACACCCCGCGCGTAACTTGCGGCGCGCGGGCAGGTGTGCTACACTGCCGGTGAAAGCAACATCCTCATCGGCACGAGACAGGACAGAAGCGGCGGCCGCGACGACGGCGTGCTGCAATGCTGCCGTTTGCATCGCGGCGACGGAGGAACCGATGGTGAATCTGGAACAGAAACTGCAGGAAACCGTGGCGGCCGTGCGCAAGGTGTCGCCGCTGGTCCCCGACGTGGTGCTTACGCTCGGCTCGGGGCTCGGGGAGATCGGTGACGAGGTCGAGCAGCGGCAGGCGGTTCCCTTTGCCGAACTGCCGCACTTCCTGCGCTCGAACGTGCAGGGGCATGCGGGCAACCTCGTGCTCGGCACGCTGGCCGGGAAGAAGGTCTGCGTGCTGCAGGGGCGCTACCATTATTACGAAGGTCACCCGATGGATGAGCTTGTCTACCCGCTGCGCACGGCGTATATGCTCGGGGCGAAGACGTTTATCGTCACCAATGCCGCGGGGGGCGCCAATCCGGCGTTCACCCCGGGCGACCTGATGCTGATTACCGACCACATCAATTTTCTCGGTACCCACCCGCTGCGCGGTGAGAATCCCGCGGTGCTGGGGGGGCGTTTCTACGACATGTGCACCGCCTACACGCCGGAACTGCTTGACGTAGCGCGGAAGGTCGGCGGGGAGATGGGGGTTGCGCTGCGCGAGGGGGTTTACTGCGCCACGCTGGGCCCGTCCTACGAGACCCCGGCGGAGATCCGCATGATCCGGCAGTGGGGCGCGGACGCGGTCGGCATGTCGACGGTGCCCGAGGTGCTGGCGGCGGCGCATATGGGGATGAAGACGCTCGGCATCTCCTGCATCACCAACATGGCGGCGGGCATCCTGCCGCAGCCGTTGTCACACCAGGAAGTGATCGAGACGTCGCAGCGGGTCAAGGAGACGTTCAAGCAGCTGATCCGCGGCGTGCTGCGCACCCTGTAGCCCGGGAGGACGCGATGAGCGTGCTGGCGGTGGTGGACCGGATCGAGGAGGGCATCGCGGTGCTCGAGTTCGAGGACCGCACCCTGATGGAACTGCCGGCGCGCCTGCTGCCGGCGGGAGCGGG
The DNA here is from genome assembly GCA_964637655.1 of uncultured bacterium. Lineage (GTDB taxonomy): Bacteria > DAOPZR01 > DAOPZR01 > DAOPZR01 > DAOPZR01 > CAZWUZ01. Next base: position 1,794 of record CAZWUZ010000077.1, on the reverse strand, counting down.
CGAGGGCGCGGCCGTGCGTGTCACCCTCGCGTATGATGCGGAGGCAACCGAGCGCTTCCGGCGCGAGGCGGAGGACCTGCAGCGTCAGTTGCGGGAACGGGGACCGAAGAAAGGACAGTGATCATGGCGGGATATGCGGAGTGGCTGAAAGAGACGGCGGCACAGCCGGCGTTCCAGGCGGCACTCGAAGTGTTGCGCGGGACGAAGGACAAAAAGGTGCTGGTTTTCAGTCATGACGACCCGGACGGGATCACGTCAGCGGCCATTGTTGACCGCCTGCTCGCCGCGCTCGGCGCGAAGGAGGTGCGCATCCTCCTGCCGCCGACCTTCGAACTCGAGGAGTCGCGTGTCGCGGAAGCGGTGAAGTCGTTCACCGCCGACGTTATGCTCATCTGCGACAAGGGAACCATCGGCTATTACGGCGACTTCACGAAATACGTGCCGCAGGTGCTGGTGGTCGACCATCACTGGAAGATCGGCGGCGACGCTGAGGGGATCACTGTCTACAGCCCCGGCGCCTGGTGCTGCGCCGCCTTCCAGCTGCACAACCTTGCCACCGCGCTCGGCGTGCGTGACGAGGGCATGGATTTCCTCGCGCTGATCGGGCTCAAGGGCGACTGGTCGGTCGAGCCCGTCACCGGGCAGCCCTTTTCACCCTACGTCAAGGCGTTTTACGACGAGGTGGCACCGGCGTGGAGCGAATGGCTCAAGCCGAACCGCAACGGCTGCACCTGGTTCGATGTCAGCCAGCGCGAGCAGTCCTGCCTGCTGTCGCAGGCCGCCGACCTGGTCTCGGCCATGTGCGGCAACGGCTTCCAGTACTTCTACAATGACCGCGACCCCGGCCTGAAGGACATCGACCAGCCGCAGTTCACGCTGCAGGTGCTGCTCGGCGCGGCGCAGAACACCGAGGCGCTGCGCGCGGTCTGCCACCTCGATGCGGTGATCCGTCTCTTCGAACAGAGCGACATCGTGGCGCAGCTCTGGGCGTACTATAAGGCGGACTGGGACAAGGTCAGCGGCTTCCTCGACACCTCGCTGCCGCTTATCCGTTTCGGCACCACCCAGCTCTTTTTCTTCATGGGCAACAATGTTCCGCTGCTGCCGATGCTCGGGTCGGTCAAGCTGGGCGAACTGGCGCAGCGCTGCGGCTGCCCGTCGGCCATCATCATGGCCAACCTGCTGGGCGACGGGTCGACCCACTTCTGCCTGCGCGGGGCGGGTGACAGCGGCAAGGAGATCCACCTCGGCAAGATCGCCCAGGGGGTGGTGCAGCGCCTGCTGGCCAAGCACGGGCAGGAGCACAAGGATTTCATCACCGGCGGCGGGCACCCCGTGGCGGCGGAGATCAAGGCGCGCGTGCCGGCCATTCCCTTCCACGAGAACCTGCTCGACCTGCTGCAGTACCTGAACGAACTCGCCGCGCTGGCGGCGAAGGACAACCCGACCGCGGAGGAAACCGAGCGGCGGAAGATGATGGGCTGGGAGAAGGAGTAGACCATGGCGACAGCAAAGCGGTTGACCGCGACCATCGGGGTTATCGGCGGTAGCGGCATCTACGCGATTGACGGGGTGAAGAAACTCGGCGAGGTGAAGGTCAAAACCCCGTTCGGCGATCCGTCGGACAGCATCGCGGTGTGCGAAATCGCCGGCAAGCGGGTGGCCTTCCTGCCGCGCCACGCGCGCGGGCACCGCTTCCTCCCCAGCGAGGTCAACTCCCGCGCCAATATGTGGGCGCTCAAGTCGCTTGGCGTGGAACAGATCATCTCGTTCAGCGCGGTCGGCTCGCTCAAG
>CAZWUZ010000076.1:0-13709 GCA_964637655.1 uncultured bacterium | reverse complement strand
GTGGATCTTAGTGGATACCCGGCGCCAATGTGTCAATGTGCTAGAATGACCCCCACGCATTCACGTCATAATACTGCGGATATCTTTGTGGATCTTAGTGGATACCCGGCGCCAATGTGTCAATGTGCTAGAATGACCCCCATGCATTCAGGTTTATTTTCTTCTGTAACCTGAACAATGGCAGCGAGACGCAACACCAGCAGGGCCGCCAGGGCGGCTGGTTCGAGGCGGGCCAGGGCCGGGCGCAGGGCGGTTTCGCTCTGCAGCAGCAGCGGCACTACTGCCACACGCACCGGCACCCGCACTACCAGGTTTCCTTCTGCAGTAAACCCATACGCCGCAGCGACCTGAGCCTCAGGGGCGAGCGTAAGTAATTCCTCAAGGCAGGCGGTCGCGCGCTGCCGCACCGCCAGCGGCCATCCGCGCCCGGTCAACACCTGGTCAAGTTGCGCAACGGGCGGCTCTGGAAGCGTCAGCCATTCCGCCACATCCGGCGCCAGCCCGGGCAGCGCTGCCGCCTGCGCCACCCGCGCCTGCAGTCGGGTCAGCAACCCGGCAACGTCTTCTCCCCGCCCAAGGCGATGCAGTGCGAACACCGCCATCCAGCGGGTATCGGGCGCTTCGGTATCATCAGCCGCAACAAAGCGCAGCGCCGGCACTGCCGCAGGGGTGGCTGTACGCCCCAGCGCCCAGGCAATTTTCTCCCGCACCAGCGGGTCATCCTCGTCAGCCAGCCGCGCCACCAGTGCCGGCACATCCTCCGGTGACGCCTGCATGCCCAGCGCCCACGCTGCGGCTGCCCGCACCTCTGCTTCGCCCGTGCGCAACGCCTGCTGCAGCGCCGCCCGCCGCTCCGCCGACGGTGGCAGCGCTGCGAGCGCGACAACTGCCGACTCGCTGCCGGGCGCCGTGCCAACGCTCTCCCGCAGGTTGGAACCGGTCTCCATCGCCCCGCGCTCAACCATCATGGCACCGTACGCCCCGCGGGCAGGAACCAGCCATTACTGACTGGTCCCGTAATTCGCCCCCATTTGGAACACATCCTCTTCATCGACCCGGTTGGCACTCGCCCCGGTACGGACGATGTTGGCGGCGTCGTTGAAGTGCGGATTGCCGCTGCGCGCCCCGAACGCCCGGTTGAACCGCGCCAGGTCATTATCGTTGACCTGACCGTCCCCGATCCCGTCCGTGTTGCTGCCCAGATCGCCGCCCAGCGTCACCTTGCCGGTGGCAAACTTGCTGAAATGCGACACGCGCACGATGATCGTTTTGTTCGGGGTATCGATGGTCATGTCCGCCTTGGGCACCACGCGCCACTCGCTGAACGTGGTGCTGAAATAGAGGACGCGCAGCAGATAGACGCGGATGCCCGTACCGTCGACAATGCCGTCGTTGTTGGCGTCGTCGTAGGGGATGCGCATGACAATCGAGTCGTTGAACGTCGACTGGCGGTTGCTGAAACTGACGTCGATGACCGTGCATCCGGTTTCGAACTCGGTGCGGTCCACCCCGCGCAGCGCCGTGGCGGTATCGCTGAAGAGTTTGACACTGATGGTCGCGTTGCCGCTGAGAATGCCCGGCGGCACCTGCAGTTGCAGCGGGCTGCCCTCGCTGCCGGCGACAATCCGCTGCGTGTCAGTGGCATTGCTGTTCAGTTTCTGCACCAGCAGTGTGTCGCCGGCCGTGGTCATCGTCTGCGAGATGGCGGCGTTGGCGCCCGACTTGGTGATGATCACCGATGCCGGATACTGGTCGGCGTCGGCATGGTTCGACTGCCGCCGCGCCACCGCCTGCAGTTCGTAATCGCCGTCCGCCAGTCCCGTCGTGTTCCACGAGGTCATGTACGGCGGGCTGTCGACGATGTTGCCGATGGCGGTCCACGGGTTGGCGGTGTTTGCGGCGCGGTACTGGAACAGCACTTCCGCCCCGCCGGACAGGTCGCCGTCCACCAGCGCCTGCACCGGCACGATGCCGTTGATGCTCATCCCCGGAATGGGGTAATCAACATACGCGTAGACGCGGTTCGTCGTCGTGCCGAACGTCTGCACCCAGGCGAGCACATGCTGGTTCTGCTCCGCGTCGCTGTCGGTGTCGACCACGCGCAGCCCGAACACATACATCGTGTCGGGCACCAGGCCGCTGACGGTGTACGCCCGCGCCCCGCTGCCGAGCACGGCCAGCGGCGTAGCGTAGTTCATTGTCCCCGTCGCGCTGTCGCTGTACAGCAAATAGGCGGCCACGTTGGTCGAGTACGAGCCGTTCCAGAACAGTTCCGCAACGCCCCCGTCCGTCCCGTAGCCGTAGAACCCGGACGCCGGCTGCGGATAGTTCAGGGCGGTGATGGTCAGCACAATGCTGTCGCTGGCAATGTTGCCGGCGGCGTCCTGCACCTGCAGTTCCACCACCTGCTGGGTGTCACCATACGGGTCAACCCAATGCACCGCGCTGTCGGTCCATTCGCTCCAGTACCAGCCGTTGACATACTGCGCGTCGGCATAGCGCATGGTCACGGTCGCATGGCTGTCCGACGTGGCAAACGTCAGGTTCACCGGCGTCGTGGCCGGGTCGGCAACGATCAGCGTATCGGCATTGATGGTCACGGCGGCCGGCGCGACACGGTCGAGAATGATGCTGTCAGCCGCCGCCCCCGATTGCGCATGGAACAGGTTGCCGAGCGCAACATACAGGTAGCGGTCGCCGTCGCCCCCGGCGATGCCCCATTCCTTCAGGTACGCAAACGGTTCCCATACGCCCGTGGTCAGCGCCGGGTCGGTCCCGATCTTCATGTAGCAGACATACTGTTCCTGCCCCGGCGCCGGACTGATGGAGAGCGTGACCGTTTCGCTGGTGGCATATTGTTCGTCGTAGTTGATTGACAGCGTCGGAGTGTCCGGTACCGTCGCATCGAAGACATCGACGTAATGGTAGGTCGTGTCGCTGCCCCCATAACTGTCGCTGACGCTCAGGCCGAACGCGTACCAGCCGGCAGCCATCCCCGTGCAGGTCGTCATGCTGGCGTTCGGGGAGGTCAGCGTCCCGGGCGAACCCCACTCGATCCACCAGTAGTAGGACAGGGCGTCCGCATCGCTGTCACCCGAGGCCACCGCGGAGAGCACCAGCGAATCACTGCCGGCGATGCTGTCGCCGGTGATGACCGCCACCGGGGCGCGGTTGGGCGCGGACGGCCCGGCCGGCGTGGAGTACCAGCCGATATTCTTTTGCGTCGCATTGTCGTACGCGGCGACGCGGTAGTAGCCCCCGACGGCGTGGCTGGCCGTGGTGTCCGTAAAGTCCGTGGCCCAGTCCGGCGCGTCGCCCAGCAGCATCCAGGAGCCGCCCGTGCTGCGCCAGATGCGGTAGCCGGCGAGGTCGCCGAGCCCGTTGCCTTCCTCGTCCAGCGACGGGTAGTCCCACTGCACGGTCACCGACGTCTCGTTGCCGGTCAGCAGCACGCCCGTCACCTGCTGCGGCGCCACGGTATCGGCGCCCGGCGCGGTGTCGACCGCGCTGAGCCGGAATGGCGCATAGACGATACCGCTGGCTCCCGACCCGCTGCGCAAGGACATAATGGCCGCCGTGTCCGTCGTCGACCACCAGTTCTGCGTGAAATCGAGCGGGGCCGCAGCCGCATCACAGTAGACACCGTTGGCGCCGCCGAGATTGTTCTTGCGCCAGATGTTGCTGTTGGCCCCCATCTGTGCATACTGTACGCCGTTGCCATACGCATCGTTGGCCGTAACAATGTTGCCGACCCCCTGCGAATCACTGAATCCGTACTGGGTATTCCCCTGCGCGCTGTTCCCAAGCAGCAGGTTGTTGCTGCTGCTGGTCAGGACATACCCGCTGCTGAAGCCGAGATTCATCCGGTTGCCGGCCAGCAGGTTCCCCGTGCTCCCGTCCAGCCGGATGCCCACGGTATCGTCCATGCCGAGGCAGCCGGTGATGGTGTTGCCGCTGCCGCCGATCACCCAGATGCCGATGTCGCATGAGGTCGTCTGCACGTTGCTGATGGTGCTGGTGGTGACGTTGTAGAAACTGATGCCGCCGTACACAACGCAGAAATTGGCGAGATACACGCTGCTCTGCGTGTCCACCGCCAGCCAGCCGCTGAGCGTGGTCATGGCCGGATCAGCGCCGACCAGCGCAACCCCGGAAACCGGGATGCTGGCATTGGCGGTATGGCTGCCGTTGTCAATATAGACCGTGTCGCCCGGCGACAGTAAGGCAAGCACCGCCGCGAGGGTCAGTTTCGGCAGGTCGGCACTGAGTCCGCTGTTCAGGTCGTTGCCGATGGCGGTGCAGAAGACGTCGCTGGCCAGCGATGCGTCGTTGACATACCAGAGGTTCGCCCCCCCCGTGTCGACCGGCAGCATTGCGGCCGCGATGCTGCTGTACCACGACTCGTTCGGGTACGGGGCCGCGTAGTCAAACGCCGTCACCCGGTAGCGGTAGGTGAGGCCGGTCGACACCGCATAGTCGTCGTAGAATTCCGTCCCCGCGCCGACCATAGTCACTTCCGTCCACGACGTCTCCCCCTGCACCTGCCGCCAGAGACGGTAGCTGTTGAGGTCGCCGCAGGCCCCCAGCGAATCCTCGTCCTGGGTCACCGCCGCCCAACTGACACGAATGCTCTCCGTGTCGGGCGCGTACGCGACGATGGTGTCGGGCGCCGCCGGGGCGACACGGTCCGCCGCCGGCGCCGTGTCGATGGGCTGGAAGCGGAACGGCAGGTACTGGACATTGTGCGCCATCCCGCCCTGAATCCGGGCGCTCAGCACGCCGGTGTCGACGGTCCCCCACCAGTTGCGGGTGAGATTGTGACTGCCGCTGGCGTTGCAAATAACCGTGTCGCCCGCCACGTTGTTGCGCTGCAGGGCAAGGCCTGCGGGTGTCCCGGTCAGGTAGATCCCTGCCACCGAGTTGGCCCCGAACTCATTGGCCTCGGCCACCACCTCCGACGCCATGACGTACAAGCCGTAGGTGTTGCCGCTGAACAGATTGCCCCTGATGTTCGCCCCCTGCCCCGCATCGATTCCCTTCATATTGCCGGCAAACGTATTGCCGCTGATTTCGGCGTAGGGGGCGCCACTGATGCCGCAGTTGCCGCTCCCGACAATGACATTGGCAGTGATGGCCGCGCTGTCACTCCCCGCCGGCAGGTCGATGCCGTTCATGGAACTGCTGTCGATGCGGTTGAAGTCGGCCAGCAGACCGTCGGCGCTGGTCGCCGAAATGCCGTACTGGTTGCCGTAAAACATGCTGTAGGAAACCGCCACGTTGTTGCAGGCGCTCAACCCCAGCCCGGGACCGCCGTTGCCGGTGAGCGCACAGCCGGTAAGGGTGGCGTTGTTTGAACCGTTCTGCAGGCGAATGCCGTTGCCGCCGTTACCCGTCGCGCTGATCCCCTCGAGATAGGCGACGGCACAACCGTTCAGCGTCAGGCCGTGGTACCCGCCCATGGCGTTGGCTACGCGCAAGTTCATCAGCACCGGTCCGGTGCAGCCGCTCACATACAGCACGTCAAACGCCCCCGACCCGACGAGCACGGTGGCCGTCGAGTCAGCGCCAACCAGCGACACATACGGGGTGGCAAGCGTCCAGTTGCCGTAATAGTACCCGGCATCAAGGTAGACCGTATCGCCCGCATCGACGTGCGCCAGCACATACGTCAGCGAACTGTGCGGACTGGTCGGGGACAGGCCGTTGTAACCGCTGTCACCCGCCACACTGCAGAAGACGTCGCCCGCCACATCGGTGTCGTTGACATACCAGACATTCGGTCCCGCCGTCGAGGGTGCCCCCGCCGTGATGAACACGCTGTCCGTAACCTGCCCCGCTCCACCGGTGTCAGCCACCAGCACCTGGCCGGAATCAGCCGCCACCACGCCGTTCCCCGGGATGCTGTCTGCCGGCGCGAGGCGGAAACTGCCGCAGAAGATGCCGCTGCTCAGCCCCGTCTCAACCACGACCACCCAGTCGGAATCGCCGGTGCTCACATTGCGCACGCGCAGCGCCACGCTGTCATAGGCGCCCGCGTCGAGATCGACCATCGGCGCCAGCAGTTTGAGATAGGCGGTGTCGCCCGCCGCGTACGACGACACCGGCGTCGTGTAGGTCGCGTCGACAAACGCCAGCGCCATGGTGTCGCTGGCCGCAGCCGCGATGACCACGATAGTGTCGCTGAAGAAACTCTCGTTGGCGTACGGATTGTGATTATCGACCGCGGTCACGCGGTAGCGATAGGTCATGCCGGGGACGACCATGGTGTCGACGTAGGTGGTCTCCGTGCCGACTGCGGCATGGAACGCCCCCCGCCAGTTGGTCGTCGGCGAGTCGCCCGTGCGGTAGAGGTGATAGGCGGCCAGGTCGCTGCATGCACCGCCGTCCTCGTTGAGCACCACTTCGTTCCACGACAGCGTTACGGACCCGGGGGTCGGCGTGTCGGCAGCCAGGCCGGCGGGTATTCCCGGCGCCACCACGTCAGCGCCCGGCGTCGTGTCGGCTGCATCGAGACGGTACGGCTGCCACTGCAGCTGTCCTGCCGCGCCGCCGCCGATTTGCATGGCGATGCTGCTCTCGTCCGCCGTCCCCCAGTAATTGCGCTGGAACCCGAGCGGGCCGCCCGCACTCATCACCACGGCGCGCACATCGCCGCCCAGCCCGATATTGTTGGCGGTCGCCGTGCAGGTGCTCATCCCGTCGATATAGAACTGCCCGCTGTCGTTGCCGGTCAGGTCGTTCGCATAATAGAAGTTGCCGAAACTCCCCGTGTCGGCCACACCCAGCATCGTGTTGTTGCTGATCAAATTGTGGCGGACCAGGTTATTGTCCGACAGTTCGGCCAGCAGCCCCTGCAGGTTGCCCGTCAGGGTGTTGTTTTCCACCAGCGTAGTGGCGGTGGCGCAGAGGGCAATACCGACATCACTGCCGGCCATGACGCTGTTACCGCTCAGCGCGTTGTTCGCGCCGCCGTACACCCCGATGCCGTTCGACCCGCTGCCGCTGACCATGTTCCCCGCCACGGTGCAGCCGACCGCGGCCGTCAAACTGATGGCATCATTGCCCGTCCCCAGCACGTTGCTGGTGCTAATGACGACGGCCGTGCAGGACGTCACTTCGATGCCGAGGCCCCCGATGTTCTGCACCGTGACTCCGTCAAGCACCGCGTTGTCGCTCCCCGCCTGCACCTGCATGCCGGTCGTGCCGCAATCCCAGACCTTCACCCGTTCGACCCGCGCATACATGGCCTGGTTGAGCACCACGCCGGTGTGGCAGTTCTGCACCGTCAGGTCGAGCAGCGTGATGCCGCTGGTGTTCAGCGTGATGCCGACCGCCCACGCACTGGCCGAATCGCCCAGGTCGATGAACGTCAGCGTGCGGTCCGCGCCCTGCAGGATAACCCCGTTGACATTGACGAGCACGGTGTCCGCATAGGTGCCCGCATCGATGTAAATCGTGTCCATGGGGCCGGCCAGCGTCAATGCCTGATTGATGGTGGCGAAGGGGGAATCCGCCGCCATGCCGCTGTTGCCATCGTTGCCGATGGCACTGCAGTATATGTCCGCCGTCGTGTCGGCGTCGTTGACGTAGTATTCCGCCGCGGCAACCGGCCACGCCACCAGCAGAATTGCAGATACGATAAACAGGATTGCATAGCGCATGGGAACACGCCCTCCCGACCCAATATACATGGATTGTACCACGCCAGGAGCATGCCCGTCAATGTATTCTTTTTTACAATTGTTTTGTTTGCTAATGGGTTCTGCTTAGTAGCAGTAATCTTCCCGCCACCGCCATCCGTACTCTTCAAGTGTTGCTGCAATTTCATGCGCATGATTCGATGCCACAAGCAGATACGGTTTCACCGTCCCGCGCATGGCACGCAGTGTTTCCGGTGCAGCAACCGGCACATCCGGCAGCGGCGACGCCTCTCCTGCTGCTCCCGCCACAAAACCGGCAACCTGCAATCCTTTTTCCTGCAACAGCGGCAGCCATTGTCGTGCCGCCATCCCCGTCCCCCAGACCCACAACGGACGCGGTTGTGCCTCTGTCAACATAGACAGCACCTGCCCGCGCCAATCGCGGTTGCGTGTTGCCATCGCCACAAAATCATGCCACTCGGCCGCAGTAATTGCCGTCTGCACCGCATAATGGTGGGCCAGCCGCTCCTCGTGAAACTGCTGCAGCGTGTCGTTCAATTCGCAGATGCATTCCCCCACGGGACAGTGCAGCGGTTTTGACAACAGACGCAGTTTTCCCGTCTGCAGGTCGCCGATGGCGGGAAGATGTGCGCAGGGGCGTATGGTGCCCGTCATCCCGTCAACGATGACCCGCGAACAGCCGGCCCCGCACGGTTCACCATGCGGATGACTTTTCTGGTCGAGATCAAGCAGCAGCGGCGAGATATAAAGGATTGAATGGTCGCGGATGACTTGTTGTTCCTCCTCGATGTACGCGGCCGGAAATTTTTTCCCCCGGTACTCCCCGTTAAGCGCCTGCACGCAAAGCGGTATTCGCTCTTCACGGAATCGTGCCATGAGTTCGGGCAGCCCGGGGAGGCGTTCCGGCGTCGCCACATACGCTGCCGCGCAGACGATTCCTGCTTCGCGTAGCAGGTGCAGTTTTGCAATGAAGCCTTCGAGGTCGCGCTCACCCTCGGGCTGCAGCGTCGCCGAGACACTCACTATCCGTGTTGCCGGGACCGCACGCAGAAAGAACGCGACATCGAAAGAGAGGTTGGTTGAAAGCGACAGCACATGCCGTTCCGTCAGTTCGCGGCAGACCGCAAAAAACTCGGGATGAATGGATGGTTCGCCGCCCGTCAGGTGTAGTTCCCACTCACCATACCGTGCAAACAAATCGCCCAGCGCGCGCATCCCGTCCCGCGTGCCGAGCGGCCCGAGGTCACCCATGCGGTTGCGCGGCTGCAGATAGCAGAACCCGCACGCATAGTTGCACCGGTGAAACATGGTGACGACCGCTTTGCGCATGGTGCTTATGGAACCGTACCGTAGGTGCGTCCAACTTCGAACACATCCTCTTCGTTGATCAAGCCGTCGGCATTGACATCCGCATCATCGCGAAAACGCCCATGCCCGCGCGCCGTACCGAATGCCCCGTTGAACTTGCCCAGATCGTTGAGGTTGACATGTCCGTCCGGGATGTCGTCGCCCATGCCTGACCCGAGGTCGCCGCCGAGAAACTCCTTGCCGGTGGCAAACTTGCTGAAATGCCGCACATAGGCGAGGAACACCTTGCGCGCCGCATCGATGGTCACATTGCCGCGCGGTACCGCCTGCCAGATGTTCCCGTTCCAATACAGGAGGGTCGCCAGTGACAGACGCACGCGCGTCCCGTCGATGATGCTGTCATTGTTGTTGTCCGTGTACGGGATGGTGATAATCACCGTGTCGTTGAGTTGCGTCTGCCCGTTGTCGAGGGTGATTTCCAGCACCGCGCCGCCAGTGTCAAATTGCCGGCGGTTTGCCCCGGCAAACCCCGCGCGCGAATCATCGTAGATGACCAGTTTGACCGTGGTATTGCTGTTCAGCGCCCCGGCCGGCAGCGTCACCCCGTAATCGCCGGTATCCGCCGGGTCCTGCAGCGTCAGTGCGCTCGTCTCACCGTTGTCGACCTTCTCCGTCCCGAACTTGTTGCCGTTGCTGTTGACTCCCTGCACCGACGACGGGTTCACCTTGTCGATGGTCACCCCGATTTCGCCCGGGGTCGAGTCGGCATACGGCTTGTCGCTGAGCACCACCGCGCGCAAGGCATATGCCCCGGAGGCAAGGGCGCTGATATCCCAGTGCACACTCGCCTGCCCGGAATTGCCGTTCGGGTACGCCGGGTTGGGGCGATGCGCACTGCTGTTCGCCGTCGGCGACATGTTGAGCCACGCCCCGCCCGCAGGGCGATACTGGAAAAGCATCCGGATATTCGTGTGCCCCGACTGATCACCCTGCAGCCGCGCATGCACTTCGCAGACGTCACCGCCGAAGTTTCTGCCGGCCTGCGGATTGAAAATGACCGCGGTCAGGTTGCTGGTGTCTGCAACCACGGTCACCGTCACCTGACGGTCGGTATTCTGTTCCATGGCTCCGCTGCTGCCGATGACGCGGATGCCGAACGTATAACTGTCACCCGCAGGGAACGGCCCGGTCTCATACTGGGTCAAGGTGGCATCAAGTTGCGCGATGACCGTGTCATACCCGAGTGTGCCCCCCGCTCCGCTCATGTAGATGACATACGTGTCGCGATCCGCCGCAGTGGAATGGTTCCACGTCAGCAGTACACTGCCTCCGTTAAGTGCCTGCCCGATGAAATTGCTGACCGGCGTCGGTACCGCGACCAGTTTCACCTGCGTGGTATCGACCAGCAGGTTACCGTACGCATCGCGGATGGTCAGGTACAGGGTCTTGGTATCAGCGCCCGGGCTCAAAACAAAAGCGATACTGTCCGTGGCCGGCCAGTTCTGCCAGGTGGCGCCTTCCGTGCCGGAAAACTCGCGCACGATGTACAGCAGCCCGCCCGTGTCGGTCCCGGCCGCCAGCGTCAGGCGCAGCGTGATGTTGACCCCCGACACCACCGACGTTTCGCTGCCGTCAGCCATCACCTGAACCGACGCCGAATCCGCCACCCGGGTGTCGAGCGTGATGGTGTCGAAATCAACACCCGAAACGATGCCGAAGTAGTTGCGGAACTGCACCCAGACCTCGCGCACGCCGTTGGTGTCACCCAGCGGCCACGCTTTGCTCGTCGTGTAGGTTTCCCAGCTGCTTCCGGTAAATGCTGAATCACTGCCGATGCGCATCTGATAGGCCAGCGTGTCGCTGCTGATGGTCAGGGTCACCGCTGCCGATGTCGTGACCGGCGTGTCGCCATTGATGACTACCGCGGTGCTGCCGCACGCCGGCGGGGCGCTGTCCATAGCAATAACGCTCACCGTGTCAATCGCCGACGCCCCCAGCGAATCAGTGACCGTCAGCTGGAAGACATAGGTTCCCGGTATCACCCCGGAGATTACCGTCGCCACCGCCGCAGCGAAACCAGCGATGCCCGCGCTATCCGGCCCGCTGAGTTGCGTCCAGGCATACGCGAGCGTGTCACCGTTCGTGTCGGTGGACGCACTGCCGTTGAGCACAAACGCGGTCAGCCCGGCAATGGTGTCACTCCCCGCATTGGCTGTCGGCGCATCGTTGAGCAGCGCCACGGCAGTCAGCGAATACCACGACTCGTTTTCCCACGGGCTGTGGTTGTCGTAGGCAGTCACCCGGTAATAGTAGCGGCCGTGGGCAATACTGTCCGTGAAATCCGTATCCCCCGCCGCCGTACTCCCGACGGGGATGCCCCAGTTGCTTGGGTTCGCAAGCGCGCTACGATAAATGCGATAGCCCGCCAGGTCGGTCAGTGCGCCGCCGATTTCCTCGTTGGTGCTCGCCGCCGACCAGCGCAGCGTGATGATGCCGCCGGCCGTGTCCGCCCACACATTCGCCGGCGCCGCCGGGGCGATGGTGTCGGCATACGGCGCCGTGTCCACCCGTCCGAGCCGAAAAGGTATACGCACAAATGAATCACGCGCCCCTCCGTCTATCGCAGCAGCAACACCTGCTGAATCGCTCGTAAAAAAGTAGTTGCGTCGGCCGTCGAATGTCCATCCGGTGGCTGCCGCCCATACGCCGCTATCTGTATTCGGTGTAACCAAGCGGATATTGTTCTTGACAAATGTATCCGCCTGCGCCGGATTGGAGAAAGCATATGCGTATTGTGCGTTGGAGTCAAAATCATTGCAGGCAACATCGTTGCTCTTCCCCCCCCAAATTCCCAATCCATGCGTGCGGCTAGCCGCAATACGGTTTCCCCGTACTTGTGTTCGATCCGTTGACGATAACAGCAAACCATAGTCGTTGTATTCAAGAACATTCCCCAACACCAGGTTATCATGTGAAGTCAGCAATGCCATTCCAGCGTCTGAGTTCTGTCGGCATGTATTTCCGGTGATGACTGTTGCCGAAATGGTGTCTGCATAGAAACCATACGAGCCATTTCTGGTGATTGTGCAGCCAGAAACTATATTGCCGGAATTAGCGCATAAGTACATTCCATATTCCCCGTTATCATGCGCATAATTTCCGGATATCACATTGCTGTCACTGCCTCCGAGCATAAACAGTCCGTACTTTGTGTTATGATATTCTACATTGCTGATACTCCCGAAACGCGCGCCGGCCATGTAAATTCCATACCATCTTCCGGTCACTCTAACCTGAGTAATGGTCACGTTGTCAGACTTGATGACTATTGCCTGTTTGCTTGGCAATGAAGTATCTGTGCCATCGACAACGAATCCGGAAAGGGAACTCTGATATTTCATGGTGATAATGCTGTCGGCTGTGTTGGCTATGAGTGGCCAGGTATCCGGACCACCACCTGTGTCACTGCCATGCAAGAAACGATAAGAAACAACCGCCATCCCGGTATCAACGATAAATGTCTCCCAATATGAAGCCCCGCCTGGTTTGCTGTAAACAACTATAGTGTCCATGCCGTTTGCCGGATTGGCCAGCGCTATCGCTTGTGTAATTGACGTACATGCAGTTGTCGTGTCAGCCGCTATCGGCAACGTCCCGTTCCCGGTAGGGAAAACGTATATTGTACTGCTGCCGGTATCTGTCCACGCATACGCGGAACTTGCCGGAAGTAAACATGCTGTCGATACGCCTATCACGAGAAATAGAACACACCAACCCCTGCGCAATATTCCTGACGACTTTTTGACCAAGACGCTATTGTTCCGTGGTTGCCTCGGGCGAAGAAACCGGAACCGCGGCGGCGAGGCGCTGGACGGCGCGCTCGGCGGCGTGGCGGAACTGGCTGCGCGGATAGGTCTCGACGAAGCGCGCGTACTGCTCGCGCGCGACGTCGGGGGCCTTGAGGTCGCGCTCGAAGATGTTGGCGACCATGTAGGCGGCGTCATCGACGACGCTGCTGGTCGCGTGGTCGGCGACGATGGCCTGGAACTGCGCCAGCGCCTCGTCGACCATGCCGCCCTTGAGCAGCGAAATGCCGGTGTTATACAGTTGCTGGACCTGCTTGTCCTCTTCGCTGACTGACTCTTCCCAGACGAGGTAACGGTTGACGCGCGCCTCGTCGATGCCTTCGCCGCGCACGCCCATGGCCCCGACCACCGCGGTGCTGCGCTGCGGCTGATTCGCCATCTGCTGGCGCAGCTGCGCCACGCGCTCATTGGCGGGCACGGTGACGAGCAGGAGTTGCACAGCAAACTGCGAGTTGGGGCGGAGCTGGAAGGTGCGACCGTTGACCGCAACGATTTTCGCGGTGGCGTTGACGCCGGCGCGCACGGTGGCGGCGCGGTCGAGGTCCATGCCGGCAGTCGCCGCGGTCCAGGCGCCGGACGCAGTGGCGCGGACCTCAACCGGTCCGCTGAAACTCTCCAGCGTCGCCGCCTTCTCCGCCATGGCGGGCAGTGCCAGCAGCACCATCAGTGCGAGTATCAGCAGAACGTTCTTCATGGCTAAGGCCCCCTCACCCTTCCCTCTCCCTTAGGGAGAGGGTAAAAAGGTAAACTGCCGCTTTGCCCCCACGCTGCCTGCGGCAGCGACTGCGGCGTCATCCCGCCGGGATGACTGGCAGCCACCCGGCCCTCTCCCTTAGGGAGAGGGTAAAAAGGTAAACTGCCGCTTTGCCCCACG
>CAZWUZ010000075.1:12391-13747 GCA_964637655.1 uncultured bacterium | reverse complement strand
AGGAGATGCACCGCGCCATGCAGGCGATGCTCGACAAACTGCTGCTCCCCACCCTGCACCGCCTGCGGCGCAAGGCGACGACCATCGAACAGCGCTACCTGGATATCATCGAGGAGAACCTGCATGCCGCGACGCGGGAACTGCATCCCCGGCTGAAGGAGGCGCTGGGACGTCTCAGCCCCCGGGAAATGGAAATCTGCAGCCTGATTCGCAACGGTTATAGCGGCAAGGAGATTGCCGCGTCACTCAGCCTGAGCGCGGGGACGGTACAGGTACACCGCAACAATATCCGCCGCAAGCTGCGCCTGCGTCACAAGGAGGTCAACCTGACCACCTGGCTGCGTCAGGAATAAAGCGCGTCGATGTCGCGGACGAGGCGTTCGACCGCGTACTGGCGGCGGACGAATTCCCGCCCGCGCTGCGCGCACTGCTGCGCCAGCGTAGCATCCTGCAGCAGGCGGGCAAGCGCATCCGCGAAGGCATCGCTGTCGTCATGCGGCACCAGCAGCCCCCGCTCGCTGTCACCGAGCAGGTCCGCCACTCCGCCCACATCGCCCGCCACTACCGGGATGCCGCAGGCCATCGCTTCGATGATGGTCAGCGGGGTCCCCTCGTTGTCCGAGGTGAGAACCAGTGCCGAGAGATCGGCAAGATAGACGAGCGGGTCATCGAGGTTGCCGGAGACGAAGAGGTCGGGCAGCAGCCCGAGCGTCCGCGCTTCCGTTTCCAGTGGCTGGCGCAGTTCGCCGTCGCCGATGACCGCGAAGCGCACCTGCCGTGCACGGCACAATTCGCCATGACGCTCGCGCAGTCGCGCACAGACCGCGAGAAAGCGCCGGTGATTCTTGATGGCGGTGAGCCGCCCGACGATGCCGATGATGAACGACTCCTCCGCCACATGGAACAGTGCACGCAGGCGACCGCGATACGCGTCGAGGCGGTCAAACGGGCTCAGTTCGAGCCCGAGCGGGATGATCCGGAACTGCTCCGGGCGTCCCACCCTGAACGTGCCGCAGATTTCGTCCCGCTGCCGCGGCGAGATGGTGATGATGGCGTCGGTATGCCGCGCCAGAAACCGCTCGATGATGAGGATGACGCGGTTCAGCCACGGGGCATGGTAGCCGCGGAAGGTATGCCCGTGGAAGGTGTGAAAGACCTTCGCCCGCGGGCGCCCGCACAGGCGGCGCAGCAGGTTGTAGAGGATGGCGGCGCTGCGCCCGAGAAAACCCGCCGTGGCCGTGTGCGGGTGCTAGACGCCGCCGCCCTGGACGTGTTGCGCCTGGTGCGCGAGCACCTGGTGGCCGGCAAGACCCTGGCGGAGGTGGGAAAATGACCAAAGAAGTAGCGGCGAAAATA
>CAZWUZ010000075.1:0-12381 GCA_964637655.1 uncultured bacterium | reverse complement strand
GCGCTGCGCCCGAGAAAACCCGCCTTGGCCGTGTGCGTGTGGATGATGTCGGGCTGTTCGCGCCAGAGCAGGGCAAAGACACCGGGGAGTGCCAGCAGGTCGTGCGGACCGATGGAGCGGCGCATCGCCGGCAGGTAGTGCGGCTGCACCCCCAGCGCCCGCGCAAAATCCGCGAGTTCCTCCTCGTTATTTTCGACCCGTCCGCAGGCGAGCACGCTGCGGAAGCGCTGCGGGTCGAGGCGTGCGCAGAGCCACGCCACATGGCGTGCCGGCCCGCCGACGTTCAGGCGGGCGATGAGCCGCACGACGGTACGGCGGGCGGGGAGCGTCATGCGCGCGGCTCCGCCGGCAGCGTTCCCGGCACATGCGTAAACAGAGTGCAACGGTGCCGCGCGCAAAGCCACGCCACATGGCGTGCCGGCCCGCCGACGTTCAGGCGCGCTATCAGGCGCACGACGCACTGCCGTTTCCCGACGGTCATTGTCGTGACTCCGCCCGGTTGGCCGGATGCGGGTGCGCAACCATGTGGTGACGGTAGCGGGCGATGAGCCGCACGACGGTACGGCGGGCGGGAATGTTCATGCAGGCAACTCAGTCACGGAAGCGGTAGCGCAGCAGCATGCGGATGGCAATCACCCCGTCGCGCCAGGTGATTTTCTTCCCCTCGGCATGCGAGCGCGGGTAGTAGTGGATGGGAACCTCGACGATGCGGATGCCGCGCCGCAGCAGCTTGGCGGTGATTTCCGGGCAGAACTCGAAGCCCGTACACTCCAGCGGGATGGAAAGAAGCAGGTCGCGCCGGAAGGCCTTGTAGCAGGTCGCCTCGTCCGTCAGGTGCGTGCCGTAGAGCAGCGAGGTGAGCAGCGAGAGGAAGCGCCCTCCCCAGTAAAACCAGAAACTCGAACGGCCCGGGCTTGCCCCGAGGATGCGCGACCCGTAAACCACCTGCACCTGCGGGTCGGAAAACGGGGCGAGCAGCGCAGGATAGTCGCGCGGGTCGTACTCGAGGTCGGCATCCTGCACGAGCACGACCTCGCCCGTCGCGTGGGCAAAGCCCGTGCGCAGTGCCATCCCCTTACCCTGGTTGCGCTCATGGTAGACGATGGTCTCGTCAGGACGTGCGGGACGCGATCGCAGCAGGTCGCGGGTGCCGTCCGTCGAACCGTCGTCGACGATGACCACCTGCTTGTCGACACCGACCGCGTGCACGCGCCGCAGCAACTCCTCGAGCGTCTGCCGCTCGTTATAGACGGGAATGACCACCGACAGCTTCATGCCGCGATTGTATCTTATCCGTTGCCGCCCCACAATTGCGGGCACCTGCCGGGAAAGGTAGAATGCGATCGGGCTGTTGATTGTAAGTTCCCTCTCCCTCCGGGAGAGGAAGCCGCGCAGCGGCAGGTGAGGGGGTTGCGCCATGCAGGAATGCGATGTGGCCATTATCGGGGGCGGGCCGGCCGGCCTGACCGCCGCCATCTATACGTCCCGGGCGCTGCTCTCGACGGTTGTCTGCGAAGAGCAGATGCCGGGCGGACAGATGAACCTCGCCGAGGCGCTGGAGAACTACCCGGGCTTCGCGCAGCAGGTGCAGGGGTATGACCTCGGTGCCGCCATGGCGGCGCAGGCGCAGGCGATGGGCGCGCGTATCGAACAATGGAACGTGAGCGCCATCTGCCGCGATGGCGACCGTTTTGTCCTGCAGGCGGGTAGCGAAGAAGTGCGCGCCCGCGCGGTTATCCATGCCGCGGGGAGCCGCTGGAAGCAACTCGGTATCCCGGGCGAAACGGAACTGACCGGGCGCGGCGTCTCCTACTGCGCCACCTGCGACGGTGCCTTTTTCCGCGGGCAGGAAATCGCCGTTGTCGGCGGCGGTGACACCGCGGTCAAGGAAGCGCTTTTCCTCACCCGCTTCGCGAAGAAACTTTACCTCGTTCATCGCCGCGATACGCTGCGTGCGGAGAAAGTCATGGGGCAGCGCCTCCTCGCGCATGCGGCGGTTGCTCCTGTCTGGGACAGCGTGGCAACCGCGGTGCAGGAAACGGGGGGGAAGGTTTCCGGGCTGGCGGTACGCAATGTCAAAACCGGGGCGGAGCAGGTGCTTCCCGTCACCGGGGTATTCATCTTTGTCGGGACGCAACCGCGCGGCGAACTGCTGGCCGAACTGGCGGAGCGCGATGCGCAGGGTGCGGTTATCGTCGATGGCAGCATGGCGACACGTACGCCCGGCCTCTACGCTGCGGGTGATGTGCGCAGCGGCAGTCCGCGCCAGGTGGCGACCGCCACGGGCGACGGTGTAACCGCGGCACTCGCGGCCATCGCGTATATTGAGGCGCACTGATGCGGGCACTGGTGCAGCGCGCGGCGGAATGCGCGGTCAGTGCCAACGGCGAAACACGCCGGTCCGGGCGCGGTTTGGCGGTGCTTGTCGGGGTCATGCAGGGGGACACGGAGGCGCAGGCGCTGCGCCTCGCGGAACGTCTCGTCAATCTGCGCTGCTTTGAGGATGCGCAGGGGAAGATGAACCTGTCGGTAAAGGATATCGCCGGCGGCATGCTCCTCGTCTCGCAGTTCACCCTCTGTGCCGACACGCGCAAGGGCAATCGTCCGTCGTTTATCCGTGCCGCCGCGCCCGATATTGCGCAGCCGCTCTTCGATACACTGGTTGAGGCGGTGCGCGCCGCGGGCATCCCCGTGGTGACGGGCTGGTTCCGCACGGAGATGCAGGTGCATATCGTCAATGACGGGCCGGTCACCTTCATCATCGACGTGGAAGCGGATATGCCGTGAAGTTGATGTATCGTACGTTCCCTCTCCCGCATCGCGGGATTGGAAGCCGCGCAGCGGCAGGTGGCTTCAAGGCTTCCGCAGGAAGCCGCAGAAGTCGCTGCCAGCGGCAGCGTGGGCATTCTGTCTCCTCTCCCTTTGGGAGAGGAAGCCGCGCAGCGGCAGGTGAGGGCATATGCAGCTGACAACACTGGCGGTCGGGCAACTCGGCACCAACTGCCATGTTATTGTCCATGATGGGGAATGCCTGATTGTCGACCCGGGCGACGAGGCGAAGAAAATCCTGCGCCTGGTTGACGAGAAAAAGGCGGCGGCAATACTGCTCACGCACGGGCATGTCGACCATATCGGCGCTGTGGACGAACTGCATCAGGCCACCGGGGCGCCTGTCTACATCCATGCGCTGGATGCGCCGATGCTCCCTGACCCGCAACTGAACCTTTCCGCGTTCCTCGGGCAGCAGCTCAGCGTGCAAGCACAGCTGACGCTGCTGCAGGGTGGCGAAACGCTGCGCCTTGCCGGGCTGGACACCGCGGTCATCCACACGCCGGGGCATACCGCGGGCGGCATCTGTTTTGACTTCGGCGATACGCTGGTGGCGGGTGATACGCTCTTTCACGAGTCGGTGGGCCGCACCGACTTCCCCGGTGGCAGCATGGAGTCGCTGGCCGCATCCATCAGGAAACTCTACGCGCTGGGGGACCGCGTGGTGCATTGCGGGCATGGCCCGTCAACCACGCTGGCGCACGAGCGCCGCCATAACCCTTTCGTGACCGCATGAACGACGAACCGAAGCAACCCGAGTTTGGTCCGAGTTGGCTGCTCGTTATCTTCGCCGCCGTCATTATGTTGCCCTCGTTCAGGACGGAAAGAGCGGTCATGCTTTCGCTGCTGGTGATACCGCTTGCCCTTGGCATCGTCCTGCTGCATTTCCGTGACTGTCTACGGGCGGGGAAAGAGTTGCGGGCCGTATTTGTGTTGCTCATAGTTGGCTTGCTGGTCGCCGAATGCCTCGCCTTTCATTTTCCGGCTAAACTGTTGTCACCCCAGGAAAAATCAAAACCCGGTGCTACCATGGGGGATATCAGTGCAATGAACAGCGCGCTGGCGCTTTACCAGGTGGATGTGGAATGCAAGCAGTTCCCTGCGACCACGCTCATGCAACTCTACAGCGACAATGCCGCCGGGTGGGCCGGCCCCTACATGGCGACCATCACCCCCGACCCATGGGGCAACGCCTATACCTACACCAGCGACGGGACGAATTACACCCTCCAGTCCGTGCATGATTCCGACTACAACAAGTCCGAAACCATTCGCTACATTGCAGCTGGCGGCAAGATGGAAAGCCTGCCAATGTAAAGTGATATTGTAAAGGTATATTGACTTTACAAATAAATATGGTAAAATATGTAGTATGTATCGGTAAGGAGAACTTTATGAAACTGTCAGCCAAGGGGCAAATCACGGTGCCGCGCCGCGTGCGTGAAGCCCTCGGCGTCGGGCCTGGGGACGAGGTGGAATTTGCCTGCCGCGGCGGTGCGGTGCAACTGCGGCGTAAGGTGACCGGCTTTGCCAAGTGGGTCGGACATCTGGGGCGCCTGCCGAAACGCGAACAGGAGAAGACCGTCGCCCGACTGCGCGGGCGCACGCGATGATCCTCGTCGATTCGTGTGTACTGCTCGATATCCTGCTGGGACAGCGCGAAGCGCAGCGCTCGGCGGCGACCCTCAACCGCCTGCAGGAGCAGGGCACATCCCTGTTCATCAACCACGTCATCTACGCGGAACTGGCGGTATTTTTCAAACGGCAGGGACGCAGTCGCACGCAGCTGGATGATTTTCTCCGGCTTACCGGCCTGCAGGTGCGTCCGACCGGGTGCGCGCCCTGCTGGCAGGCGGCGGAACTGGCGGTGCGTAGCGGCCGGAAACGATGTGACCGTATCCTGCCTGATTTTCTTATCGCAGCGGATGCCATTGCCATCGGCACCCTGCTGACCCGCGACCGGGGCTTCGCCCCGTTCCGGCGCTTCGGCCTGCGCCTCCTCCAACCGTCATCGATGCAACAATGAAGCAGATTACCCACGCGGGGATGATACTGGCGGCGGTTGCTGCCGCAATCATCATGGCGCCTACGGTGGGCCAGCATTACTATGAGATACTGTTACTGACCACTCTCTTTGTGCTGCCGGGTATCGGTCTCTGCATTCTGGCACATAGTGCACGCTGCCTGCTGCACAACGAAAAGGAAGTGGCGCTGCGCTTTGCGCTGGTACTGGTGGTGCTGGTCCTGGAATTCTTCGGCCCGCATCTGGCAAAGTTCGACCTGTATAAACCAAGCAAATGCGGGGCGGCGGCGGGGGATATCGGCGCGATGAATTCAGCGCTGGCGCTCTACCAGGTGGACGTGGAATGCAAGCAGTTCCCTGCGACCACGCTCATCCAACTTTACAGCGATAATGCCGCCGGGTGGTCCGGTCCATATATGGCAACCATTACGGCAGACCCGTGGGACAATGCCTACGTCTACACCAGCGATGGCACGAATTACACTATTCAGTCAGTGCATGACTCCGACTACAACAAGTCCGAAACCATCCGCTACGTCGCAAATGTCGGTGCGATGGAAAGCATCCCATAGTTGGCGAAAGGAAAACAGGCATGACCAGCACACAGCGAAAACAGGTTGTCAGCGCCATTCAGGCATGGGCGAAGAGCTACTGCAGCGGCGACGTTGACGCCATCATGCAGCATTTCGTGCCGGGGACGAAGACGCTCTCGTTCGGCACGGGGCCGGATGAGGTGGTGCGCGGCGCGCGCGCCATGTGCCGGCAGATCACCCGCGATCTTCTGCACGTCGACAGTGACGCTATGACCGTCCTGGTGCAGAGCGTGGCCCGGCATGGTGACGTCGCGTGGTTTGGCGGTAAATGCACGATGCGCGCGCGGGCAGGAAAGCAGAAATTCGTCATGCCCGGCCGCATCACCGGTGTGCTGCAGCGCACCGGCAAAAAGTGGCTGGTCGACCAGATCCACTATTCAATGGCCTATACCCCGCAGGCCCAAGGCAACTCCTGGGCATAACTGTCAGCAAGCAGGCGGAAAAACACCCAAAGTGCTCCCATAATTCCATTAGTTGAGTGCCTGGCACCAGAATAGGTGCCAGGCACCGTCTTACCGTGCCTGGCACCGGAAAAGGTGACGGTCATCGGTGTGAATGTTGACGGGGAAGGTGCGGAGTGATAGCATAGCCCCGTATGAAGCGCATAGGAAGTGTCTGTGTCTGTCTGCTATTGATGGCTTTTCCCGCGCTGGCGGGCGAGGCGCTCGAACGCCTGCGCCCGACCTTCATTTCCTCACTGGCTGGCCGCACCTATGCCGTTTCCGGCCTAACGGTCGGCGAACAGGTTTCCGCCGATACGCAGCAGCATACCTATGTTATCCGCTACCAGAGCGACGGACTGACCATCTCCGGCCTGCTGGGCCTGCCGGCCAGCCAGTCGCCGCACGCCACCGGCGATACCCGCCCGTGGCCCGGCATCGTCATCGCTCACGGTTATTACGACCCGCAGCATTACTTCCGCGGGCAGGGAACACAGTCGACGGTCGAGGGGCTCGCGCGCCGCGGCTACGTCGTGCTGATGACTGATTACCGCGGGTATGCCGGCTCAGCGGGACAGCCGGGCGAACCTTTCATGCCGGGGGTCGAGCACGACGTCATCAATGCCGCGCTCGCGCTGCGGGCGCTCCCCTATGTCGATGACGACCGCGTCGGCCTCGTCGGCTATTCGTGGGGTGGCGGCATCGCGGTGAAAGCGGCGATGGCGCTGGGCAGCCGCGTGCGCTGTCTCGTCGATTACTACGGGCAACTGGGCGGCGTGCAGCCCGCAGGCAACGAACTGCGTCTCTACATGTATGCCGGGTTGACGACGCGGGAGGAAGCGGAAGCCATTTTCCGCGAGCGCTCCCCGCTGCACAATGCCGGACGACTCGGCTGTCCGGCGCTGCTTATCCACGGCGAGGCCGACCGCGTGGTCGATATCGCGCAGTCGCGCGCGCTGCACGCGGCGCTGCAGGCGGCAGGCAAACCGGTCGAACTGTTTGCCCTTCCCGGCGCGGCCCATGCTTTCGGCGACAACTACGAAAACCCCGGCACCGGGCGCATGCTCGAATTCCTGCAGCAGCATTTGCAGGATCGCGCCTGGTCGGGCAAATGGCGCAAACTGGGACGGACATGGCCGACCATACCATAGTTCCGGCGTGGGCACGCCGATGGCGGCTGCTGCTGGTAGTGCCGACTACGGTTGTGCTGATGGCGGGAACAATCATCTTCTGGTACCAGGGGGACGGGTATCCTCGCCTGCGTGGCGTTGAACCGGATGGAAGCTGGGTGGTTTTTCACTGGCACCACATACCAAGTTCTATCGCATATCAGGGAGAAGAATGGGAATGGCTGGTGGCGTTGCGTGATGACGGCCATGTTGCGGTATCACCGCGATGCTATGCTCTTGACGCGGCGGAAAGCGTGCGCCAGACAACCGAGTACGAAGTAAAGGCACGTCGCTGGGACCAGTGGGGGCGCGAGTATGAACCGGCGCGTTTTGCCGGTATCGTCATGTCCGGAGACCGGTTGCGCTATCTTGATGTGACCAGGCCGGAGGCGGATGCGGTTGCCGGCCTGGTGCACGAAGTTGCAACCTGGGGGACGGATACGAGGCCCTGTCATATCCCGGCGGAGGCTGCGGCCGGATGTCTGCGCGAGTGGCGCCGGTATGTCGGCTATCCCGAACTGGCGCGCCATGACATCGGGTTGCGCGCAAGAGCGATACTGAAGGAAATTGCGGATGGCGACTGGGTCACGGACACAGGATTCGGCCGGCCGCAGCCACCGTACAGTTCCGCCGCCACCTGGCTGAAACTTACGTGGTGCATCGCCGGCGTCACGGGCGGACACGGGACTGCCGACCCGCGGTTTCCGGTTGCCGCGGGTGCACTACTGGAACGACTGCGCAAAGAGTTGCTGTCCCGCGCCCCGGAAGGAGAACCGGATGCCTGATCGCACCGTAGCGGCGCGCATGGCGGAACTGGTGCGCCTCCTCGAGGAGCACAATTACCGCTACTACACGCTGGCGCAGCCATCCATCAGCGACCGTGAGTATGACGAACTCTTTCGCGAACTGCAGGAGCTCGAGGCGGCGCATCCCGCGCTGGCTATCGCCAACTCGCCGACGCAGCGGGTCGGCGCCGCTCCGCTCGACGCCTTTGTGCAGGCAAAGCATCCGCACCCGATGCAGTCGCTCGACAACACCTACAGCGAAGGCGAACTGCGCGAGTTCGACGCGCGCGTGTGCAGGCAGCTGCAGGCGGCGGGCATCAGCGTCGAGCGTGTGCGCTACTGCGTCGAAGTGAAGGTGGACGGGGTGGCCATCGAGGCCCTCTACCGCGACGGCGTGCTGCAGCAGGTGCTGACGCGCGGCGACGGCGAAACGGGCGAGGTGGTCACCGCCAACGCGCTGACCATGCCGATGCTGCCGCGCGAACTGCGCCCCGGCTCGGCGCTGCACGCCCATTCCCGGGAAGCGCTGCTGGATATCCGCGGCGAGGTCTACCTCGAACGCGCCGGGCTGGAGCAGATGAACCGCGCGCGCGCGGCGGCGGGCGAAGAGCAATTTGCCAACCCGCGCAACGCGGCGGCGGGCACGCTAAAACTCCTCGATCCGCAACTGGTGGCGCAGCGCCCGCTCAGGGTGGTCTTCCATTCCGCGGGTCACGTGTTCGGCTCCTTTGCCACGCATCGCGCGACGCTGGACGCCTATGCTGACGCGCATCTCCCCGTGGCGCCCGGCACGGCAACAGTCGACGGCATCGACGCGGTCATCGCGCTCTGCGCGGACTGGGCAACGCGACGCGCAGAACTTCCCTTCGACAGCGACGGGCTGGTCATCAAGGTGGACGACCTGCGCTGGCAGCGCGAACTGGGGAGCACCGCGCGCGCCCCGCGCTGGGCGATGGCCTACAAGTTTCCCGCGGAGCAGCAGGCGACGACGGTGACGGGTATCACCGTGCAGGTGGGACGCACGGGGGTGCTTACCCCGGTGGCGGAACTGGCGCCCGTGCGCGTGGCGGGGAGCACCATCAGTCGCGCCACGCTGCACAACCGCGACGAGGTGGCGCGGCTCGACGTGCGGGTCGGCGACACGGTGCTCATCGAGAAGGCGGGCGAGGTCATCCCCAAGGTGCGGCGCGTTATCATGGAGCAGCGCCCGGCGCAGGCGGAGCCCTACGCCTTCCCGGAGCGCTGCCCCGTGTGCGCCAGCGCGGTCGAAACGAGCGCGGAGGAAGTCGCGGTCAGGTGCCCGAATGCCGCCTGCCCGGCCCAGGTGCGCGCGCGGCTCGAACATCTCGCGTCGCGCGACGCACTCAACATCGACGGGCTCGGGGAGAAGGGGGTCGACCTGCTGGTGCGTGAGGGACTGCTCGCCACTGCGGTCGATGTCTTCACGCTCCCTGACGACCCGGCGCGGCAGGAGAAAATCCGCGCCCTGCACGGCTGGGGTGACAAGTCGCTGCAGAAACTGCTCGACGGCATCGCGCGGGCGCAGCAGGCGCCGCTCGACCGTTTCCTGTTCGCGCTCGGCATCCCCGATGTCGGCGAATCGCTGGCGCGCAAGGTTGCGGCACGCCTCGGCACGCTGGCGCGCCTGCTGACGGTGACAGAGGAAGAACTGCTGGCGGTCGATGACTGCGGCCCTGTCGCGGCGGAACATATCCTTGCCTTCCGCGCGCGGAATGGCGAATTGCTGCGCGCCCTGCTCGACCTGGGGCTGAACCCCGCGCTGGCGGTAGCACCCGCTGCCGGTGCCACCCCGTGGCTGGGCAAAAAGGTGGTCATCACCGGCACGCTGCCGGCGCTGACCCGGCGCGAGGCGGAAGAAGCGGTGCGGCGGCTCGGCGCTGAGACGACCGCGTCGGTAACGAAGAAGACGGGCCTGGTGATCGTCGGTGCGGACGCGGGGAGCAAGGCGGAGAAGGCCGCGCACCTCGGCACGGCGACCATGAGCGGCGCTGAGTTCGAAGCGTTCCTGCGGGAGCAGGCATGAACCGCGAACTGCAGGCGCGCCTGCGCGACGCGTGGAACCTGCCCGACCTGCTGCCGCTCGGGGAGACCCCGGCATTCCGTCTCTGGCGCAGCCCGTTCCATGTCGACGGCATGAACCGTGCGGTCGGGATGATACGCGAGCAGGGCGCGCGTATCGAACCGCATAACAGCGCCTGGGGCCGGCTGACCGCGCAGCTGCTGCGCGCGGCGCTGGCGGCGGCGCGCATCAGCGACGGCCCCTGCCCGCTGCGCGTCACGGCAACCGGCATCGACTGCGGCGACCGCACCCTGCGCGCGACCTCGTCGGTGCCACTGCTGGCGGTGCATCTGGCACAGGCGCTGCTCTACACCCGCAGCCCGCTGTACGGGAAGACGCTGGTCGCCTACGACCTTGAGGCGACGGGCGTGGGTGCAACGGACGAGATCACCGAAATCGGCGCGGTGCGCATCCGTGACGGAGTGATCGGCGAGGAATTCCAGACCCTGGTCGACCCGGGCCAGTATATCGGGCCCGACATCGTCGAACTGACCGGCATCACCAACGACATGGTGCGCGGCGCGCCCGCACCAGCGGAGGCGGTGCGGCGTTTCCTCGACTTCTTCGGCGGCAACGACACCATCGCCATCGTGCACAACGGGAGTTTCGACCTGCGCACCATCCGCGCGCGCGCCTCGCGTTTCTGCCGCCGCGACTTCACGCCGCCGGTCTATGACACGCGCGCCTACTGCCAGTCGCTGCGCCCGTTGGCGGGCGCCAACCTGGCGGAACTGGCGGACGATTTCGGGGTACGGCTCGACGACCATCATCGCGCGCTGGCGGACGCGCGCGCCACGGGCGAGGTCTTCATCAAGGCCTCGGTGCTGGCCAATGCCGACTGGCAGGTATTCCGTGCGCAGCAGCTCGGCCTGCTGGTGCCCGCACTGGCGGCCTGGGACGGGCCGGAAGGCGAAGAGGAGCGGGCGCTGCTGCACGGGCTGCTGAACCGCCGTGACTGTGTGCTGCCTCGCGCGCTGCGGCGGCTGCCGCCCGAGGATTTCGACCGCGTGCGTGCGGCACTGGCGGCGCAGGCGGAAGCGGTTGCTGCCGGTACGGAGGTACACCTGGGCGACGAGGTGCCGCGCGCAGTGGCGGCTGGTACGCTCGACTGCCGGGCGGCGAATGCGCGCCTGGTGCGCGAACTGGCGGCCTACGCCCCCTACCTGCGCCACAACCCGCGCCCGGCGTTCACGGTTGCCGGCACGGTGGTGGAGAAGAGGAGTCAGCGCCGGCTGCGTGACGCCACCGGGCAGGTGCTGCTGGCGGCCGGTGCTGACCCGCAGCAGCCGCTGGCGCTGGTGGCAGAGCCGCATCGCTGGTTCGGCTGGCTCTGGCCGGTGCCGGCACTCGTCCCGGCGCGGTGCACTCCGTGATACCCGCAACGCTCGCCGCGCTGCCGCTGGCGGAGGTCGACCTCGTCTTTGCCGATACGGAGACGACGGGCTTCTCGCCGCGCGCGGGCGGCGAACTGGTCGAGCTGGCGGGCGTGCGCTGCCGCGACGGGCTGGTTATCGACCGTTTTCAGCAGCTCATCCGCCCACAGCGGCTGATTCCCGACCATGTCATCCGCATCCACGGCATCACCAACACGATGGTGAAAAGCGCGCCCCCGGTAGCGGACGTGCTCGCGGAGTTCCTGCGTTTCAGCGAAGGAGCGCTCTGGGTCTTCCACAATGCCCCGTTTGACCTGGCGTTCATCATCGCCGCCGCGCGCACGGCCGGGCAGGAACTCCCTGATACCGGGGTGCTCGATACGCTGACCATGGCGCGCCGGCTCTATCCCGGTCGGCGCCACGCCCTGCCGCTGCTGGCGGAGCGGTTCGGGGTCGAGCAGCCGCAGGCGCATCGCGCGCTGTGTGACGCGGAGACCGCCATGCAGCTCTTCCATATCTTTGTCCGCGAGGCGCACGGGCTGATTCCGCCCGCGTTCGGCGCGGTGGCGGCAGTCGCCTGGCACGGGCTGGTGCGCGAACTGGCGGGAAGGGACGGGGGCGGAGAGTAGGGACTGCCCGCGATATGGTATACTTGCAGCAGGCATGGAGGAAACGCATGCATCAGGGTCTGACCCTTTCCGGGAGCATGCATGAGCAGTGATACGGGCGCGCTGCTGCGCGACCTGCCGCAGGCGACCATCACCGTCACGCCCGCGCCGCGTGCCCGTCTCGTCTTTCCCGGCAGCGTCACCTGCGAACCTGACGTCAGCAACCTGCACCTGCGCGCGCGCGGTCACGCGGTCTTCATGGGCGACTGCAGCGAGGCGGAAATCACCACTGAACTCGGCAGCGCTTTTTTTCTCTTCGGGGCGACCGCGGCGATGCTCGTGCATGCCGGGCTGAACATCTACGTGCGGCATGCCACGCGCACCACGCTGGCGGCGCGGCAGGACATCATCGTGGAAAAGGCCGTGCAGCAGAGTACCCTGACCGCCGGACGCGCGGTTATCGGCGAAGGCGCAGAGAGCC
>CAZWUZ010000074.1:0-13748 GCA_964637655.1 uncultured bacterium | reverse complement strand
CTTCGCGCTGCTGCGCTTCGCCGCTAGCGCGGCTCAACGCAGAGCGCTAATCGTTCGCCAGGAAGAGATTATTGATGAAAATGGAATTTCGAATTATCAAAGATAGGCCACAAATCAATGTAATAATAACAAGAGACTCGGTATGTGCTGGCGACGATTGTGAGGATCATAAAAAGATAATGAAGATACCCTCATTTGTTGATCCCGGAGTATTGGCCAGAGAGACCGCATCAGGATATTTACCTAATGTTGACGGAACTGGCCACTCCTGGACTTGCATTCTGAACGACATCAAAATTGCTGAAATCAAATCAACTGGAATCCAAACCCTTGTCAGAGAGGCAAGCTTCGTTGAAAACAACAGAATCCATTTCGAATACAAATCAGCCAAATGCTGAATAATTACATGGCGAACTTCGCGCTTCTGCGCTTCGCCGCTGGCGCGGCTCAACGCAGAGCGCTAATCGTTGGCCTCATGCAGATGATGATGAATGAAAACAAAAGATATGCGAACGCGGTAACTGGGACAGGGAGCTAATCAAATGGCATCATTCCATGGTTTGAATATAATCTTGCCCGCAACCGCAACGATAGTTGGTCTGAGTTCCGTGGCAGGTATTGCCTATGTATTAACACCCAAAATCAAAATCCCCAAATTCATGCGTTGGCCGCCACTTCGCGGGGCTTTCGGTGCGGTAATCGGTTTGTTTGTAGCCGTATTAGTATTGGGCACTGTGGAATCCTACGATGCCTTCAGAATGGAACATAATCCGGTGTATCTACTTGGAGGAGCTTTATTCGGACTTCTTGCAATATTCTTCGGCGGAATTCCATGTGGCTTTCTTGGCGCATCTTTTGGCTTTGCTGAAACCATGGCGAAGGAAATACCAAAGCCTTTATTGCCCATATGGTTTATCACTCCAGGAATGTTGGTGAGTCTGCTTATAACCCTCGCAAGCAAGGAGCTCTTTACTGATAATGTGCCCGGTTTCTTGATGCATATGCTGGGATTTATGGCGATGAACCTGTCATATTCTCTGACGCGGTTGCTAGAAATACGGTATCGCAAAAAACTGTTTGCACCGTTCACAGGGGCGATTATCACTGCCGGTTTATGTTTTGTACTTGCTTTCCCGGCAGTTTTCGCTGATGATAGGTCATGGGCCGAACCTGCAAAAAGCTTGGGCGTCATGCCGTTGACTGCAACCTTTATGTTTTTTGTCGCACTACTATTGCGTCTGCAGGGCGGATTAATCTTGGGCGCAAAGACGGAGGGTGGATTTGTCAACGATTACGATGAGCGTAAATAATGGAGGAGATACGACGGCCAACTTCGCGCTTCTACGCTTCGCCGCTGGCGCGGCTTCAACGCAGAGCGCTAATCGTTGGGATTGGATGATAAAATGAAATATACGATAATCGTGATCGTTGTCGTTGCCATAATCGTAATAATTGTACGACTTCGCGGAAATAGAACCGAAATACCAGAAAATAGACCCGTGAACTCTGCTAAACCAATATTGCGACAAATTGCCGATCTATGCCCGCGAGATTTTGAGCAACATCCTATATGGGTAAGCTGCCATATTGTAGATTATGATGAGCCTTGGTATGATGAAACAGATGAAGAAACATTTCGCCCGTGGGACAAAGAAATCCCTGTTAACCCAACTGAGACATTTCTTGTGAAAGCTACTATCTCTCTGGCCGATGGAACTGAGATACCCGGCTTTGTCACACCACAGAGTCCTACTGAATCGGGCGGTAAACCTTACCTCGGGACTCTCCAACCGCGCATGTTTTTGCCCGATGGAAATATTGCCATTTTCTGGTATGGAATTGTTTCTCC
The DNA here is from genome assembly GCA_964637655.1 of uncultured bacterium. Classification (GTDB taxonomy): domain Bacteria; phylum DAOPZR01; class DAOPZR01; order DAOPZR01; family DAOPZR01; genus CAZWUZ01. The sequence goes on along the minus strand of CAZWUZ010000074.1, from coordinate 11,899 downwards.
TACAGATGAAGAAATTCGCCAATTTTACACTGTGCTCAGCAAGAATCAACAGGAAGTGTTTCCGGCGAAATTCAAGGCCGTAGGAAACCTTGCCACTGGAATTACGGCAGGGGTGATACCCGGGTTTTGCACAATGGGCGCAAATGAATCGATTATTACAAAGCAGTAATCCCAACTTCGCGCTGCTGCGCTTCGCCGCTGGCGCGGCTCAACGCAGAGCGCTAATCGTTGGCTTGAAATGAGACCATGACAAAGCGACGAAAAATATTTGTTATCGCGTTCGCAGGGTTCCTTATCGCTGGCGCGATATATGGATCATATTGGTATTGTGAATTCTGGATACCTAACCAAAAGATGAATGACTTAGAGTGGATAGAACACTCTACGATTGAAGAAAGGCGTGTCGTATGCCACAAGGTTATTGGGTTCCAATGGGGCAATAAGCACGATGCCTTCCTCTACCTGGGATTGGAAGGAAATGCAGAATCAGTGCCTTTGCTTATCAAGGCACTTCGCAGGCAATCTGATGCCGATGGTGGTCCGGCTGCATGTACAACATTTCATTGTGCGACAGCATTGTGTTCTCTTACCGGAGAACAATTCGGCTCACGCTGGCAAGACTGGGCTCAATGGTGGGATTCGATCGGCTCGAATCTGCCCCCTGAACAATTCTACCCGAGAATGAAAAATTATTGGACAGCGGAAAGCCAACAAAGCGCTCCTCCAGTCGCCGCTGAAGCGTCGACCGGTGAGCGCTAATCGTTCGCTGAGGAAATGAAATGCCGGAATATGCTGACATTTATGCTTTGGCTAACCAACGATCCGAAGAACTAATCAATAGATTCTTGGATCGATATATGCCCCTGCGGGAAGAAAGTGCCGATGAATACTGGATTCCTGCTTACGCGGATTCACCGAAACTCATTTTGAAGAATGACAAAGAACTAATTCGATACTGCTGCCTTCACCTTAATGAGGCTTACGGCGTCTATTGGCGTAGCAAAACGGTAGATGAAAATGCTCACGCCTTCTTTTTAAGCGACGGAGGACTTATATTAGGGCTTTCCATTCCTGCGAACGAATATTTACGAGTTGATTCAGCATCTAATGATTTAATGGAGTTTCTTTCCACTGACAAAGTCTATGTGACTTACGAGGATCTTCCGCCAGAAACGAGAAACCAATTTGACAGGCTGTTTGCAGCACTGCCCGCGGAACCTGGAAAAGAAGCAAGGCAGACCAGAGAGCACAGACCAATGAAGAGCGAACTTCGCGCCGGTGAATCAGCGCTCGCAGAGCGCTAATCGTTGGCCGGGAATAATGCTGATATGATGAAATCCTGACCATAAGGAACTAGTAATGAAGTAATGCTTGACATTTGTAAGGAATCCTGCTATAATATATTTAGGAGGTGTTACAATGCTTGCCAAGCGAACTTGTAAAAACCAGATTACTATACCCAAGGCTATGATTGCCGGGATGGAAGCGACTGAATATTTCGACGTGTCGCGCGAAGGCAACGTGTTGATTCTGCGTCCGATGCAGATGGTGCCCGACACTACAGTACTGCCAGAAGTCAAAAAGAAGATAGCCAAACTAGGACTGAAGGAAAAAGATATCGATGACGCCATCGCGTGGGCACGCCGCAGTTAAGCGTCAGCTTAGAGTCGTACTGGACACCAATGTCATGGTGTCTGCGTTGTTGTTTAGCGGGCATGCAGCTGAGTTGGTTGGACAGTGGCGGTGCGGTCGGCTTGTTTTGTTGTTCTCACGCGACACCCTGGCGGAACTCGTGCGGGTTATGAATTATCCAAAATTCAAGCTCACCGCCCGCGAGTGCAAGTCAATCTTGCATAGGGAAGTGCTGCCTTTTATCATTTCGGTCAATCCACGTTCCACGCCAAAGATAATCAAGGATGATCCCGATGACGATATGTTCCTTGCCTGCGCATTGGCAGGCAAGGCTGATTATCTCGTGAGCGGAGATACGCATCTGTTAGAGTTGAAAACGTATCGTTCCTTGCCGATATTATCGCTCCGTACATTTACATCACGCCTCGCCAATACATGAATGAAGAAATCTCGGCCAACTTCGCACTGCTGCGCTTCGCCGCTGGCGCGGCTCAACGCAGAGCGCTCATCGTTAGCCTTAAAGCTGATGGTGATCGGTACAAATGTGTGCCTATGCGGAGCTCGAAAGATCGAGAATAAATTCCCTTGATTTGTGCGCGACTTGGAGGTGATTGCGAAAGCCAACCACGCGCAATTACCGTACCGCTACTGTTTCCTCGAAATATTCCTTGCAAATAACATGAACTGTGGTATAATGATCAATAGGTCATAATGACCTACTAGGAGTGATGCCCGTGGACCAACAAATTTCGGTAGCAACGATGAAAAGTCGATTTTCGGAAATGGTAGCGCAAGTGACTTATTCCGGCAAACAGTTTGTCATCACTCGCCGCAATAAACCGGTGGCGGCATTGGTGAGTTTGGAGGCGCTGCGGGCAGCCAAACGCGCTGATGCGGCGGGGGGACTAGCGGCGGTTGCCGACAAACTGCAGCATAGCGTTGAGTGGGGCGAAAATATTGACGCGGCGTACAAGCGTCGCCGCCGGGACAAGATGCGGCGTGTATCTCTTTGACACCGATGTTATAACCACGATTGTTAAGCCGCACCCACCGACCTTTCTGATCAGACGGCTACGCGAAGTGCCATCTGCCAACCAGTTTATTTCTACCGTAACCATCAGTGAAATCGTTTATGGCGCCATGAAGAGCGCTCGTCGTGAGCATTATTTGAACCAATTGCAGCAGATATTGCTGGCGCGGGTTAATGTCCTTGATTTTGACTCTGGTGCGGCCTATGCGTACGGCGAACTGCGGGCGCGCTTGGAAAAAAGCGGCCGACCGCTGGCGCATCTTGATCTGCAGATAGCCGCGATTGCGCTGGCGCATGACATGACGCTAATTACCGGGAACCTGCGGCATTTCGCTCGTGTCCCGGCTCTGCGAGTTGAGAATTGGCTACAAGCACGATGAAGTGGATACGGGAGTAGACCACTACTCACGGATCAATTACGTGGTGGCCATGCTGTTGCCGACCTGGAAATTATAATTGCAAGGAATATGGCCAACCTATGCGCTGCAACGGGCGCCATGGAAGCTGGCGCCCGTTGAGCGCCATCGGTTGGATTAATTGCGATTGACGTAGCGATATTTATGCAGACACGGATTAAGCGTCACAGCATAGTTGCATAACCGGGCATGCTATGGTACATATTACACATAGTGCACATATCACACAGGAGGCAACACAATGCCAAACATGACACTTGCGATCCCGGCGGAATTACGCAATCAGATGGCGGTTTTTCCTGAAATCAATTGGTCGGAAGTCGCACGGCAGGCAATCATGGATAAGGTGCGCACACTGGCAAGAATGAATGAGTTGTTGCGCAACAGCTCGGTGACCGAAACGGAAGCGATTACAACCGGGCGTAGGATTCGTGCCCGAGTGGCACGCAAGCAGCAGGCACGGTAGCGCCCATGGAACTGGTGGTTGACGCCAATATTATCGTTGCCGGCTTTATGAAGGCGGCAGTCACGCGCGAATTACTGCTCGATGAGCGTTTGACACTGTCGCTGCCGGAATACGGCCTGTCGGAAGCCCGCAAGGTGTTGTGTACTCCGGCTTTTCGCAAGCGTCTGGGCGGTCTGACGGCGGCACAGGTAAACGAAATCATCGATGTACTCACAACAAGAATGCGGATAATCCCGGCCGCTGACTATATCAGGCTGTTGCCGCGGGCGAGAATACTTGCAGCGCATGCGCATGATGCCCCATATTTGGCGCTGGCGCTGCATCTGCAAATCGGGCTATGGTCGAATGACGGCGGGTTCCGTGAACAATCTGAGGTAGTCATCATCACCACGAGGGAATTAATCAAACTACTATCCCGACGATGACGCTTGCCGCCTGTGCTCCGACACGGTTTTGACATTATGCGAGCAGGAACAATGAAATTATGAGCAACGGCAGCTCAACTTCGCGCCGCAGCGGGCGCAAAATGCCGCGCCTGCAGAGCGCTCATCGTTGTCGGGAGCAACTATACCCTCGCTCAAAACCACCCTTTGGTGCAACGATAACGGATGATGGCCGGTAGGCGACCGCAGCTGACTAATAAATATACCTTGAAAAACACCGTATTGTATGGTAATATTCCATATTATGAAATGGCATAAACGAACCGCGCTCGAAACCCGCATCCTGGCGGCAATCGGTGAATACCCGATCACTCTGCTGCTGGGGCCGCGCCAGTGCGGCAAGACCTCGCTTGCCCGGCGGATTGCGACGCACCAGAAGACCGTGGTCTTCGACCTCGAAGATCCGGAAACGCCGCTGCAGCCCGAAGCCAGTCGGACCATGCTCAAGGAACAGAGGGGGCTCGTGGTTCTCGACGAAGTCCAGCGGCAGCCTGAGCTCTTTTCGCTGCTGCGGGTGCTTGCGGATCGCCGGCCGTTGCCTGCACGCTTTCTTATTCTCGGCAGTGCATCACCAGCGATCGTGAAAGGTGTCTCAGAGTCGATGGCCGGTCGCGTGGCCTTTATTGAGATGGCCGGCTTCACGCTGCCCGAGGCCGGGGCCGACCATTGGCAGCGGCTCTGGCTGCGCGGCGGTCTGCCGGCCTCGTATCTGGCCGGGAGCGTGGCGAAAAGCCACGATTGGCGGATGAACTTCATCCAGTCATTCCTCGAACGGGACATCCCTCAGCTCGGGATTCGCGTGCCGGCGTCGGCGTTGCGCCGCTTCTGGACGATGCTTGCGCATTGGCATGGCCAGGTCTGGAACGCGGCGGAACTGGGCCGGGCGATGGGCGTGAAAGAAGACACGGCGCGCCACTACCTTGATATCCTGACCGGTGCGTTCATGGTCCGTCAGCTGCAGCCGTGGTTCGAGAACACGGGCAAGCGCGTGGTCAAGGCGCCCAAGGTCTATTTCCGCGATACCGGTCTCCTGCACGCATTGCTTGGCCTGCGTACGGCGGCACAGTTGATGGCGCACCCCCGGTTTGGTTTTTCCTGGGAGGGGTTTGCGATGGACGAGGTGATTCGTGCGGCAGGTGCCGAGCGTGACGCCGCGTTTTACCGCACCCACGCCGGGGCGGAACTCGATCTGCTGATTGTGCGCGGTGGCAAACGGTACGGATTCGAGTTCAAGTTCGCGGATACGCCACAGGTGACGCGTTCCATGCACATCGCCATGGCTGATCTGAAATTGACCCGCCTCTGGGCGGTCTATCCGGGTGACCGCACGTGGTCGCTGGCGGAGCGGATTCAGGCGCTGCCGCTGGCGCAGGTGGCAAGCGCGGTTCGTGAGATGAATCGATGATTATTCCTGCCGGATGGGGCGACCATCGCCGCCATGCACGGGCTGGAGCATCGCGTACCCGCTGATACAAACAAGCCGGTTTCCGCGGTTTCGCCGTGGAGCCGGACGTTCTGCCGCACACAGGCCGGTGTTCCGGGTTGACATCCCGCCCGGTCAGGCGGGCATGTCGTCGCTGCGGCACTCCGAGGTGAAGTGGAACCTGACCTTCGGGTACTGCTTGATGTAGTGGTTGAGCATCCATTCCGACTCGACAAAGAAGACCGGGCGGTTTTCCTTGTCGTAGCCGATGCGCGGCGCCTTGTGGTCGATGAACTCCGCCAGCGCCGCCTCGTCCGCCGCCGTCAGCCACAACGCCTTGTAGAAGTCGAGCGCGGTAAAGTAGCAGTCGGCACCGTACTCGTGTTCGAGGCGGTACTGGATGACCTCGAACTGCAGCAGCCCGACCGTGCCGACGATGGTGCGCCGCCCGTTGTCAATAGTGAAGAGCTGCGCCACCCCCTCGTCCGTGAGCTGGCGGATGCCCTTGTCCAGCTGCTTGGCCTTTTCCGACTTGCGCACCAGTTCGCGGAACTGCTCGGGGGAGAACGACGGGATGCCGCGGAACTGCAGGTGCTCACCCTCGGTCAGCGTGTCGCCGATCTTGAAGTTGCCGCGGTCGAACAGCCCGACCACGTCACCCGGGTATGCTTCGTCGACCACTTCCTTGCGCTGCCCCATGAAACTTGCCGGGTTGGCGAAGCGCAAATCCTTACCCAGCCGCGTGTGCCGGTAGAAGGTATTGCGCCGGAAGGTGCCCGAGCAGACGCGGATAAAGGCGATGCGGTCGCGGTGCCGCAGGTCGAGGTTGGCGTGGATCTTGAACACAAAGCCCGAAAACGCGCTCTCCGCCGGCTGCACGGTGCGCGTCTCCGCCGCGCGCGGCTGCGGCAGCGGCGAGACGGCGATGAACATGTCCAGCAGTTCCTTCACCCCGAAATTGTTGAGCGCGCTGCCGAAGAAGACGGGTGCCAGCTCGCCGGCCAGGTAGCGGTCGACCGCGAACGGTTCGTATACCCCCGCCATCAGGTCCGCGTCCTCGCGCAGCTGCTTCGCGTAGGAATCGCCGACGTGCTCGTCGAGTTTCCCGTCACGCAGGTCGCTGATGGCGATGCCCGGCTCGGGCACCTCGCTGCGCCCGGCGCGGAAGAGATGCAGCTTGCGGTGGAAGAGATCGTAGACCCCCTTGAAACTGGCGCCGCGCGAAATCGGCCAGGTCAGCGGCTGCACCCTGATGTTGAGTTTGTGCTCGAGTTCGTCGAGCAGCGCGAACGGGCTCTCCCCCTCGCGGTCCATCTTGTTGCAGAAGATCATGACGGGCGTCTGGCGCATGCGGCAGACCTGCATCAGTTTCTCGGTCTGCTCCTCCACCCCCTTGACGCTGTCAACGACGAGAATGACGCTGTCGACCGCGGTCAGCGTGCGGAAGGTGTCCTCGGCAAAGTCCTTGTGGCCCGGGGTGTCGAGCAGCGTCAGGTTGAGCTCGCCGTAGGTGAAACTCATCACCGCGGTGGCCACCGAGATGCCGCGCTGCCGCTCGATCTCCATGAAGTCGGAGACGGTGGTCTTCTTGATCTTGTTCGATTTGACCGCGCCCGCGGTCTGGATGGCGCCGGCAAAGAGCAGGAACTTCTCCGTCAGCGTCGTCTTCCCCGCGTCGGGATGGCTGATGATGGCAAAGGTGCGGCGCCGCGCGATCTCCGCCTGCAGCGCCGCGGGCGCCGGCACACCGGCGGCATTCGTCGCCCCGCCCGCTCCGTTGTCCGTCATCTCCGCCATGCTGCTCCGCCCCTGCCGGAACGGTCAACCGTCGCGGCGCATTCAGTCCTGTCCGGGTTGTCGGGAAGAATGGTTCACCGCGCACCCGCCAGCGCCGGAGTATAGCACCGACGGCGGTACGGCGTCAACGGCGCCGCCGCCGGTTTGACGCTGCCCGGTACCGGTGCTATTATAGGCGCAGCGCCACTATCCAGCCACCCTCACCCTCCCCTCTCCCGCCGCGGCGGGAGAGGGTGGTTGCCTTCCCCCTCTCTGAGAGGGAAAGTTGGATGAGGGTGCATGGATACGTCGCAGCGGGGCACTTCCGGCGGGGGGAACAGGCGCGTGACGAGCATTATCTCGGTCCACTCCTTCCGGGGCGGGACCGGCAAATCCAACATCTCGGCCAACCTCGCGGCGCTGCTGGCCGCCGGCGGCAGGCGGGTCGGGGTGGTCGACACCGACATCCAGTCGCCGGGCATCCACATCCTCTTCGGCCTGCCTGACACCGGCGGCGCGCCGACACTCAACGACTACCTGCAGGGGACCTGTCCCGTCACCCGCTGCGCGCGCGATGTCTCCGCCGTCCTCGGGCCCGGCGCCGCCGGCAGCGTGCACCTCATCCCCTCCAGCGCCAACGCCGCCGATATCGCCCGCATGCTCAAGGACGGCTACGACATCAACCGCCTGAGCAGCGGCTTCTTCGCGCTCGGCACCGAACTGCAGCTCGATACGCTCATCATCGACACACACCCGGGACTGAACGAGGAGACGCTTCTCTCCATCGCGTTGTCGCATACCCTGCTCGTGGTGATGCGGCCCGACCACCAGGACTACCAGGGCACCGGCCTGACCGTCGAGGTGGCGCGCGAGCTCGAAGTGCCCAACCTGTCGCTCATCGTCAACAAGACCCCGGCGGAATTCGACCCGGAACAGATCCGCCGCACCGTCACTGCCACCTACCGCTGCCCGGTTGCCGCCATCCTGCCGCATGCCAACGAAATGATGACCCTGGCCAGCGAGGGACTGTTCACCATGCGCTATCCGGAACATCCGGTCACCGCCGCCCTGCGCCGGGTGGCCGACTCTCTCACCTGATGGCGGCGCGCGGCGCCACCGTCGGCTGGACGCTGGCTGCCGCTGCCGCCTACGGTCTGGCCAATTTCTGCTCCGGCCTCTTCCACCTCCCCGGGTGCTCTTTCGCCGAATTGCGTCCGCAGGTGGCGCTCCCCATGCTGCTCGGCCTGCTCGCCGGGCCGTGGGCGGGCTTTGCCACCGGCTGCCTCGGCGACATGCTCGGCTACGGGCTCGCCGGGCAGGGCCTGTTCTTCGCCCCGCACTGGAGCATCGGCAACGGGCTGATGGGTCTCATCCCCGCGCTCTACTGGCGCGGGCGGGCTGCGCGCCTGACCACCACCGCCGATTTCTCGCGCCTGCTCCTCTTTCTCATCTCCGCCGCCTGCTGGCCGTACATCATCACCAGCGGCATCGAGTACGCGCTCGGCCGCGTCACGCTCACCGCCGCGCTCTTCGAGCTCCTCCTGCCGATTGTCATCACCGACACGCTCTGGGCCTTCCTGTTCATTCCCTGGCTGCTCTGGCGCGCGGGACGCCTCACGGCGACCATCGCCCTGCGCACCGTCCTCACCGTGCACTACCTTCTCCTGCTCACCGTCATGGTCACCTGGCTCAGCCAGTCCGTGCTGCTGCTGCAGGACGAACTCCCCATCGTGGTGCTTTATGAACTGGGCGCCATCATCCTTCTCGTGCTCTGCGCCGGGCTCGCCATCGCCACCCGCCTCGCGCGCCGCCTCAGCGATCCGGTCACCCGGCTCACCGACGCGGCCCGGCGGGTGGGTGACGGCGAATACGCCGCCACGGACGGGCTCGCGTCACTGGCCGCGCGCACCGACGAGCTCGGCACGCTGGCACGCGTCTTTGTGCGCACGGTGCAGGCGGTGGCAGAGCGCGAACAGGCGCTGCAGCAGCAGGTGCGCGAACTGAGCATCCGCATCGACCGGCAGGAGCAGCAGCGCGAACTGACCCGCATCACCGGCACGGACTATTTCCGCGCCCTCAAACAGCAGGCGGAAACACTGCGCCGCACCCGCCCGCAGGAGAGTGCCCCGCCATGAGCGACGATACCCCGCGCCGGAAAAAGATCGGCGCCATTCTCGACCGGCTCGCCGGGGCGGAGCGCTTTGCGCGCCCGGAGACCGCCACCGCGGATGAGCGTGTCTGCGGCGTGCCGCTGCTCACCCAGGCCGACGGGTCATGCCTGCTCGACATCAGCGGCATCCGCATGTTCAGCGGGCTCACCGCCTTCACCGGCTTCCTCGCACGCCAGGTGGCGGAACAGTGCCGCAACGCGTCCGGCGACGTGCTCGTCGCCGCCGCGGTCGATGCCGCGGCAACGCCGGAACTTGCGGCGCTCGGCGTGCGCCAGGCCGCGGTGGCCCTGCGCGCGTCAGTCGCCCGCGCGCTCGCGGCGCGGCAGGAGGAGGTGGCCGCCGGGCTGCACGCGGTCTTCGCCGCCCTGCAGTCGCCCGCGCAGGGTGGCCTGCTCTTCCCCGGGGCCTTCGGCGGCGCTCCCGACAGCGCCGAGCCGCCGGCGCTGCTGCTTCCCCTCGCCCCGGGCGGCGCGGCCTCCCACTTCATCTTTGTCGAGTATGACCGCGCCGCGCGCTTCCTGCGCTGCACGGTCGAGGAGAGCCGCGATTCGCGCCTCTACCTCCGGCGCCTGCCGCACCATACGCTCCCCGCGCCCGACGCCGGCACGGTGCGCCACGACCTCCCCGCGCTGGCCGCCGCACTGGCTGCCGCGGTCCAGCACGAATGCCGCAACCAGGCCCCGGCGCTGATCATCACTCCCGACCAGCAGGCGGAACTTTTCACGCTCCTTGCCGCTGCCGGCCTCAGCGGCCTGCAGCGCGTGGCGCTGCACTGGACCGGCCCGTGGAGCGAGCGCCTGCTCGGCGGCACCGACCCGCAGCAGGCGCTGCGCCCGCTCGCCCGCCTGCTCGCCGTGCTGGGCGACGCCAGCGCCGCGCGCCTGCTCGCCGCGCGCCGCCTGCTCGTGCTCGCTGATGCCGACGAGCGCATCTACCTCGATGTTTCGCGCCACGGCACCTCGCTCAACTGCAGCATCGGCGCCCGGCGGCGCGTCCCCGACATGGCGGGACACCTGCAGCGCCTCCCGGTGCTTGCTGCCGCCGTCACGAAAGCGGCGCCCGGACTGCTGGCCGGCTACCGGCTGGTGCTGATCCATCACCTGACAACGGAAACGCTCGGCTTCATGCAGGCGCTCGCCGCCGCCGGCTGCGCCACGCTCACCACGCTCTTCATCCGCTACCGCGGCAGCGTCCCCGAAACCTACCTCGACGACCTTCACTCGCTGCCCGCCGGCCGCTTCAGCTGTCATGCCCTGCAGGAGGTCACGCATTACCGCGGCACTGCCCAGGGCGCCTTCGTGCTGGCGCGCAACCTCTCCCCGGTCGAGCCGCTGGCGGCACTCGACTCGGCACTGCGCGCCGGTGACCGCGACTACTTCCATGCCATGCGCCTCGCCGCGCTCCATCTCTTCCTGGGCGAGGCGCTGCAGGCGGCAGCCGACGGCCGGCGCGTGCTGCTCATCGAGGACGGCGGCTACGTCGCGCCGGAACTGAGCCGCCTCTGCCGTGCAGGGGCGACGCTGGGTGACGCGCTGACGCTGGCGGCCGTCCCCGCGCCGGACGGCCTATCCGTCACCATGCCGCTGCGCGACTGGCTGGCCCCGCTGCTGCCGGCCACCTTCGAGCATACGCGCAACGGCATGCAGCACCTGGAGCACGAGGCGGCGCAGGGCGAACTGGCCGTGCCCGCGCTGACCATCGCCGTCTCTGCCTTCAAGAGCGTGCACGAGGCAGAGGCCTGCGCGCTGTCCGTTCTCGCCGCGGTCGAAGCCGTCGGCAACGGGCTGGGGCGGACGCTGCTCTACCGCCATGCGCTGCTGCTCGGCTCGCGCGGCATACTCGGCGGTTTCCTGCGCGCCAACCTGCAGGCGCGCCTGCGCCACGGTTCCCTCTGCGGCATCGACCTGAACGCCGCCACGCCGGCAGGCGACGGCATTCCCGACTACCGCACCATTGCTGACCTCCCGGCCGCCACCTGGCGCGACCGCGATCTTTTCCTCGGGGTCACCGGCACCTCACTGCTCACGCCCCCGCACCTGACCACGCTCGTGCGCGAAGGGACGCGCCAGGAACTCTTCTTTGTCAGCGGGTCGACCAAGACCGCCGAATTCACCCACCTCCTCGACTGGCTGCGCGAGCTGCAGCAGCCGGGGGCGACGCTCGGCGAGCGCCCGGTCTATCTTGCCTGGCGCTCGCTGCGCGACCCGCAGACCGGGCAGCTGCTCGGGCATGTCGCGCGCCTGCAGTTTGCGGAGGATGACGCGGTGCCGGGCACCCGCCCCGGCGCGCGCTGGAAGGACCTGTTTCTCATCGGCGATGCCATGCCGGTCAACTTCATCTATTACGGTGTGCCGGGCGAAGTCATCGACGGGGTTTTCGCAGAACTGTTCCGCCTGCTCACCGGGTATGCCGCGCGTCTTGCCGCCGGTGAACAATTACCACCGCGCCTGTACGCGCTGGATCGCGATATCAACTACGCGGCGCGCCCGCTCGCGCCCGCACCTCAGGAGTGATGCCCATGCGTTACCTGTTCCTGCTGCTC
>CAZWUZ010000073.1:0-13800 GCA_964637655.1 uncultured bacterium | reverse complement strand
GCGCATACAACTCGATGGCTGACGGAAACACCGGCAGCGGGTTGAAGGCGGGGATGATGTACAGCACGATCACGCAGAAAGCGGCAATGGCGCTCAGGGCAATGCCCGCGCCCAGACGCCAGCGGCCGCGCCCGCACAGAAACAGGCCATAGGCGGCTGCGGTCAGCAAATAGTTTTCCTTGATGCTTGCGGCGGTGGCAAGAAAAAGGAGCATGGCGCCCCAGCGTTGGCGCTCAAGAAAGTAGAGGGCAAAGAGGAACGTGGGAATGGCGAAGAGTTCGATATTGAAACTCGTGGTGAGCGGGTAGATGGTGGGCGGGTACAGCAGGAAGGCTGTCGTCAGTGCGCCGGCGGCCATGCCGCAGCGCAACCAGCGACGGGCGAGCCAGTAGACAGGCAGCGCGCTGATGGCAATGGCTGCACCCTTGGTGACCAGATAGGCATGCAGGCCTGCACCCGTAAGGTACGGGAGGGAAAGCAGATACCAGAAAACGGAAAAATGTTCGCCGAGCTGGCTGCGCCGGTCGTAGCTGTTGACTGTTGAACCACCGGTGCTCAGGTTGCGTGAAAGTTCATCGACCAGCCCGTAGTCGGCGCTGAAAACGTGCAGGTCAAGGTAGTAGTTGTCGAAACGGCGCATTTCGATTGCTGAAAAAAAAACGGTAAACACCGTCAGCAAAATCAGTACAGCTACCGACCAGCCGCCCCGGGGGCATACCGTGCCTGCCCCGCTTCGTATTGCGGGCTTGCCCCCGTTGAGCCGTAAGTCGGATGCGCAAATTCTTTCCATGACCTATGCCGCACACAGTATAGCATAATCGCCTGCCACAGTATCATCGGTACCGGTGGTGGTTGCCTGCGCGGCAGAGCTATGCCATACTAACCGACGGGGAATTAACCCGGCACAACTAATGCCGGCATGGTGCGATATGATAAAACTGTTTTCCGGGCCTATTCCTTTCCTGCTTTTGGGGATGCTAGTCACCCTGTCATTAGCGGGTATCACACCATGGCATGCTGCGTCACTGCTCGATGATGTGTGGCCCGCGCTCAAACTGGTTCTTTTCTGGGCGGGTGTGGCGTTGGCTGTGGTTGCCGCGTATGCAGGAACAGTCATGCTGTATGCTTGGCTGTCTCGTGACGGTGTACCCCGATGGCCATGGGACATGTCGGAGACGGGGACGGCGCTGCTGCTGGCTCTGGTGGTGCTGGGTATTTCCGGAGAGACCTTTCCGGCAAACGTGGTGAAGTATAGCGGATTTCAAGTAGTACTACCGCTGTTGGCCGTACTGGTCGTGGCGTTGCCCGCAAACGGGGCAGGATACCCTGGTGCGGTGGTGCGCAGTTTATACATTGCAGGTGGCGTGCTGGCGGCTTATCTGCTGGCGCTGACGCTGTGGCGTGGCGACCTGCCGCGCGGGGCACTGTTGCTCAATCGACTGTGGTTTTACGCAATGTGGTTTTTGCTGCTCGGCAGGATATTACGCCCCGGTGCGGGACTTGAGCACTTACAGCGATTCCTGATAGTACTGGCCCTGTTCGTTACGGGCTACGGTATCATGCAGCATTTCGGGCTTGATTGGGCGGAATGGGGCAGGGGGTTCAGCCTGCCGGATATCGGCGTGTCCGGACGTGCGATATCGACATTCGGTAATCCCAACTTCTATGGGGCGTTTCTCGTCGTGTTGCTGCCGCTGGCAGTCATCCGTTGCCTGAACGCCAGTCGCCCGGCAGCGCGTTTGACCTGGGGAGTGGGCAGCATACTGCTCGTGGCCGGCCTGCTGCTGACCTTCAACCGTGCGGGTTATCTTGCCGCCGCGGCAGGTTTCGTGGTTATTGCCTGGTTGTTGCCCCTGCCGCGGCGGGTAATCTGGTATCTGGCGATAGCAGTGCTGCTCTTGTTAGTACTTGGTCCGTCAAGCCTGCGCGACCGGGTAGTGTTTTGGCAAAATGGACTGAGTGGTGATGATCAGATTCGTTGCGCCATCTGGCAGGCGGCAATGAATATGGCACTCGACAGCCCGCTGTGCGGACACGGGCCCGGAACGTTCAACCAGAGCGCCATGCGGTTTTTTCCGTACGCCTACCATGCAATTTATCCGCGTCCAGTATATGTCATTGAGCATGCGCATAGTGAATTACTGGAATGGTGGGCGGAAACCGGAGCGGTAGGCAGCGGCCTGACAGCAGTGTTGGTAGCCCCGTGGTTGCTGGCGCTGTGGCGAGGGTGCACCGGCGCGTATAGGCTGCCGGTTCTGGCGGCGCTGACTGCAGCGACCGGGGCTGCCGTTCATGGGCTTTTCGAAACCAAACTGCGCTACGAATCGACCGCGGTGCCACTGCTATTCATCCTTGCGGCGGCGCTGGTGCGTCCGCAGCCGTCGTCGCCGCCAGTGCGGTCACGGATGCACGTGTTGTGGTGTGGCGTCATTGCGGCAGTGGTGATGCTGCAGGGGCTGGTTTGGTTGCGCGGCAATCAGGAAATGAAGGCGGAAGTTGATCACTTGCTTGTCAGCCAGCTACCGCAGGCGCAGCAGGCTATCGCCCGTGCCGCACGTTTCGATCCGCAGAACCTGCATATTCAGTACAAGACATTGCTCTATCAGGATCTTGGGCAGGACAGTGTTATGGTGCAGGTCCAGATGACCTTGCCGGCGGTGGCGGACTACCAGGACGGTGCCCTACTGCTTGCCCGTCTCCTGGCGCGACAGGGTGAGGTCTGGCGGGGACTGGCCTGCCTCGACCGGTACGCCACACTGTATCCGCATGATGACCGATTGCCGACAGTGCGGGCTGAATTGTGTGCCGGCGCCGGCCTGCCGCGGGGGGTGCTTGAGGTGCTTGACGGGGCGGTGGGTGGCCCCCATGCGGAACGGGTGGTGATGATGCGGGGTGAAGCCTGGAAGCAGCTCGGGCTGCCTGACGTTGCAGTCAACGATTATCAGCGTGCGGTCGACCGTCAGCCGGAACTGTTGCGACCACGCCTGGCGCTCACAGAACATTTTCTGACCGAAGGCGAATTGGCAGCCGCGTATGCGCAGCTACGTGCCCTCATGCCGCAACTATCGCGGGAAGGATTTACCCCAGCGGCACGCCAGCAGATAGAACGTTTTGTTAACCTGGTCATGGGGAAACCGGAGTTCGGTCGGCAGGTGGCGGTGCCGGTCGGCGACATGCTGGCGTCAGCCCGCCAGTATCAGCAGGCGCGGATTATCTATCAGCAGATGGCCGGCTCGCTCGGAGTAGCGCAGGAAACAATCTGGAGCCGAATCGGCTGGCTGGGACTGATGGCGGGTGATGTTGGTATGCTCGAAGCGTCCGCCCGCTTCTTTGCCGGCAACCCGTCAACGGTGACAACGGCCATTTATCTCGCCGGACGTAGCGCTGAACTCAGCGGCAACAGCATGACTGCTTTGGCGCGGTATGAGGCGTTGCTTGCACGTCAACCGTTGCACCTCGGCGCACTGGCCCGAGTTGCCCGGGTACCGGTCGCGGCCCGGTCCGCGCTGCTGCAGGAACAGTGTCGGCATGCCGAACGGATTTTGGGTGTTTCCCTGCAGAAGATTTCCGACAGCGACCCTCGCTGGGTTGCCGCCGGCATGCCGCCTCCGCCAGACACCGTTGCCCGGCAGGTTTGGTTGACAAGCATATTTCCCGACGGAACAGAACTGGACTGCAGCTTGGCGGCGCTTCTGGCTGATGGTAGCGAACGCGCCGGTGAATGGCATCGGCAGCGCCTGATGGCAGGGGAAACCCTGCGACTGAAGCTGCCGGCCCCGGCAGCGGCTGCAGAATGGGAACAGCAAGCAATCACCGCGCAGGTATTGCGCTGCCATGCTGCGACAGGAGAGCAGGACCTGCGGCCGGAGGCGCGCTATCCCCTTGGCACGGGGGTCCTGGCGGCGCCGCGTACGGAACCGGTTGACACTTTTGTCGTGCGGAGTGCCGCCGCACTTGCTGCGTGGTTGCCGCGGTTGGAGCATCTGCCGATGGCGGCGGAGCAGCGTGCAGCTCTGCGTGCTGCGGTTGACGCACAACTGTATCTGTGGGAACAGGACAGGGGCAGACACGCAGCGTGGCAACAGCGGTACCGACGGGCCATGCAGTCACCGCAGATCGATCTCGGGGTTCTGCCGTTGCTGACGGCAGTGTTCACCGGTGAACGACCGGTGCGGCAGGCGTTGCTTAAGCTGAGCCTGTCGGGCAGCCCGATCGCGGCGGCGGCCACCGCTGCCTGCCTGGACGAATGCGCGGTGCAGGATACCGCCACGGCTCCCGCCTGGCTGTGGGAACGGCCGGCCCGCCTTGGTTTGGCCGGCGACTATTGGCAGGCATGGCTGAACACCGCCGCTGCCGTGTCTCCCGGATTTCGCGGCGGCATCGCGACGGTATTGCTGCGTCGCCATCGTCCGGCAGAAGCCCTCGCGCTGCTGCGTGCAGGTCCGCCGGCAGAGACTGCGCTGCGATGGCCGCTGGTGCAGGCCCTGACTGCCGCCGGCCGTGATGATGAGGCGCGTGCCCTGTTCGCGTCCGCCGCGGCAGCGACTATAGCGACTCCGCGCTACCAGTGGGATTTCGGTCGTTGGCGGCGCAGCCGGGGAGAACCGGTTGACGAACAGGTACGACTGCTGCGCGCCGCCGGTGCTGACGGATGGGCAATGCTCCTTGCCGGTGATGTACCGCGCGGCTGCCTCCCGGGATTCACTCCGGTGGAGCTTGACGACGAGACCATCATTGCCGGGTTGGTATCCGATCCGCCGAAGGAAGGGGTGTTGGTGCGGACGGTCTGGCTGGTTGCCGGAGGCGAGCATCCGGTGGGGTTTGGGACCGGGTTGCGGGCGTGGCGCGGTACGGCTGTCTGTGCCGGTGGCGACTGGAACCCGCGCCCGCGCCAGGGAGCACTCGAATACTGCCGGCCGTCTTTCGACGTTGTGCAACGCGGAGCGATTAGCACCGGCGCGTATGCGCTGCATTTTGGCCGTTGTCTTGCCGGGGACATCGGCATGTCCATGGCCGTGGAAACAGGGGAGATCTACCGGGTTACGGGAACGTTCGGCATCCCGGAGGGACAGTAGTTAGCGGCGGTTCCGGCACAACCAGAACAGCAGACCGAGGCAGGTGGCGACGGTGATGAGACTGCCGGCGCGCAGGCCGGGGGCATGATAGACGAAGGTGATGATATGCCGTCCCGGTGGCACCGTACAAGCGCGGAAAGCGGTATTGGCGCGGAGCAGGAGCGCGTCACTCTCGTCAATCAGCACTTCCCATCCGGGAGCCAACGTATCGTTCAGCAGCAACAGGAAGAACCCGTTGCTTTCGCTCTGACAGGTGACGCGGTTGCTGCTTTCTGCCGTCAGTCTGGTCGACCAGCGGGTGGCGGTTAGCGGGTGAGCAGGTGGTTCCGCGAGTACCACCAGGCGCTGGTAGGGGAAGGTGTCTGCCATGAGCAGCGACAACGCCTGGCGGTCGTCGGGCACGACCAGTACGTCACGGAAACCGGCAAGGCGCGGCAGACTGCCGGGTACCGGCGCCATTCCGTCGGGGAGCAAATGCCAGGCGGTAGCGGCAAGTTGTTGTGCCCGCAGGGAGCGCGGGGTGAGGCTGCGCCCGGCCGCGCGCGAGTACCCGTGTGGCCAGGCATACAGGGCGCCGATACGTGGCGGAACGAAATTGTCGTACCCGGTGCTGCTGAACAACCCATGGACTGCCACCTGCGCCCCGAACAATTCGGGGCGCTCCGGCAATACGCGTCCGGTGTGCGGCACGGCGCCGGCCGCGGCTGGTATGCCGGAAGGGGCGGGCCAAACCCGTTCCGGCGGGATCAGGAACGGCCAGCCCGGATGTGCATGTGGTGCAACTGCAGTCCAGCAATCGCCGACGGTAATAATGACCAGCAACGCGAAAGCCAACCCCCGTCGCTGACGCGAACCGCCGGCGAGCAGCAGCAGACAAGGAACACCGGCGAGCAGCACGGTCAATGCGTGTCGCAGTGCGACCGTACGTCCGAGCGGGCGCATGCTGCCATCGGCAAGCGGCAGCGATCCGGCGGCAGCTGCCAGCAGAAACGCGACGGCGAACGCAAACAGGAGAAAGGCCAGCCAGCGCCGCGGTTGCCGGGCAAGATGCGCGGCGGTGTGTGCCGCCAGCAGGGCGAGTGGCAGTGGCAGCAGAAAGGCGAGTCGGCTGTACTGCAGGGGTATGTTGCCCAGCAGCAGCCGGTGCAGCCAGATGGCCGGAGTGTTGCACACAACCAGGGGTATGAGAAGCAGGCCAAGCTGGGCGGGCAGCAGATGTCGGCCGCGGAGGAAGAGCAGTCCGTACAGGGCCAGCAACGCCGGAAAGAGACCGGCATAGACGGGAAATGATTCAGCGGGTGTTTCGCTGCCGCCGTACGCGTCCTCACTGCGCCCAAACAGGTCGGGAAGGAAGAGGCGGAGCAGTTCCGGGGGGCAGTCTGGTATTGTGCCCACCAGCCGGTGGTGTCGCCGGTCTGCCCGCCTGCATCCACCATGCCGGCAATGAATGGCAGGATATGAAAGGCCCCCAACCCGATCGCACAGACAAGTGCCAGCAGCAGGCGACGAAGCGACACCAGCGGGTGCCGCTGAATAGCCGTCGTGAGCACGACAGCAACCGTCACGTACGCAGCCATTGGCGGATGGCTGCCCAGCCATAGTGCCCAGAATAACGCCGTTGCGATACCGATGGCTGGTTGCGTGTAGCCCCGCTGACCCCACCGGCGGACGATACCGAGCAACAGCGGCAGGATGACGAACGGCAGAAAATTGTTCGTGCCTGTGGCTAGTGAGATGGCAAGGGGGAGCGACAGCAGGTATGCGGTGGCGGCGAAGAATGCGGCACGGCCCAGGCGTAAGCAGCCGTAAAAGTACCAGAACGCGGCGGCCACGGCGGCGGCAGCGTGTGCAGCAAGCAGCGCGGTGGCTGTAACCGGTACGGCTGCCGGCGTGACGAGAGCATAGCACAAATGGGGGGGATACCATGCAGTAAAGGCGGCGCTGCGGTTCAGTGGCGCACCGCAGAAAATGTAAGGATTCCATTGCGGCAGTTCGCCATCGCGCCAGGCAGTGCTGATGATGAATTGCAGAGGGAGGATGTGTGTGCGCAGGTCGAAATTACCGCCCAGGGTAGCCCCGCTAAGGCAGGGGGCAAACCAGGCGAGTAGCAGCAGGGTGCCGCTGATGCCCGCCCAGCGCCGGAACTGTCGCACCCGGGCGGTCATCGGCGCTTCCGCGGAAGCAGCCGGATGCGGCAGAGCAGCAGTGCCAGGCGTGCTTTGAAAATAATCGCCCGGGGGCTGCGCCAGTCACGGCACAGCTCGCGGAGTATGAAACGCGGGGAGAGGTAGTGCCGGCTGGTCAGCTCTTCCGCGAGGCGCATCAGTTCCGCGTGTTCGTCAGGCGAACGCGGCAGCGGCAGACGGAAGTTGGGAACCGGACTGGCGATGAATGCCGCCCAGTGGTCACGGGTATACGTGCCGTCGGCGAGCAACGACCGGTAATAGGCGGTTTCCGGCTGCGGGAAAAGCACGTTAATGAAGAAGTAGGTGGGGTCAAGCCGGCGGATTTCGTCACGCAGATGCCGGCGGTATTCCGCAGTTTCACCGGGCAGGCCGACGACAAAATAGGCCATGGTTTCCAGGCGGAATTCCCGGCAGAGCCGGAAGAAGGATTCGATCTGTTCGCGGGTAATGCCCTTGCGAATCTGCCGCAGCAGCTGCGCATCGAGGGTTTCCACACCGACATGCAGACGGAAACAGCCCGCCCCGGCCAGCGCCTGCGCCATTTCACGGTCGAAGGGGGCGATACGGCAGCGTACGGACCAGCGTAAAGAAAGCTGTCGCCGGCGGATTTCGCGGCAGATAGCGAGTACGCGTTCGCGGTCGAGGTTGAACGTATCGTCAAAAACGAAGATGGAGCGGATTCCCCGGGCAACGATGGCGCTGAATTCGTCGACCAGGTTTGCCGGAGAACGGAAGCGGAACTGTTTATCAACGACGTCGCAGAAGATGCAGTGGAACGGACAGCCGCGCGAGGAATAGACGGTCGTCGTGTGCGAGCGTTCGGCGGCGGTGTAGTAATCGCGAGGGTCAAGCAGGGTACGGTCGGGGAACGGCAGCTCGTCGAGGACAGTCGGGACGGCGGCGGCAGCGTTATGCCGCGGCATGCCGTGCGCATCGTGCCAGTGCAGGCCGTGAATGCCGGTGAGGGCGGTATCGTCGCCTCCCCGGGAAAGCACCTGCACCAGGGCACTGAAGGTGAATTCCGCATAGCCCGGGAGCACATAATCGGCGACCCGCAGTGCGAGCGTTTCCCGGGGGAAACGGGTAGCATGCGGACCGCCGACGACGATGCGGACGTGCGGCAAGCGGGCGCGCACGCCGCGGGCAATCGTCACCAGCGGGTACAGGAACCGCGTCATGACCGAGATACCGAGCACGTCCGGCCGGCGCGCCGCAATCAGGGTGATTGCTTCCTCGAGCGTTGTCTGGCGGACGGCAAGATCGAGGATGTCTGCCTGATGGCTGCGGTCGAGGGCGGGGACGAGCGCCATCAGGCCGAGGGGCGGATAGCGGATGAAATGTTCCCAATAATGGTTCGGTGTGGTGTAGTCCTCGGCATGCTGCCGGTTGGGCAGGTTGATCAGGAGGATGTTCATGGGTGCTGCCGGTCTGCCGGTCGCTGCCATGCAGGGAGGAAGATTAGAAACGGGACGAATATAAGCTGGAGGTAGGTGGAGACCCAAAGCAGATAAGTGAGCAAGGGGTAGCGATAACGCATGGTCACTCGTGTGCTTCCTGCCGGGACGACAATACCTTTGAATAAACCGTTGACACGAAGGATTGACGCGGGTTGGAAGCCGCGAGTCGCGCTCCAGCGCGGGTCATAACTGTCGGCATAAACCAACAATGCGGGACACGTGCTGTAAACCTCTAAGTCAACGCCGTGGGGGGCAAATGCGATCACGTTTGCGTATGAACCGGTGGCAGGAAGAGCAAAGGACTTCGGTATCTGATGACTGTCTGAGGATACAATAACAGCGATGTTTGCAGAAGGGGCTGTTGCAATCAGATGAATCATGTCCGTGTCATTGTCGGCCAGCAGCACGTTGTTCGCAAGATAGGCGACAGGAAGTCCGGTACGGACGAGATTGTGCATGTCGGAACCGGACAGACGCAGCAGTCGATCATAAGCAGCGGTTCGCCACTTTTGCCCGCCAGCAGATAATTCCTGTGCGAGCAATTGCCGGGCAAACGGAGTTGAACCGTGCATGTCTGCATCAACGGCCAATGGTGCCCTGACGCCTCTATGCACGAAATCGGATAGTCGCAGCTTAAAAACATGTGTTGCCAGGGAGAATCCGGAGTAGGGGAAAAACCAAAACGCCCAGGCAACGGAAACGAAAATCGCGATCCATATCGGCCAGGCGCGCCGCAGCGGGGTGACTTCGCGCGCTGGCCACAGCAAGATAAGATAGAGTAATCCGGGCAACAGCGCAGCGACCGGTTTTCCGGAAAACAGGAGCGCGCTCCAGAGGCAGAAACAGAAGATTCTCAGGGCATTCCCTGCGCCGCGTCCGCGAGGGACACCGAAACGGATTATTACCTGTGCGCCACAAGCACCGAGGATCGTGATGAGCAGAAAAAAATTGCGTTCAAAAATCGAGAGGTCTGGCACGTGGCCGCTGTTGGCAAAAAACGGGAAGAAATAATCCCATAAGACGAGATATTGGGACGGAAATATACTCGGATACAGCAGCAGCAGCAGCAGCAGCAACAGCGGGCGGTTCCGTCGCTCAAATGCCGCGAACGGAACAAATATTAACAGGACATTGTGCCATTCGGGAGCGGCGAGTGTCAGGTATTCGAGCAGGCTGTGCATGCCGCCGCGTGCAATATTTGGGGAGTGATGGGCAAGTGAGGTTGGTATACGGCAGACATTACCGGAAGCATCTAAGGCGATAAGTATTTTGGGCGAAATAATTATGAGTAGCAGTAATACCGCGCCAAAACAGGAACGGGCAAACGCGGCCGCGTGATTCGGGGCGAGGCGAAAACGCAGCAACGCCGGCAGACGAACGGAGAGATACGCGATAATGACGAACAGAGAATCAGTTATGCAAATATTGGCGAATGAGGCGTAGATGCCGGCAGACACGGCGACTCCCCAAAAGTATCGTCGTTGCCACGTGCGCAACCAGCGTTCCCAACAGTAGAATATCGGGTACATGCCGAAAGCAGTCCATGTCTGATCGGTTCCCCTGAACAGGTCGCGGCACAGAGCGCCAAAATGCAGGGTGGCGAGCAGCGTCAGCGTATGAGAAGGTACCCATTGACGGACAAAATGAAAAAACGCCCATACGAGCAGGACGAAACCGGCAATGGTGACGGCTAGGATGATTTTGCTGGGGTCGGTACCGGGGAAAAAAGGGATGAGGCGAGCGGTCAGCAAGCGCAGAAAATTGAATGTTCCAAGCCACGCATGGTTGTAATAGAACGGTTGCCCGCAATTGCTGAACGGATCCCACAGAGGGAAATCATGGGCATAGACGAGAGATCGGATGGTGTGGATGGCGTAAGGATATTCGCAGGCGGCATCGCCCTGAAACGGGAAGATGTGCGTATTGGTGAGTACTGGAAAAAGCAACACCACGGCTATACAGACAGTACTGATGGCGACGCAAGCGTTCCATTGAGAAAACGCAAACTGTATGCGCAAAAAACACCTCTGGTCCGCGTGATCACGGTCAACCTATAATGTTGTATGGATGCTGTCAAATCGTGGTTGTGAGACCTGAGATGCTGCATGATAGATTTCCTAGGGTTTTGCGTAACTGGCAGATGATGTGCTAATGTTAGGGGGGTGAGGTTTGAGGGGCACATGATAGTGGTGGAAAAGGGTGCGGACAATGGCACCCATCCGGCGGAAAAAAACCGCATACTCTTAGTCCTGCCGGTGTACGGATTTACCGGCGATCACGTCCGCCATCCGCCGCTGAGCCTGCTCTATGCCGCCGCGGAAGCACGCCGCGCCGGGTATGTTATCGATTTGCTCGATTGCCGACTACATGTTGCGGACTGGCGGGATCGTCTGGCGGAACGGCTGGGACCCGATACGCTCCTGGTCGGGATTTCCGTGATGCTCGGGCATCCGATCCTGAGCGCCCTGGAGATCAGCGCGGAGGCGAAGCGCCTTCGTTCAGGGGTGCCGGTGGTCTGGGGTGGCACGTTCCCGTCGATGCTTCCGGAGCAGGTGTTGGCAGAGCCGCTGGTCGATTTTGTCGTTTGCGGCTACGGCGCGAGGGCACTGCGGGAACTGGCTGATGCACTCACTCGCCCGTCCCCCGAGTTCGCAGGTGTCACCGGTCTCGTCAGCCGCGACCTGTCAGGCGGCATTCTGTGCAATCCGCCCCTCGCGGATTACGAACATGTTCCGTTCCGCGACATTCCCTACGACCTGATCGCCGACGACCTGCCGCGCTACACGATGCTGCACGGCGGCACCACCATTTTTCCGCTGTACGGCAGTTACGGATGCCCTTACCGGTGCGGATTCTGCATTTCACCGGCGTGCTACCGGTCGTTTTCCGACAAGTGGCGCCCTGTTCCGCCGGAGGAAGTGGTGGAACACATGGCGTTCCTGCAGGCGACCTACGGGGCGACGTTCTTCTATCTCTACGATGATGACCCCTGCTGCCGTCCGGAACATCTGCGGGCGATACTCACGGGTGTGCAGCGGCGCGGTCTGCGGGCGGAGATCGGTTTCCGCAGCCTGCGGGTGAACGAGGTGCTGGCACTGACCGACGATGACTTCGTGCTGCTGCAGGCCGCCGGGGTGCATGTATTGCATGTAGGGGTGGAAAGCGGGGCGCCGGCCTGCCTTGAGCGGATGGAGAAGGGGATCACAGTCGAGCAGTCGCTGGCGGCCAACCGCCGTCTGGCGGCTATCCCCGGCCTGCGCGTCGGCTATCATTTTCTGACGGGAATTCCGGACGAAACACCTGTCGAACTGGCAGCGACGCTGCGTTTTATCGAGCAGTTGGAGCGTGACAACCCGCGCGCCTTTTTCTTCTACCCGAACAAGTACATCCCGACCCCGGGCACGGCCATGTATGCAGAGGCGCTGGCCCGTGGTTTCGTGCCCCCTGCCGGCCTGCGCGCCTGGGGGAATTTCGACACGGAAGAGGATTTTCCGATGCCCTGGGACACGCCGGCCACGGACCGCTGGCGCCATCTGGTGCAGCTGGCGGCGGTGACCTGCGGTAACATGACGGGGATGTTGTGGCAGCTGAACCGCCGGCTGGCAATCGCCTATGCGGTGGTCCGCGCCTGCTACCTGCCGCTGCTGCGCTGGCGTATGCGGTACGGCTGCACTGCCGGCCTGGTCGAGTACCGGCTGCTCGGATTTGTGCGTCGCTGAGTGGGCATGACAATACGCTGCCGACTTTCCGTCCACCGCTGGCTGCAGAACTTCGGCTTGGCGCTGGGAGCATTGCTCCTGACTTTGGCTTGCCTGGAGACCGGCTTCCGGCAGTTCGGTGCCGTCAGCGACGGGTGGAGCTACACCCTGGCGAGCGAGCTGTGGTTCAGCCGTTACTGGCAGCCGCTCAACGCGCTGGGGTTCCGCGACACTGACCACCCGGGCTGGCAGCGGCGCAAGCTGGTGTTTGTTATCGGGGATTCGTTTGTCGCCGGCCACGGCATCAAGGATTACCGCGACCGGTTTACCAGCGTGCTCGGCGCCCGCCTGGGTGAGGACTGGGCGGTTTTCAATCTCGGGCAATGCGGGACCGATAGTCGCGAGGAACTGGCCTGTGCCGATGCGGTGAGCGACACGCTTGGACGTGCGCCCGATGTGCTGGTGCTCGGCTATTTCATCAACGACATCATGGGCGTGGCCCGTGAGGCGGGCCGTTATGAATACCGGCTGCCGCCGCCGCCGCCGTCGCTGCGTCCGCTCGTCGCGCACTCCTATCTTGCCAACTTCGTCTTCTGGCGGCTCTACCGTTTTCTTAACACTGATCTTTGTGAACTGTACTGGGACCTGCCCCGCGCCTGCTGGCAGGATGCGGCCCTGCGCGCGCGTCACCTGGCCGAACTGCAGGCGATTATCGACTGGGCGCAGGCAAAGCAGAGCCGTCTCGCGGTGGTGATTTTCCCCCATCTCGCGGCGGTGGAGCGCAGCCGGGTGATCACCGAACCGGTGCGCGAGTTTTTTGCCGCGCGCGGCGTGCCGGTGCTCGATCTCGCCCCGCTGCTGATCGGGCGCGATCCGGCTGCTCTGATGGTCAACGCTGCCGATCCGCATCCGTCGGTTGCCGTGCATCACGAGGTCGGCGAACTGCTGGTGCCGTATGTGCGTGGGGAATAAGCCGCCTGTGGGGCATATCACGGGGCGTGACCGGGTGCTGTTGGTGGTGCTGCTTGCGTGTTTTGTGGTTGCCGGCAGTAGTGTTCAGTGGCAGCGTTTCGACCTGTTCCTCGCCGCCGACCATGACCTCGCGATGATGGTGCAGCGCTACTGGCGGGCGGTGAACGCCGGAGATCTTACCGAGACGATACTGGGCTGGCCGTTCTGGCGGATACATTTTTCGCCGGTGCTGGTGGTGCCGGCCGCCCTCTATGCGGTGTCCGGCGATTTTCGTGCCGTGCTCTGCCTGCAGGTGCTGTGTCTTGCCCTCGGGGCGGTCCCGTTGTGGCAGCTCGCTCGGGCGCGCCTGCAGCACCCGGCCCTCGCCTGGGCGGTCACTGCGGCGTACCTGCTGGCGACACCAGTGGTGCGA
>CAZWUZ010000072.1:0-13834 GCA_964637655.1 uncultured bacterium | reverse complement strand
CAAGAACGTCGTCGCCTCGCAGTTCGTGCACGAGGACATCCGCGCGCTGAAGACGGTCGGCATCGTCAGTGACGACCCGGTGAGCGGCATCACCGAGATCGCGCAGCCGCTCGGCCCGATCTTCGCCGTCATCCCGACGACCAACCCGACCTCGACCGTCATCTTCAAGATCATGATCGCGCTCAAGACGCGCAACCCGATCATCATCAGCCCGCACCCGCGGGCGGCGAAGTGCTCCATCGAGGCGGCCAAGCTCTGCTACCTCGCGGCACTCAAGGCGGATGCGCCCGACGACTGCGTGCAGTGGGCGCCCGACTGGTCGCGCGATGAGATGGCGGAACTGATGGGGCATCCCGCGCTGGCGCTGGTGCTCGCCACGGGGGGGAGCGCCATGGTCAAGGCGGCCTACTCGTCGGGCAAGCCGGCGCTCGGGGTCGGCGCCGGGAACGTGCCCGCCTACATCGAGAAGAGCGCCGACGTGCCGTTCGCCGTCGAGTCGATTCTGCTCTCCAAGACGTTTGACAACGGCACGGTCTGCGCCAGCGAACAGGCAATCATCGTCGAGAAGGCGAACGCGCTGGCGGCGCGCAAGGAATTCGAAAAACAGGGCGGCTACTTCCTGCCGGACGCCGACGCGGCGAAGGTGGCGGCGGTCGCGCTCGACCCGCAGACGCACGTGATGAACCCGGCCATCGTCGGCAAGTCCGTGGCCGCCATCGCGCAGCTGGCGGGGATCAGCGTGCCGGAAGGGACGCGCCTGCTCATCGCCCCGCAGACGGGCGTCGGGCGCGACCACCCGCTCTCCGCCGAGGTGCTCGCCCCGGTCATCGCCTGGTACGAGGCGGCAAACTACGATGCCGCGGTCAAGTTGTGCGTCGAACTCAACTTTTTCGGCGGCATCGGGCACACGGTGAGCATTTTCTCCAACGACAGCGAGCGCATCCGCGCCTTCGCGCAGGTGATGAACGCCGGGCGCATCGTCGTCAACACCCCGTCGTCACAGGGGGCGGTGGGGGGACTGTTCAACACCCTGCACCCGTCATTCACCCTCGGCTGCGGCACGGGGGGCAACAACATCACCACCGACAACATCACCGCGCGGCACCTGCTCAACATCCAGCGCATCGCGCGGCGGCGCAGCAACGAGCGCCTCGCGCGGTTCGACAGCGCAAAGTTCCTTGATGAAAAATTGGACGCAGCCGCCGTGGCGCGGCTGTACAACCGGAATTACTGAGGGAGGACCGCCATGGTCACCTGCACATCCACTGACAGCACGATTACCTGCGCCTTTTCGGGGCGCCTCGACGCCATGACCGTGATGAAGGACGAACTCGCGGTGCAGGGTGAACTGGAGCAGGTGCGCGACCGCAGCGTGGTCTTCGACCTGGCGCAGGTGGCGTTCGTCTCCTCGGCGTTTCTCCGCCTCTGCGTGAAGACCGCCAAGGTGACGGGCAAGGAGCGGTTCTGTCTCCGCGGCTGCTCCCCCGACGTGCTCAAGGTCTTCAAGATCTCGGGACTCGACCAGGTGCTCACCCTCGCGTGAGCGGCATTGCCGGCGAACTCCGCATCGGGGACAGCTGGAACGCCATCACCATCATCGCCCTGTCCCAGAACAACCCGCTGAAAGCCATCGCCGAGTTTGTCGAGAACAGCATAGACGCGAAAGCACACACCATCACCATTGTGCGCGGACGCGAACGGGGCCAGCAGTACCTGCGTTTGACCGACGACGGCGAGGGAATCCCTCGCGACCACGACGGCATCCCCGATTTTCGCTATGTCGCCACTCATGTCTGTGATTCGCTCAAGCGCCGGCTCAAGCATGAGGGTGCATCCGGACTGCAGGGCGAATTCGGCATCGGGCTGCTCAGTTTCTGGACAGTCGGTGAGGCACTAACCATGACATCCGCCGGGGCTGACGGCACGGCATGGCAAATGCGCCTGCAACGCGGCGAACCGGGCTTCCAGATCCGCCGGGCGCGCGCATTGGTGGAAACACGCGGCACCGATTTGCTGATCACGCCGTTACTCGCCGGCCTGCGCTCGCTCTCCGGAGAGAAAATCCAGTGGTATCTTGCCGCGGAACTGCGCGACCGCATCCGCACCACGGGAGTGCGCATCCGCATCATCGACCGCAACGCACGCCGCGAGTACCCGGTCGAGCCGCGCCAGTTCAACGGGCGCCTGCTGCACCATCTGCCGACGCTGCGCGCGCCGCAGGGTGACCTCTACTGCGAACTGTATCTCAACGAAACCAACCCGGAGAATCGCATCGGCCTGTACCGCAACGGCACGCGTGTGCTCGAGGACATCACGCGCCTGCCGCATTTTGCCGCGGAACCGTGGAACGCGCATTGCCTGCAGGGGATCATCGACATCCCGTTTCTCAACCTGACCCCGGGCACGCGCGACGGGGTCATTCAGGACGCCGCGTTCAGCGAGGCCGTCACCGCCTGCGCGCCACTGGCCGCTGAACTGCAGGCCGTCATCGCTGCGCAACGGCAGGCCGCTGAGGAAAAGACCAGCCGCGACACGCTGCGCACCGTGCAGCGCGCGCTGCGCGAAGCGCTGCTGACCCTGCCGGCCGAGGAGTACGACTGGTTTGCCATGGCGGGACGCGCCGGGCGGCCGGGTGCGCCCGGTGGTGGCGGCACGGCCAGTGTGGAGAGCGCCCCGGGCATCTGCGTCCCCGGTACACCGGGCGGTGAACCCCTGGCGGCGCCGGACGGTATCGAACCGGACGACCGGCAACTGGCGTTTTTCGCGCATGCCGGGCCGCTGTTCAGCGCACGCATTGCCCCCGCCTCCGCCGTGGTGCGCGTTGCCGCCACGCGCCGGCTTACCGTGGTCGCGCGTGATAAGTCACGCCGCCGCCTCGAGCGCGCGCTGCGCATCGACTGGCATATCATCGAGGGCGGCGGTTCACTCGATGCCGACAACACAGAAACCGTGACCTTCACCGCGCCGGCTGAACCCTGCCTCGTGCGGTTGTCGGTCACGGTCAGCGAAGAAGACACCGTTGTCACCGCGGAATGCCTGCTGACGGTAACCGATGAACTGCTGGCAACGCGCAGCACGGGAGTGCTGCCAGGCCTGCCGAATTACACACTGCAATCAGCGCCCGGCGAACTGTGGCGGTCGCGCTATGACCGTGAGCATAATGTGGTGGTGGTCAACAGCGGGCACCGCGACTTTGTCTATGCCGCCCGCAGCGCCGCGCGCAAGGTGCGCTATATCTGTCGGTTATTCAGCAAGGAACTGGTGCTGCACAATTTTCCGGGAATGCCCGCCGAGCAATTGCTCGAGCGCCTGCTCGAACTGACCCTCTATACCGAAGAAAACCTGTAGTCCACATCACAAAAGGCCTGCACCATAGTCATTGATCAGACGTTTTGTGTTGCGGTCATGCGTCACCTTTTCCGCAGAATATCGAGTTTTACCCAGTCACCAGGCGCACGCTCGAATTCCCACACTAACCAGCCGTTGGTCGGACGATGACGCAGCGCATAGGCGGCCATAGACGGAGAATTATAATTTTTCCCGTGAACGCGTATGGTGCCGTCACGACGAACCGCGGCGCGGTACAGTTTGCCCTTGAAGTGCCAGCGCAAACGAAACGGCTGCCGTGAATATTTTGCCAACGCGGGCACCCTGCCGGTGCCGGTCGCGCGTTGTTTGCTTCCGGGAAGCGCACGCCGCCGGGGGGAATCCCCCATCATAGACGCGATTTTCTGCTTGTGGCATTCATTCATGCGCCGACGAAACAACGTGCGCAGATCCTGTGACTTCGACAACTTACCCTTCTGCCGGTTGCCCCCCGGTTGCGCTATGCGCACAACCAGCGCTTCCAATTCACGCAAACGGTCATCACCGATAGTCAAATACACGCTGAAACGGTTCCACGTATCGCGGTGGCGGTCACGCAAATGTGCCGTCAGTCGCGAACGCAGATTGGATGCCAGGCCAACGTAATACAGGCGGTCGTTACGGTACAACGCATACAAACCGTGCCGATTACGCACGAAATCGCGGATGATTTCCTGTTGTTCTTCCAATGCCGCACGCGACAGATTTTCCAGGTGCTGGCAGACCAAATGACGCGGCAGCAAACGGATCTTTGACACGCGCTACAACTTTCCCAAATGACGCAACACCTTTTCCGGGCTGAAGGGCCAGTCGCGGATCCAGACGCCGATGGCGTCGTGGATGGCATCGGCAATGGCCGGCGCGGCGCCGTTGCAGGCTATCTCCGAGATCGACTTGCTGCCAAAGGGACCGAACGGATCGTCGGTAAAGACCAGTTCCGCCCTGAAGTCCTCGGGGATATCGCCGATCATCGGCACCTTGTAGTCGAGCAGGTTGGCGTTGAGGCAGCGGCCGTCCTTGTCGAGGATCATCTCCTCGTACAGCGAGTGCCCGATGGTTTTGAGCGCACCCCCGTAGATCTGGCCGAGCGCGAGTTCGGGATTGACCGGCGTGCCGCAGTCCTGCAGCGCAAAATACTTCTGCACCGTGACCAACCCCGTCTTCGTGTTGACCGACACCTGCGCGAAGTGCGCACCGTAAGGAAACGACGCGTTATCCGTGGTGAAATGTCCGAGCCCTGACAGCGCACCGCAGCCGACGCCCGTCTCGGCATTGTGGGCGATATCCCAGTACGACACTTTGCCCTTTTTGCCTTTCACGAACCCCGGATACTCGAGCACCAGATCCGCTTCCGGCTCGCCCAGCAACTTCGCCGCCTCGCGGATGAGTTTCGCCTTCATGTCCTTGGCGGCATTCATCGCGGCGGCGCCCGAGAAGTAGGTGCCGCTGGAGGCGTAGGCGCCCACGTCGAACGGGGTGATATCGGTATCGGCGGCGATGATGCTCACCTTGTTCATGTCGACACAGAGCACTTCCGCGGCGAATTTCACCGTGACGGTATCGAGCCCGGTCCCCAGGTCAGTGCCGCCCGAAAGCAGCATGAAACTCCCGTCAGAGAGGAGTTTCACCTCGGCATTGGCGGAATCGAGGCCGGGGAGTCCCGAGCCCTGCTGGATGATGGCGAAGCCCTTGCCGATTTTGATGTGCGGGTCGGCAGCGGTTTCCTTCTTTCCCCACTTGATCATTTCGGCGCCGCGCTTGAGCGCGGGTTCCAGTCCGCAGCTCGACACGCGCTGCGGCGTGCCTTCGCGCCCCTCGCCGAGACAGCGCAGGATTTCCAGCATCACCCCGTCACGCACGCGGTTCTGCTCGATAAATGCGAGATGGTCCATGCCCAGTTTTTCCGCCAGTTCCGCGGCGGCCAGTTGCAGCGCGAACGATCCCTTGGGCGCGCCATAGCCCTGATAGGCGCCCGTCGGCGGGATATTGGAGTAGTAGGTGGTCACCTTGAAGCCCATGTTGTCGCAGAGGAACAGCGGGAGCGACTTGGAGCAGGCGTTCATCGGCACGGTGAGGCAATGCGAACCGTACGGGCCGGTATTGGCGCGCAGGTCCATGTAGACCGCGGTGAGCCGCCCGTCCTTCTTCGCCCCGAGTTTGACCTTGATCTTCATCACGTGGCGCGTGCGCGAAGCGATGAATTCCTCTTCGCGGGTAAACCGCTGGTAGATGGGGCGGCCTGTCGTCCACGTGAGGTAGGCAACGAGTTCCTCGAGCACGATGTCCTGCTTGGAGCCGAACCCGCCACCGACGCGCTCCTTGATGACGCGGATGCGGTTCTCGTCCACTCCGCCGAGCACGCGCGCGACAATGCGCCGCAAATGCCACGGCACCTGCGTGGAAGCGTGGATGACGAGCCGGTCGCCGTCCATGCGGCAGTAGACGACATGCGGTTCCGCCGGGGTGCACTGGATCTGCGTACTCTCGTATTCACGCTCGATAACGACGTCCGCCTCCGCGAGGCCCTTTTCCACGTCGCCGATGCCGCCGGCGACCCCCGCAGCGATGTTGCGGTGCGGATCACCGTGGATGGGAAACTGGTAGATGATCTTCCCGTCGCGCGGGTCCGCCTGCTTGTTGTAGGCCTTGAGGTTGTCCGGCGCACCAACGACGTACTCGACCTCACTCTTATGGACGACCGGGGCGCCCGGTGCTGCGGCATCTTCGATGGTGAGGACGGGCTTGAGCACTTCCCATTTGATCTTGATCTTCTTCATCGCCGCGAGCGCGATTTCCTCGGTTTCAGCGACGATGGCCGCGACGCGATCGCCGACATGCAGCATCTTGCGCCCGACCAGCTTGCGGTCGTACGGTGACGGCTCGGGGAACCCCTGCCCCGCCTGGTTGTACCAGATGTCCGGGCAGTTCTTATGGGTGAGGATATAGACCACCCCCGGGATTTTCTCCGCCGCGCTGGTGTCGATGTCCTTGATATAGGCATGCGCGTAGGGTGAGCGCAACACCTTCATGCGGCAGGCGTCGCGCGGCACCATGTCTTCGACGAAGGCGCGCTCGCCGCGCACGAGTTTGGGCCCGTCCACCTTGCGCTTCGGCTTGCCCACCACGCGGGTGTCGTCGCGGAACGACGGGGCGACCACCGGGGTGTAGTCCGGGTCGTTGAGGCGTTTGACCGCCATGTCGACCGCGAGGAAGAGTTGCTCGTACCCCGTGCAGCGGCAGAAAATACCCGAGAGGGCGTCCTTGACCTCATCCTTGGTCGGCGCCTTGACGCGCCCGAGGAGTTCCTCAACAGCGAGTACCATGGCCGGCGTGCAGTAGCCGCACTGCACCACGCCCGCGTCGACCAGCGACGACTGCACCGCGGTCAGCGTCCGCTGCCGGCTGTAGTAGTCGACGGTGACCACATCGTGGCCGTCGAGTTGCGCTGCCACCAGCAGGCAGGAGTTGACGAGTTTGCCGTCGAGCAGCACGGCGCAGTTGCCGCATGAGCCCTGCCCGTCGCAGCCGTTGCGCACGGAGACCACGCCTTCGCGCTGCAGCAGGTCGCGCACGCAGGCGCCGGGTTCGGTGTCGAGTTTCCGCAGGATGCCGTTGAGCGTGAATTCGATCTGCATCAGAGCACCGCCTCCGCCACCGCTTCCGCCACGAGGACGCCGGCCAGATGGCGCTTGAATTCCGCGCTGCCGCGGATGTCGGACTTCGTCACGACCAGTTTGTCCTTCGCCACATCGGCCGCGATACTGTCGTCGTGCGGCACCACCACGTCGAGCAGTCCCTGTTCGACGCGGCGCAGGCGCACCACGGTCTTGTTGACCCCGCCGACCGCCACCACCGCGTCCGTGACCACGCCCTTGACCTGCGTGATGCCGACCGCGACGACAATCAGCGAGATGTCGTTGGCGGTGCGGCGGAAGACGCGCGACGCGACCTTCGCCTTCGTTTTGGGCAGTTCGACGCTGACGATGAGCCCCTGCGGTTTCTGCAGGTAGTCCTCGAGCGCGACGGTCTTCGTCCCGGTTTTGCCCGCCACCTTGAGTTTCGCCCCGAGCGCGAGCAGCGTCGGAATGAGGTTGGAGCAGGACTTGTTGCCGCCGATATTGCCGCCGAGCGTGGCGACATTGCGCACATTGCGGTTGATTACCTGCGCTACCGCCACGCGCAGCGCCGGTGGCACCTTTGTGCTGTCTGCCAGCGCCTGCAGCGTGACGCACGCACCGATGCTGACACCTGCCGCCGTCTTTTTGCAGCCGTCGAGTTTCAGTCCGTCAAGGGCAATCACCGCCAGTGGCTTGGCGGTAGTATAGGAGGAGTTGAGTTCCGTCCCCCCGCCCAGGTACGCCGCCTGTTTCAGTTTCGCCTTGAGCGCAACCGCTTCTTTCACGCTTTTCGGCCGGTAGTACTCACGTATCATCCGTCACCTCCGCGCCCGCAGGCGCACCATCCCCACATGGCGCAAACGCGCCGCCCAATATATTAGATGGTATCGGTGCCGGTTGTCAACTATTCGCTCTCTTTGTCCTTCTGGCCGGTAAACTGCGATTCCTTCTCGGCGAAGAGGATGTTGAAGGTGGTCAGCGACCCGTAGCAGCGGGTGACATAGCCCTGCAAGTCAAGCTTATCCTCGGGGGAGAGGTGCGGATGCGCATTGAGTTTCTGCTCGAGCACGCGCAGTTTATCGCGGGTACCGATGAGTTTTTTGAAGAAGGTCTCGATGGGAACATCCTTGGGCTGCAGCCCCTCTTTCCCGGGGATGAGGCGCAGGGTGCCGCCGGCCCAGCGCTGGCCGAGTTCGGTCTCCGCTGCCACCCAGCCGGCGTCACCAAGCACCTCGCGCACCGCCTGCAGGACGCGATCATAGTCGGGATCGCCACGGCGCGCCACCTCGCGCAGGGCGAGGTCAGTGAACTCGTAGCGCTGGATATCGCCCCCCTTGAACGCGACGACGTAGCGGTCGCCGTCATAGCCAAGAATGCGTCCGCCGCCGAAGCGCGCGTGATTGACCACGGTGCCGATGCCCCATTGCGGGCGGGATGTATTATCCTGCATGTTCTTCACCTCTGCGGTACGCCAGTCGCCGCCATGGCGCGCGGGCTGACGCGTGGATGGACCGGGCAAAAAAAATCACCGCTGCCGCCGCGAGGTGTCCCCCGACACCATCCGGCAACAGCGGCGTTCGCGTTGTACGACCTCCGTGTGCACGCGCCGCGTCCCCTCGATGGTACGCGGTACCGAACCTTTTTTCCCAAAGGCCAGGCGTGCAACCGCCGCTTGCGCGGCGCCACCCTTATCGCATATTTTGAGCGCGACTGCAACTGAAATACTCGCGTATTTTCCCTCACCTGCCGCTACGCGGCTTCCTCTCCCTCGGGGAGAGGGGAACATGTGAACTACTTGCCTAACACGCGGGTCAGCGCAGCGCCTGCCAGACGCGCGGCGGGGTGAACGGCAGCGCGCGCAGGCGGAGGCCGCAGGCGCAGGCCACTGCGTTGGCGATAGCGGGCGCAGGGCCCGACGTGCTGATTTCGCCGATGCTTTTAGCCCCGTGCGGCCCCGACGGTTCGCGTCCCGCAACGAGCAGCGTGGTCAGCGGCGGCAGGTCGCGCATGCCGGGGATGCGGTACCACGAGAAGGAGGCATTGCGCATGCTGCCGCGCGCGTCAAGGAGGTACTCTTCGCTGAGCGCAAAACCAAGTCCCATGGCGATGCTCCCCTCGACCTGCCCGCGGGCGAGCGCGGGATTGACCACCGTGCCGCAGTCGGTGGCACTCCAATAATGCAGCACACGGATAATGCCGGTAAGCGTATCGAGTTCGATTTCCGCCACGTGCGCGGCAAAGGGGGGCGGCGACTGCGGCGCGCAATGTGAGGCATGGGCGGCGAGTTGCCGCTGGTGTTCGCCATAGAGCGTGACCCGCCCGATTTCCGCGAGGGTAAGCGACCGCCCGCCGCCATACACGGCACCGTCAGCATACTGCACCGCGCTGACGGGCAGGCCGAGCAGTTCCGCCCCCGCGACGAGCACCTGCTCCTTGAGCGCGCGGGCCGCCTTGACCGCGGCATTGCCCGAAACGTAGGTGGTGCTCGACGCGTAGGCGCCGGCGTCGAACGGGGTCAGGTCGGTATCCGACGAGTAGGGGATGACCTGCTCCGTCGCGATGCCGAGTTCCTGCGCGACCAGTTGCGCCAGCACGGTGTCGGACCCGGTGCCGATATCCGTGGCACCCGCCAGCAGGTTGAGCGACCCGTCCTCGTTGAGCTTGAGCGACACTGCGCCCAGATCGATGTTGGGGATGCCCGACCCCTGCATCAGCGCGACCAGCCCGAGGCCGCGCTTCCAGCGCGCCGCGCCCGCACGTTCCCGCAGATACTGCGCGCGCTTCGCCTGCCAGTCGCAGGCGGCGAGGACGGCATCGAGGCAGGCGGGCAGGCCGCAGGAGACAATCGGCTGATCGTGCCCTTCACCCAGTTCACCCAGGTCGCGGAATACCGGCGAACTGTCGCCGTCGCGGATGTGGTTGCGGCGGATGCATTCGGCGGGATCGACTCCTACCTGTTCCGCCAGTTCGTCGAGCGCGCAACCGACAGCAAAATGTCCCTGCGGGGCGCCGTAGCCGCGGGCAGCGCCACCGACAGGAAGGTTCGTGTAGGCACTGGTCCCGCGGAAACGGACATTGGGGGCGCGCCAGAGCGGCAGCACCTTGTTCCCGGCATTGCACAACGCGGTAAAAGCGTGCGCCCCATAGGCGCCGCTGTCCATGATAATGCCAAGGTCGAGCGCGGTGAGTGTCCCGTCAGCAACCAGCCCGGCGCGCACCCGTAACTGCATGGCATGGCGGGTACGCGCGCTGCGGAACTGCTCCGCGCGGGTCAGGACGCAGCGCACGGGACGGCGGGTGGCGAGTGCCAGCGCCGCGGCGAGATCCTCGGTGATGATTTCCTGCTTGCCGCCAAAGCCGCCACCGACGCGCGGCTTGATAACGCGCACGCGCGCGACGGGAAGGTCGAGGGCACGGGCAACGATGCGACGGACATGGAACGGCACCTGCGTACTGCAGCGGATGACGAGGCGATTGTCGGCATCGAGCCAGGCAATGGCGGCATGCGGTTCGAGCGCGGCATGCGCGATGCGGTGCGTATCGTAGGCGGCATCGAGCGTGACTGCCGCCGCGGCCAGACCGGCGTCGACATCGCCGCTCTCCATCGCCGCCTGCGCAGCGATATTGCGCTGCGGGTCGAACCCGAGCGGCATGAGCGCCGTCGCCTCGGGTTCGGGATGAAGGACGGGCGCACCATCCGCCAGCGCCGCGGCCACGGTTGTGACCGGCGGCAGCAGTTCATAGTCGACGCGGATAAGCGCACAGGCCGCGCGGGCAATAGTTTCGGTTTCCGCCGCCACCGCGGCGACGCGATCGCCGGCAAAGCGCACGGTATGGTCGAGAATGAAAGAATCGAGCGGGGAAGGTTCGGGACACCCCTGCCCCGCGGTGGTGATGGGGATGCGCGGCAGGTCGCGCCAGGTCAGGACAGCATGCACCCCGGGGAGTTTTTTCGCGGCGCGGGTATCGATGGCGCGCAGGCGGGCATGCGCGTGCGGACTGCGCAGCACGACGGCATGCAGCAGTCCGGCAGGATGTTCGTCGTCGGTGTAGCGGGCGCGCCCGGTGACGAGACCGCGCCCGTCGAGTTTGCGGACACTGCGCCCGACCTGCGTTTCAGTCACGCGCTTTTTCCGCGGCGGCCTGCACGGCGGCGAGGATGGCAGCATAACCGGTGCAGCGGCAGAGATTCCCGTCGAGGGCGGTGCGGATCTGGTCCTCCGCGGGGTGTGGCACGCGGTCAAGGAGTGCTTTCGCGGCAAGGAGCATGCCGGGCGTACAGTAGCCGCACTGCACCGCGCCGGCCGCGAGGAACGATTCCTGCAACGGCTGGAGTTCACCGTTGCGCTCGAGTCCCTCGACCGTGAGCACGGATTTGCCATCGAGGCGGGCGGCGGGAAAGCCGCAGGCGGCAACCGGAACCCCGTCAACCAGCACCGTGCAACTGCCGCATTCCTGCTCGCGACACCCGGCGCGCACCGACAGCAGGCCATGGTCGCGCAGCACATCAAGGAGCAGCGCGTTGGGCGCAAAGGTGAGCGTGCGCGGCGT
Source organism: uncultured bacterium (assembly GCA_964637655.1). Lineage (GTDB taxonomy): Bacteria > DAOPZR01 > DAOPZR01 > DAOPZR01 > DAOPZR01 > CAZWUZ01. The sequence goes on along the minus strand of CAZWUZ010000072.1, from coordinate 2,300 downwards.
CCCGTTGACGGTCGCCGTCACCGTGACGACAGACGGCATGGCGGCGCGCTTACGCATCACGCGCCTCGCCCAGCAGGTCGCAGAGCAGCGCACGCATGAGCGCGCGCTTGTAGTCGGCGGTCACGCGCATATCCGGCTGGGCGACCGCGGCAGCGACGAGCGCCTCCGCCAGTGCCTGCAGTCCGGCAGCGTCCGCCGGCCGGCCGGCAAATGATTTTTCGATAGCGGGAAAGCGCTGCGGCAGCGCCTGCAGACCGCCGAGCGCCGCCTGCACGCCGGCAATGCTGCCGCGCCGGCAACGCAGGACGACCGCCGCCTGCACATAGGCAAAGGCGGTGGCATTCGGCGCCACCTTGCGAAAGCGGGCGCGGCTGCCGGCGGGCAGGCGCGGGAACTCGAGGTGCGTAATGAGCGTCGCGCGCCCGAGCACCTGCTGCGGCGGGCGGGCAAAGAGTTCCGTCGCGGTGAGGCGGCGGGTCCCGCGCGGCGAGACAACGGTGAAGCGCGCGCCCAGCGCGAGAGCGGCAACCGGGAGCGCCGACCAGAAAAAGCACTGCGCGCAATTGCCGCCCAGGGTGATGACGTTGCGGTGGAGCGTGGTGCCGATGGCGAGCGCGCACTGCTGCAGCACGCCCCCGGCATAGCGTACGGTATGCGGCGAACGGAGCAGGTCACCGACGGTGACGGCCGCCCCGGCCCGCAGCGCGCCGCGGGCGGCAGTGATGCCATGCAGCGGCAGCGCGGTAAGGTCGAGCGCGTCGGTGATTTCCGGCAGGTCACGGCGGAAGAGGGCGGTGGCACCGGCGACCGGGAGCATGCGCTTCCCGCCGCGGGCGAGCAGGCGGACGGCGGCAGCAGGAGTGGCAGGGCGATGCCAGCGTTGCAGGCCGACGAGCATCACGCCACCCCCTTTCCGTCGCAGTGATGGCAGCGACTATAGCGCACCCTCCCCACCCCGTCAACCGCCATGGAGGGCGGCAGCGTCCGCAGGACACGCCTATGAGGAGGCGAGTCAATCGACGCGCTCGGGAACGATGCGTGCCGGCATGGTCAGGAGGGCAGATATGCCGGCCAACGCCACGGAGGGCGGCAGTGCCGGCATGGGCAGGAGGGCAGGCATGCCGGCCAACTGCCGCAGTTGCGCGACGCCGGGCCGGGCAGGTATGCTGCAGCATTCAGGGAGGTGCGGCATGGCACGACGGGAAGAGCATGACGGGGGGAAAGCGTCACGGCGTTACCACGACCGCGTGGCGGGACGCTACGACGATTCCTACCGCACCCCGCACTGGGACTACAGCGACAAACTGGTATGGGAATTCATCAAGCCGCTGCTGCCGGCGGACCGTCCGGCGCGCGCGCTCGACCTCGGCTGCGGCACGGGGAAATGGGGGCAGAAGCTGGCGAAGTCGGGGTTCGCGGTGACGTTCGTCGACCACAGCGTGAAGATGGTCGACAAGGCGCGGCAGCGCGCGGCGGAACTCAACCTGAAGCAGTGCGAGTTTCTGACCGCGGATATCTGCAACCTGGCGGCGCTCCCTGACGCGTCGTGTCATTTCGCCGTCGCGCTGGGCGACCCGTTCTGCCTGTGCGCGTCAGCGGATGCGGCGGCGCGGGAACTGGCGCGCGTGCTCGTCCCGGGGGGGAGGGCGGTGGTGTCATTCGACCACCGCTACGGCGCGCTCGAGCATTTTTTCACGGAAGGCGATATCGCGGCGCTCGAGCGGTTCGTGCGCGACGGGAAGACGCACTGGCTGACCGATGACAAAGCGGAGCAGTTCCCGGTGACCATGTTCACCGCCGACGGCATCGGGTCACTGTGGCAGCGCGCGGGACTGGAGCAGACCGACCTGATCGGGCTGACGGTGCTCCCGGTGCGCCGCTACCCGCAGCTGCTGCGCGACGAGACACAGCGCGAGCGGCTGCTGGCGCTGGAAAAGAAACTGCAACGGCAGCGCGACCTGTGGGCGCGCGCCACCCACCTGCTGGCAGCAGTGCGCCGGCCGGCTTGATAAAAGCAGGTGTGAAATAAATATGCCGTGGCAGCCGCGGGCTGCAGTCCGCGCAAAACACTTGTCAACAACCGGCTAAACGCGGCGCAGCAGGTCCATCGCCTGCCGTTCACATTCCGCGAGTTCACCGAGGATGGCGCCCGCCTCCGCCAGCGACCGGTCGCTGCCGGTCCTCCCCGCCCGGGCGATGCACGCCGCCACTTCGGTCCACTGGCGCGCCGCGACTGCCGCCGCCGCGTGCGCCGCGCCGATGGCCGCGCTGCCGGTGAGCGCGCACGCCTCCCGCCGCAA
>CAZWUZ010000071.1:0-13900 GCA_964637655.1 uncultured bacterium | reverse complement strand
CTGGTCATGGGGACGCGCTGCGGCGACATGGACCCGGCCATCATCCTCTACCTGATGGCGAAAGAGGAACTGACGCAGAGCGAAGCGAACACGCTGATGAACAAGCACAGCGGCCTGCAGGGGCTCTCCGGGGTGAGCAGCGACATGCGCGCCATCATCGGCGAGATGGACCTGGGCAACCCGCGCGCCGAGGCGGCGTTTACCGTGTACTGCTACCGCGTGCGCAAGTATATCGGCGCCTATGCTGCCGCGCTCGGCGGACTCGACGCGGTGGTGTTTACCGCCGGGGTCGGCGAAAACGCCTGGCGGGTGCGCGAGGCGTGCTGCACCGGGCTCGGGTTCCTCGGACTCGAGGTGGACGCGGCGAAGAACCGCGCCTACGCGGGGGGCGCGCCGGGTGACATCGGGACGGACGGCGCGCGCGTGCGCACGCTGGTCATCCCCACCAATGAGGAACTGGTCATCGCGCGCGATACGCGCGACATCGTCTTCGGTGCACAGGAGGGGCAGTCATGAACCAGAACGGGGCGAAGATCCTCATGCTCACCGTGCTCGCGTCGCTGCTCATCGGCGTCGGCGTGCTCGTTTTCAACGATGCCTACACCATCGAGCACAATGTCGAGAGCAACCGCGACTACTGCCCGACCATCAACGCCTACTGGGATGCCGATCAGGCGCCCGCGGCGGCGCCGCGCCGGCAGCAGGAACGGCCGCCGCGCCGCAGCAACCAGTAGCAACCAGTAGCAACCGCCACAACGTCTGCCCATTCCCGACACGAGGTGCTGCATGAAAATGCGCGAAAAGGTCATGCTCTTCTGCTACATGTACATTATCGGGGTGGCGCTCGGGTTCATGTTCCCCCTGTCGCAGAGTGCCAACCTCTACTACGGCATTGCCACCGCGCTGCTCGGGCTCGCCTGGCTGGCGGTCGTCCTGCTGCGCCGTCGCGGCGCCCGTCTCGCCATCGGCTACGTCCATGTGCTGATGTGTCTGTTTGCCCTCGTGCTCGGGACGCTGCGCTACAACCAGGATTTTACCATTGCCGACGATCTGCTCGGCACGCTGAACGTCGGGCAGCAGACGGTCTGGGCGCCGGTGTCGGCCGACGGGCTGGACGAATTGCGCCGCCTGCGCGTGCAGAAACTGACGGCGCATGAGCGCGACGTTGAATTGCAGTTTACGGGGAAGCGCAACGGGCGGGCGGTTACCGCCCGGCTGGCGGTGCCCGCTGCCGACGCGGTCGGCACCTCCTACGTCGTCGACGAGCCGTTCGACGAACTCGGGAAGATCACCGCGGCGGGGCGGACGGCATCGCCGGCCGAGTTTGCCGTCTATGCCGTTTCCAACCACCTGTCGTCGTTCGCCTCCGACAATATGCAGGCGCCGCCGTACGAGGTCGAGGGGATCATCGCCATCGATCCTGACCTGTATGCCGATCGTGCCCGCATTCAGCTTGACGTCATCTCCATCCGCCCCGTCGGTGCCGACTACGCGTTTCCGGTCAGCGGCGGTTCGCTGCAGGCGACGCTGCGCGACCGCCACCCCGACTACCGCGAAATCACCCAGCTTGAGACCTACGGCTGGAAAATCCGTCTGCGCGGCACGGTGCTTGCCCCCGCCCCGCTGACCAATCCGGGCGGTTTCAATTTCAAACGGTTCCTGCAGAATTCCGGCATGTACGGGACGATGAACCTCTACGATACGTTGCGTCTCGAGGATGGCAACGAACTGCCGACCATCGACGTGGTGGAAAAGAGCGACGGCACGCCCATCGTCGAGTTCTCGCTCCATGTCAAGGACCGCATGCTGCGTGTTTTCAAGCAGACCATGCCCTACCCCGAATCCGCGTTCCTCGGCGGGGTGACGCTCGGCCTGCGCTACGGGCTGCAGCGGGCGATGACGCCGTTCGACGGGACGCACCTGACCCTCCCCGACTGGGCGAAGACGGTGCTGCCGGAGGGGGCGCAGCGCGTGCTCACCTCGGGGACCAACCAGACCATTCCGCAGGAGTTTCAGTGGGCGGGGATCAACCACGTGCTCGCGGTCTCCGGCCTGCACGTCACCATCATCACCATCATGTTCTGGGGCATCTTCACCATGCTGCGCGTTCCCCCGAAAATCTACGCCCCGATCATCGTCCTCGCCCTGCTCGTTTTCGCCGTGATCACCGGCTACCGCCCGTCGACCCAGCGCGCGGCGCTGATGAACTCCATCGCGGTCATCGCCACCACCTACATGGGCAAGGGCCTGCGCGCCGGTATCCTCTTCACCATCCCCTTCTCGGGGTTCCTCGTCCTGATCTTCCAGCCGCTGCTCATCGTCGAGCCGTCACTCACCCTGTCGTACTTCGCCGTGCTCTCACTCGGCCTGCTCACCACTCCCTGCCAGCGGCTGCTGGCCCGACTACGGGGGTGGACCTTTGTCGCGTTTATGGGGGGGATAGCCGTCTGGACGGTGCTCGGCTGCTGGCACTGGCATTTCGTCGCGCATGAACGCTTCTGGATGCCGTTCCTCGTGCTCTTCGTGCTCACCGTCTACGCGGCGCACAAACTCAATGCGCGCTTCCCGTCCTTCACCTTCGGCTACAGCGACATCCCGCTCTGGCTCTCGGGTTTCTTTGCCGCGCAGTTCGGCATCCAGTTCGGCATGATGATCCCGCTCTCGAGTTTCTACTTCGGGCGCTGGCCGCTGGCGGGGGCGTATGCCAACTTCATCGCCATTCCGCTCATCGGTATCATCGTGCAGCTGGCGATGATCGCCGGCATCCTCTCGCTGCTGCTGCCGTTCTGGAATATCGGCACCTACCTCGCGCTGCTGCTCAACGCGACCAACTATTTCCTCGCCAAACTGTTTGTCGCGGTCGGCCATTTCAGCGTGCTGATATTCCCCTACCCGCAGGTGGCAAAATGGTCGCCGTCGATGGTCTTTTTCTACTTTATGGTCATCGCTGCCTTCATCTGGCATCAGGCCATTCTGGTGCGCCTGCGCGGCTGGGCCCTGCGCGCGCGCGCCGACGCGGTCTTCCGCGCGAAGTTCTATGCCCTCGCGGGGGGGCTGGCCCTGGCGATGCTCGTCTGGTTCGGCTCGTTTTTTGTCAACACGCGCAGCGAATTCGAACTGACCGCCCTCTCCGTGCGCTACGGCGAGTCAATCCTCATCGAGGCGCCCGACCGCTCCGACATTCTCATCAACGGCGGATCGCACAGCAAACTCGGGGCCGGGTTCGACAACGGCATGCGCACGGTCATTCCCGCGCTGAGCAAGAAACTCATCCGCACGCTCGACTGGATGATGGCGACGACGGTCGCCCCCGAATGTTTCGGCGGGCTCAACAGTGTGCTGCAGTACACCTATGTGGAGAACCTGTTGCTGCCGTTCGACCCGGCGAAGGTGACCCCGGCAACGTCGTACGAGGATTTCCTCACCGCCATCGGCGGCGCGGCGCTGCGCGACCGTGCCGGCCTGGCGGAGACGGAAACGCTTTACGACGAAGTGGTGGCCGGTTTCCCGCGCCTCTACGTGCCCGGGTTTGTCGAACTGCTGGCGCAGCGCGGGCCGACCCTGCCCAACCGCTACGCCAACTGGCACGTGCGCGCGCAGCAGGGGAAGGGGGGGATGACCCCGGTCGACACGGTTGTTGACGGGCACCCCTACCGCATCGAGGTCATCGCCCCGAACCGTTTCTGGGAGGATAACCCGGTCGCTAACAACTCGCTGTCGCTGCGCGTCACCTACGGGAACACGGCGTTTCTGCTGCCGGGGGACATCGGCCTCGAGGCGCTCGACGACCTGCTGCAGCTGCCGGCGGCGAAACTCAAGGCGGACGTGCTGGTCTTTCCGCATCACGGGACGCTGCAGCTGACGGACGAGCAGTGTGACCTGCTGCTGACCCGTACCGGGGCGAAGCACGTCATCTTCTCGTACCAGCGCGACCGCAACAACCCGCGCCCGTACGACGACTACATGAAGGAAAACTGGGAACGCTGCGTGGCGAAACTCGGGTTTGCCAATTGCCTGCGCACCGACCTGCACGGCGCGGCCATTGTCACTTCCGACGGCGAGCGGGTGCAACTCGATACCATGGCGTGGCAGGAAAACCGCAGCACCATGGCGGTGTCCGACGACATGATCAACGCCATCGACGTCGCCTTCTGAGGCCCGCCAGTATGCCGGTCTTTTCCTTCTCGCCGCTGCAGAAGGGGATACTGGTGCTGCAGGTGTTGCTGCTCATCGGCGGCCTGTTCGCCTTCACCCTCAAGCCGCGCGCCGCGGTCAGCCAGGACCCGACGGTGGTGCTCGACGGGGCTGCTGACGCGGATGAAGATGACGGGGGCGACGGCACCGGGTTCGCCGCCGCCGGCGTCGATGATGAGGGTGGACGCGGGGCGGTGCCCGGGGGCATCGTCAATATCAACACCGCCGGCCCCGAGGAGATGGCGACCATCCGCGGCGTCGGGCCGGCCATGGCGGCGGACATCATCGCCTACCGTAACGGCCCTGATGGTGAACTCGGCACGGCCGACGACAACCTGTTCAATCCGGCGGCAGAACTCGACATGGTCAAGGGCATCGGGCCATCCAAGCTCGCCCGCCTGTTACAGTACGTTACGTGCGGCGACACGACCAGCATTCCCCCCTGGCAGGTGGGAGGAAGCGGCGGGGTTATCGACCTCAATAACGGCGGGGTTGAGGATTTCAACTCCCTGCCGGGCATCGGGCCCGTGGCGGCTCAGAAAATCGTTGACTATCGCGACGGGCCTGACGGGCAGGGCGGGACGCGCGACGACCGCCTGTTCACCGCGGTCGACGACCTGAAGAACATTTCCGGGTTTGGTGACGCGACCATCGAAAAGCTCCGCCCGCTGGTTACGGTCGGTACCGTGCGACCGTCAGCCGGGGCGGCCGGCGCACCGGCCGCGCGCCTCGACCTCAATGCCGCTACGACGGCGCAGCTCGACGCGCTCCCCGGGGTCGGGCCGGGGACGGCGCAGAAAATCGTCGCTGACCGCGCCGCCAACGGACCGTTCCGCAGCATCGACGACCTCGACCGGGTCAGTGGCGTGGGCCCGGCGCTGATCGATAAGATCAGGGCGCAGGTGATGGTCAATGCCGCGTTGCTGCCGGTACCGCGCCCGCCCGTGCCGGCGGTCCCAGCCGCACCCGTGACGCCGGCTGGCCCGCTCAACCTCAACACCGCCACGGTCGAGCAGATGGACGCGCTGCCGCGGATCACGTCGACCGCCGCGCGCAACCTTGTCGCCATGCGCGAGACGCTGCCGGGCAGGCGCTTTACCACGTGGGAGCAGGTGGACGCGGTCAGCGGGGTCGGACCCACCGCGCTGGAAACCCTCAAGGCACAGACGGTGCTGCGATGAGCAACGACACCTTTGCCGAGTACCGCAAGCAGCGGCGCAGCGACACGGACCGCGGGCTGCTGACGAAGGAGAACGGGGTCATCCTGCTCTTCACCGTCATCCTTGCCGTCGTCTGGTGGTTCGCCTGGCCGAAGTACTTCCCGCCGAAGCCCGGAACTGCGGCCGTACCGGTGCTGGCGGAAACCGGGGAGGCAGCACCCGATCCGGAGGCCCCGTATGAACCGCCGGAGAAGTTCACCATCGCCTTCCTCGATGTCGGGCAGGGTGACGCGGCGGTCTGGTTCACCCCGTCGGGCGGTATCTTCCTCTGCGACGGGGGTGAGGGGTCGCCGGACAACCGCGACAGCCGCTACACCCGCGCCACCGATGCCGGGAACAAGGTCATCATCCCCTTCCTGCGCGCGCGCAACGCGCGTGAACTGACCGCGGTCTTCCTCACCCACCCGCACAGCGACCATTTCGGCGGGCTGATCGACGTCATCCGTGAGCTGAAGGCGCGGGCGTTCTACAACTCCGGCAAGGCGGCGACGTCGACCGGCTACCGCACCCTGCTGCGACTCGTGCAGAACCGGCACGTCGACTATGTCGAACCGCGCCCGGGCGAGGAACTCGCCCTCGATGACAAACTCAAAATGCAGGTGCTGGCGGTCAACAGCGAGGCGAACAACCTCAATAACGCCTCCATCGTTCTCAAACTCACCTACGGGGCGGTGTCGTTCCTGCTGACGGGTGATGCGGAGAAGCAGGTGGAGGAGCAGCTGGTGGCGACGCAGGCCGCGGCTCTGCGCAGCACCGTGCTCAAGACCGGGCATCATGGCAGCCGCACCTCGAGCACGGCCTCTTTTGTTGGCGCGGTCAACCCGCGCTATGCTATCATCAGTGTGGGCCGCAACAGTTTCGGGCATCCCAATCCCGACGTGCTGGAGCGGCTGCAGGGGGCGGGGATGACGGTGCTGCGCACGGACGAGTGCGGCACGATAACGTTTACGACGTCGGGCAACATCAATGACCTCGAGGTTACGACCGAACGACAGGCAGGCGCGCGAGCGCCCGCGACGGAGGAAGAATGATGGAACGGATGCGATGGCTGATGCTGATGGCAGTGCTGGTGCTGGCCCTGACGGCGTGGGGTTGCGGCAGCAGCGAGGAGCCCCCGGCGGCGGATACCCCGGCGACGGATGCGGCGGCAGATGAAGCTGACGGCCCGAAAGTGGACATCAACATGGCGACGGTCGCGGAACTCGACGCGCTCAAGGGCGTCTCCCCGCGTGTCGCGGCGGCCATTGTCAAGTTCCGCGAGGATAACGGCGGTTTTACCAGTGTCGAGCAGCTCAATGATGTCAAGGGCATTGGTGACGCGCTCTTTGCCAAGCTCAAGCCGCTGGTCACCTGCGGCAGTGAAGTGGCCCCGGCCGCCGCTGGCGGCAGTGAAGAGGCGGATGCCGGTGAAGGGGATGCGGCGGCGGGCAGCAGCGAAGGCGCGGCTGATGCCTCCGGTCTGGTCAATCTCAACAGCGCCACTATCCAGGAACTCGATGCGGTCAACGGCATCGGCATGGCGACCGCGAAAAAGATCGTCGCCTACCGTGAAGAAAACGGCGCTTTTTCGTCGGTCGACCAGCTCAAGGATGCAGGCGTCGGCACCAGCGTGATCAACAAGATCCGCGACCTCGTCACCTGCGGCCCGGCGGGCGCGTCGTCGGGCTCGTCATCGTCGGCATCGTCATCCGGCGCATCGGCTGCGTCCGGCGGCGGCGATCTCAACGCGGCGACGGCCGACCAGATCCGTGCGGCGGTACCGCGCATTCGCGCGACCGTCGTCGAGGCCATCATCGAGGCGCGCAACGCGCGCCCCGGCAGGAAATTCACCTCGTGGGAGCAGGTTGACGAGATTCCCGGAGTCGGTGATTCGACCCTGACGAAGCTCAAGGCGGCGTTTACCCTCGGTTGACCGCACCCGCTGCCGCCGCGGTAAACCCGCGGCGGCAGTTGCTTTTTTCACGGCGGTATGCTATAAGTCGTTTCACTGTGTGGGGGCGTAGCTCAGTTCGGGAGAGCGCGACGTTCGCAATGTCGAGGTCGAGGGTTCGATCCCCTTCGCCTCCACCACTTTGCTGCACCTGATAAACCCGCGTAACGCACGGTAACACGTGACGTTGCGCGGGTTTTTCTGTGCGCGACGGGGGCTGCCTGGCCGGGGCAGGCGCGCGCAACGGGCAACGCCGCGCCCTTGTCTGACGTATAGTGTATAATGGCGCCCGACAGCAGCAGACAATACAGTGGCGACCCGGAGGCGGCGTATGCGGTGGCAGCAGCGATTGCATGCCCTGATGCAGCAGCAGGTCGGTGAACTCAACCAACAGCAGCGCCGGCGCTGCGTGGCGGGCCTGCTGCTCTGCGCTGTCCTGCTGCTCTGGGCGGTCCCGCCGGATGACGCACCAACCCCGCTCCCCGAGCAGCTGGCGGTTGCCGCCTGGGGGCCGGTCGGCGACCTCAACGACCGCGCTGACGCCAACACCATCTACGTCACCTTCAACCGGCCGATGGTGCCGGAGGAACTGCCGGCAGACACCGTGGCTGGGCCGCTGCGCGTCGAGCCGCCGTGCGCCGGCACCTTCTGGTGGACCGGCACGACGACGCTGGCGTTCATTCCCGACACCGGCCTGCCGCTGGCCACGGCCTGCACGGTCACGGTCTGCGCTGACTCGGTCACCGCGTCTGACGGCAAACGGCTGGAGAACGATTTCACCTTTACCTTCAACACGCCGCGGCCGCGCGTACTTGCATGCCACACGCAGTCACCGGCCGACGACCTCGGCCCGCGCGAGCAGTTCGTACTCATCTTCTCGCAGCCGGTGGCGGAAGCGGCGGTGCAGCAGCATCTCGCCGTTTTTGCCGGTGCCGGCGCGGGACCGGCGAAAGGCGGCGGCGGTGCCGCGCCCGGAGCAGAGGAAGAAGCAGCTGACGAAACCGCCGGGGCAGAGGCAAACGACGGGGAGGCGGGCAAACCGGTGCCCGGCATACCGGCCGGGGCGCGCCCGCTCAGCGGCTATACCTGCCGCCACCCGCACCCGGCACAGATGCAGCAGGCCTGGCGGGAGCAGAATCTGGAACCGTCACAGGTGGTCGTCGTCGCCCCGTCGTCGTCCTGGCCGCGCGACGCAGGACTCTCCCTGCGCCTCGACCGGGCGCTGACCGGGCGCGAAGGGGCACTCGGCCTGCATGACGATTTTATCTGGTCGGGGGCGACGACCCCGCCGCTGGCGTTCCGGGGATTGTACCACCGGCTTACGGACCACCCGTACGACGGCATCACGCTGCGCTTCACCTCGCGCGTGCGCCTCTCGGATGTCGCGCGCGCGCTGCGCCTGACACCTGACGTCACGGTGCCGGCGTGGGCGCTGCGCGAGGAGCGCTACGGGCAGGAGCACACCATCCCGCTCGAACTGAAGCCGGGGACGGAGTATCGCGTGGCGCTGGTTCCCGGACTGCGCAGCGTGCATGGCGAACTGCTGACCAACCCGCCGTCGCTGACCATCCGCACGCAGGACCTGCCGCCGCGCCTGAGCATGATGAGCGGACAGGTGACGCTGCGCCCCGACCAGGTCGGGCGCCTGTCGGCGACCTTTGTCAATTACGACGCGGTGACGCTGCGGCTGGCGAAAGTGACTCCGCAGCAGCTGCTCGAACTGGAACCGGTGCGCTGGCAGGTGGAACGTGAGTGGCGGACGCAGGCACCGCGCAACGAGACGGTGCGCCTGCCGCTCCCCGTGCACGAGGTGCTCCCGCCCGGCGCGCGCGGTTTCGTGCGCGCGCAGGTGCAGGGACCGCAGGCAGCCGGGCGGGGTACGGATCAGCGCGAACTGTTCCTGCAGGTGACGTCGCTGGGCATCACCGGCAAGTTCTCGCCGGTGGCGACGCTGCTCTGGGTGACCGCGCTGCACGGCGGCGCGGGCGTGCCTGATGCCGACGTGGTGCTTTACGCGCGCGGCCGCGGTGAACTCTGGCGCGGTCGCACCGGGTCCGACGGTACGGTGACGGCCCCCGGCTGGCGGCAGTGGTTCACCGGCGACACGGAGTCGCGGCGGGAGCCGGAACTGCTGGTCATAGCCAGTGCCGGCCCGGAACAGGCGGTGCTGTCGTCAGCGTGGGTGGGCGGCATCGAGTCGTGGCGCTTCCCCGTGCAGAGCGCCTACGGCAGCGGCGAGAACGAACTGCGCGGCAGCGTCTTTACCGACCGTGGCATCTACCGTCCGGGTGAGACGGTGCACCTCAAGGGGGTGCTGCGCCGCACGGCGGCGGACGGGCTGCAGGTGCCGGACGGCGAGGAACTCGACCTGCGCATCACCGACAATACCGGGGCAAAGGTGCTGGCCACGACGGTGACCCTCAACCGCTACGGCGGCTTCCACCTCGACTACCCGGTGCCTGCCACTGCTCCGGTCGGCTGGTACAGCGTGTATGTCCGCCCGCAGCAGGACGGCGATGACGACGGGGACAACTGGTATTACTGGGATCTGGTCGGCGGCAGTTTCCGCGTCGCGGAGTTCCGCGCTTCGGGCATCGCCGCGACGGTCGATATGCCGGCCGCCGACGGCGCGTTCGGCGTTCCGGTCGAGGTGCTGCTCGGCGGGCGGGCGCTGGCCGGCGCCCCGCTGGGCGGGCGCGAGGCCGCGTACACCGCCCGTCTCGAAGCCGCGCCGCCGCGCCCCGCGGGCTGGGACGAATTCAGTTTCTCCCCCATGGACCTCACCGACTGGACCGATGACGGCAACAGTTCCTACATGCTGCTGACCGACGGCACGGTGCGGCTCGACGGGCAGGGCCGGGCGCGGCTGCAGCCGGTGCCGCCGCGGGTCGGCTATCAGTCCGGGGCGGAGGCGCCGGCCAACCGCACGGACGCGCTGCTGACCGTCGAGACGACGGTGCGCGACCTCGGCGAGCAGGTGACCTCGGCGCGCGCCTCGCTGCGCATCCGGCGCAGCGACGTGCAGGTTGGCGTGCGCGCAGTCGAGGCGTTCCGCCCCGAAGGCGCGGCGGTGCAGGGTGAAGTCATCCTGCTCGACCGCGACGGCAACCGTGTCGCGGACCGCGACATTGCCTGGCAGGTTATCCGCCGCACATGGGAAAACCGCCAGCGGCAGACCATCGGCGGTCCCGTCTGGGAATCGCGCAAGACCGACGAGGTGGTCGCCACGGGGAGCGTACGCTCGGGCGCGCAGCCGGTGCGCTTCAGCGTCACGCCGCCATCGGGCGGCTACTACCTGCTCTGTGTGACGGCGCCGGACCGGCGCGGGCGCGCCATCAGCGCGGTCACCCCCTTCTATGTCTGGGGGGGCGGCGGCGACTGGTGGCACGGCAATGATGACCGCGTCTCGGTGGTACCCGACAAGGCCACCTACCGCCCGGGCGATACCGCGCGCCTCATCCTGCGTTCGCCCTTCGCCCGCTGCCGCGCGCTCGTCACGCTCGAACGCGAGGGGGTGGTGAGCCAGCGCATCGTCGACCTTACCGGCACCTCGCCGCTGCTGGAGATCCCCGTCACCGCGGCGCAGGTGCCGAACATCTACGTCGGCATCGTCCTCATCAATACCGATCCGTATCACCGCGAGGGCAACCCGGTGCGGCTCGGACTCATCAACCTGCCGGTGGACGCGGCGGAGCGCCGCCTCACGCTGAACATTGTGCCTGACCGCGCGGAGTACCTGCCCGGCGGGCAGGTGACGCTGACCGTCAGTGCGCGCGATCAGGCGGGGCGTCCGGCGCAGGGCGAACTGACCCTCGCGGTGGCGGACGAGGGGGTACTGCAACTGGTAGGGCACCGCTTCCCCGACCTGATGGAGTCGATGTTCGCGGCGCATCGCCACTATGTCACCACGGCGGATGTGCGCACGACGCTGGTCGACGACCGCACCTTCGGCGAGAAGGGTGAGGCAGCGGCGGGTGACGGCGGCGACGGGGAGGAGGGCGGGGCCTGGCTGCGGCGCAACTTCCTGCCGACGGCGTACTGGGCGCCGGCACTGACGCTCGACCGCAACGGCGAGGCGAAGGTGACGTTCACCCTGCCGGACAACATCACCACCTACCGCGTGCTGGCGCTGGTCAGCGGCGACGGGAACCGTTTCGGGGTGCACAACGGGCGGCAGTTCCTCGCCCGCCGTCCGCTGACGCTCGAGCCGGCGCTGCCGCGTTTCGTACGTCCGGGCGACACCTTTACCGCCGGGGTGATCGTGCGCAACCTTTCGGCCCCCGGTTCCGACCTGGCGCTGACCTGCGCGGTTGAGGGGCTGCAACTGCAGGGGGACGCGGACCGGCGGGTGCAGGTGCGGCGCGGGCGCGACCGGCTGGTGCAATGGACGTATGTGGTGCCGGCTGATGCTGCCGGCGAAGTGGTGTTGCGTTTTGCCGGACTGGTGACAGGCACGCGGCAGGGTGATGCGGTCGAACGCCGCCTCCCGGTTGCGGTGCCGCGCCCCGAAGTGCTGGCGGCGGCGGCAGGTTCGTCCACCGGCGGCATCATCAGCGAGCGGCTGCCGCTGCCGCGCCAGGCGCTCCCCGGCGCGGGTGGCGGACTCGAAATGCAGTTTGCGACGACGGCGCTGGTGCAGCTGGCCGGGGCGACCGATTACCTGCTGACCTACCCCTACGGCTGTCTCGAACAACAGGCCTCGGCGGTGGCACCCATCCTCGCGCTCGGCGAAGCGGTGGCTGACCTCAAACTGGGCAGCGGTTTCCCGGGCGGGTATGACGGGATGCGTACCGTGGTGCGGGAGTTCCTTGCCGTGGTGCCGAAGTTCCAGAATACTGACGGTGGTTTCGGCCTCTGGGAAGGCGGTGGCGGCTACAGTTATCCGTACGTGACGGCGCGCGTGGTGCAGCTGCTGGCGCGCGCGCGGGCGCAGGGATACACCGTCGAGGAACGCAGCTATAACGCGGCCTGCGCCTACCTCGCGCTGCAGGTGCGGCAGAAGGAGTTCGCGGGCCTGCCGTACACCGCGTCTTGCTGGTACGGTACGCACGGCCTGTCACTCGCCGCGCTGGCGGAAGCGGGCCAGGTGACGCAGGCGGACCTCGAACCCGCCTACCGCTGGCGGCGCGACCTGCCGGTGGCGGGTCTCGCCGCGCTCTACCGCGCGGCGGTGGTCATCAATGCCGAGGCGGGGATGCAGCTGCAGCTCCGGCGCCTGCTGCTCAACGCGCTGCGGGTCTCGCCGACGACGGCGTATTTCGCCGAGCGCAATCCCGCCGAACTCGCGTGGATTTACGGTTCCGACGTGACCGCGACCGCGGTCGCGCTGGAGGCGCTGCTGCGCGCGCCGCAGGCCTTCCCGCAGGCGGAACAGGTGGCGCGCTGGCTGGCGCTGCAGCGCCGCAGCGGGCGCTGGAACTCGACCTATGAGAACGGCGTGGCCTGCGAGGCGCTGGGCGCCTACTACCGCCGCTACGAAGCGGCGCGGCCCAATCTCGCGGCGATGCTCGATGTCGGCGGGCAGGCAGCGTGGGAAGGGACGTTTGTCGGGCGCTCGACGAAAGTGACGCGGGCGGAGTTCCCGCTCGCCGCACTGCTGGCGCTGCCGGGTGAACAGGTGCCGCTGCGGCTCGGGACCGGCGGCAGCGGGCGGCTCTACTACGAGGCGCGGATACGCGCGGTGCTGCCGCCGCCGGCGACCGGACTCGATCGCGGGTTCGCGGTCACCCGCCGCTTCGAGACGCTCGACGGGCGTCCGGTTGAGGTGTCGCGCCTGCGGCTGGGTGAGACCTACCGGCTGCGCTGCACGGTGCAGAACCGCGAGCGGCGGCTGTTCGTGGCGGCCGATTTCCCGCTGCCGGCGGGGTGCGAAGGAATCGATCCCGACCTGGCAACGGAACGCAGCGACCTGTCGCGTCACCTGCAGCCCGGGAACTGGTGGTGGCGCGGTTTTTCCCGCACGGAGATCCGCGATCAGCGCGTGACGTTCTTCGCTGACGAACTGCTCCCGGGACGGCATGAACTGCTGGCGCTCGTGCGCGTCATCGCCGCCGGCACGTACCAGTGGCCGGCCGCGCGCGCCGAGGCGATGTACGAGCCGGAAGTGTTCGGGCGGACCGCGGCCGCCACGGTGCGCGTGCTGCCGTAGTGCGGCTCCCCGCGCGGCGGACGGTCGCCCGGTGCGGCGGCGCCGCGGCACTGCTGCTGGGCGCCCTCTGGGTGGCGGCGAAATTCGTCTGGCCCTACCCGGCGGCGCGCCAACCTTTACCTTGGCTGAATGGCTGGTAGCCGAACAGCCCTGGCTATTTCCATTTCCGGGGCCGACAGGTATCGTGCCATTTCTGTCATTTGCTGGATCGCACGCCATGAGCGGACAATTCAAGCTGCTAAGCAGCCAGCGTTTTGCGCCACTGTTTGTTACCCAGTTTCTGGGTGCTTTCAACGACAACCTATTTAAAAACGCACTGGTGGTACTGCTCACCTTTCACACCGCCCAGTGGAGCAGCCTGTCAGCTGGGGTGTTGGCCAATCTGGCGGCGGGTATTTTTATCCTGCC
>CAZWUZ010000070.1:0-13996 GCA_964637655.1 uncultured bacterium | reverse complement strand
TGTTGGCGAGCCACGTGCCGTCCGGGGCATACGCGCCCACCGCCAGCACGCTGAAGCTGATCAGCGCGACGCCGGTGACCCCGTAGGTTTCGAAACCGTCCGCGGTCGGGCCGACGCTGTCGCCCGCGTTGTCGCCCGTGCAGTCGGCGATGACGCCCGGGTTGCGCGGATCGTCTTCCTTGATCTTGAAGACGACCTTCATCAGGTCGGAGCCGATGTCGGCGATCTTGGTGAAGATGCCGCCGCAGATGCGCAGCGCGCTGGCGCCCAGCGACTCACCGATGGCGAACCCGATAAAACAGGCGCCCGCCAGGTCGCGCGGCATCCAGATGAGGATGAAGAGCATGACAATCAGTTCGACGCAGATCAGCATCACGCCGATGCTCATCCCCGCCTCGAGCGGGATGTTGAGCAGTTTCACCGGCTGCTTGCGCAGCGCGGCAAACGCCATGCGCGCGTTGGCCAGCGTGTTCATGCGGATGCCGAACCATGCCACCCCGTACGAGCCGAGGATGCCGATCACCGACCAGAGCAGGATCAGTCCGACGTTGAAGACCACCTGGCCGGTGGCGAGCGGGTTGCCCGCTGAGTCCTTGTGCTCCGACAGGAAGCCGAAGTAGTAGACGATGCAGGCGCCGATGAACAGTTCGAGAATGAAGAGCAGTTTCCCCTGCTGCCACAGGTACGTTTTGCAGGTCTCGAAGATCACCGCGGCGACGTCGAGCATCGACTTGTGCGCCGGCAGGGCTTTCACCCGGTGGTAGAGAATGGCGCCGAACGCCATGCCGATAAAGCAGATGACGATGCCTGCGTACAGCCAGTTGTTCTGGGCTGCGCTGAGTGCCGGGATCGCGAGATCCGCCTCGCTTGCCCACAACGGGGTGGCTGTCGCCAGCAACAGTGCCAGCAGCAGCAGCACACCCGGTACAGCCCGTGTCAGTCCTGTGCTCATCCGTATGCTCCTTTGGGTCTCCTGATATATGCGGTCGCCGCGCCACGCGCGGGTGCAATTGGCTAATTCCACAGCAGCCAAACTATTATAACAGACACACGACGACTTGTCAATGCCTTTCTTATCGGCACGCGGCATGACAGTATTGAGCGCCTATGCTATATTGTATCTGCTTAGGGAGGCATCAGCGAATGAGTGTGTTCGAAATAACGATGCTGGTCTGTTTCGCCGCCAGCTGGCCGGTTTCCATCATCAAGACCCTGCGCAGCCGCACGGTCGAGGGGAAAAGCGTCGTCTTCCTCTATATCATCATCACCGGCTATCTCTTCGGCATCGTGCACAAGGTGCTGCACAATTTCGACTGGGTAACGTATCTGTACGGGTTCAATGCCTGCCTCGTCGCCGCCGATGCCGTGCTCTGGTACCGTTTCCGCGTCAGCGGGAAGGTCAAAGAGTCCGTCCAGCTGGCGGTACTGCGCGAACTGGCGGCGCGATTCGACGACTACACGCAGCTGCAGGGGATCCGCACGCGCCGCGTCGGGCCGCACCTCTTCATCGAGGTGTTCCTCTCTTTCGACCCGCAGCAGCCGATGGCGCGCGTGCAGGAGTGCTGCACCACGCTCAAGCAGAATCTGGAGGCGCACATTCCCGGCAGCGAGGCGTGGGTCGTGCCCGCCACAGCTCCGGTCACGTAAGGGCGGCGAGTTTCTCCCGCAGCAGCGTTTCGAGTTTCGCGAGGACGAACGGCTTGGTCAGCACCGGCGCCTGCAGTTCATCCGCGGCGTGCTGCAGCACGTCAAGTTCGCCGGGCATGCTGCACCCCGTCACGATCACCCTGACTGTGCGCGCAAACTGCACCGGGTCGTTATCCCGCAGCTGGCGCAGAAAATCGATGCCCGTCTCACCCGCCAGCAGGTAGTCAACGACACAGACATCGAGCGTCTGCCCCTCCCCGCGCAAACGGTCGCGGTGGGCGAACGCCTCAGCGAGTGTCGCCGCCTCGTACAGGTGTGCCGCCGGGCAGCCGGCGAGCAGGCGGAAATGCATCGCCAGCATGCGGCGGTTGGCCGGTTCATCGTCGAGTATCAGGATCTGCGCCTGTTCAAGGGTGCGGACGCTCACGGTGCCGTCTCCGGGTACAGCGGCAGCGTGACAGTAAACGTCGTCCCGCGGTCACTGGTGGTGAACGCGATAGTGCCGCCATGGTCGTGCACCAGATCGTAACTGAGTTGCAGGCCGAGCCCGGTCCCGTGCTCGGGCGGCTTGGTGGTAAACGGTGAGTGCCCGACCTGCGCGCGGTACGCGGCGGGAATGCCCGGCCCGTTGTCGCTGACGGTGACCACCGCGTACCGGCCGTCTGCAGCAGGGGCGCAATTGACGCTGATGTTTCCGCCCGGCGCGATGGCGTCGGCGGCATTGTCGAGCAGGTTGGAGAGCACATGGGCAATGTCGTTTTCCGTGCCGTATACCGTCAGCGGCTGCGGGTGGTACACGGCATCGATTTCCCCGCACTGTTTCTTCCACTGGTCGCGCGTCACGATAACCGCGGTTTTGAGCGCCTCGTTGAGGTCGAACGGTTCGCGCACGTCGTGCACCGGGCGGGCAAAACGACGCAGGCGGTCGCAGGTCTCGATAATGCGCGCGCAGCCCGATCGGGCGTCGGTCAGCGCCGCGGCGATGCCGTGCTGCAGGTCGGTGTGCCGGGTCGTACCGGGAGGAACAGCCGTAAACTGTCCGCACAGCAGTTCGAGCATCTGCAGGTTGCCGCTGACGATGCTCAGCGGGTTGTTGAGATCGTGGGCGATACCCGCGGCGATCTTGCCGAGCAGCGCGGTGCGCCCCTGCACGGTCAGTTGCAGGCTCTTCTCCTGCACCAGCCGCTCGAGGTGATGCGTATGCTGTTGCAGTTCCTCCTGCGCCCGCTGCCGTTCGCCGATTTCGTGCTGCAGTTCCGCTGTGCGCTGCGTCACCTGCCGGCGCAGTGCGCGCGACCAGAGCATGGAACCGAGGAGGAGCAGGAAGACGGGAATAAGCGCGAGTGCTACATAGCGGATGATGGTCAGCCAGTCAGTGCCGCGCTGCTCGTGCACGCCGAGCCACTTCGTGTAAATGCGCCGGTAGTCGCCCGACGCTTTTACCGCGCTGAGCGCCTCGTCCAGCCGCGCCAGCAGGGCGGCGTCACCCTGCCGCACCGCGTAGCAGTACTCGGGCGAAAACACCGATTCCTCAGGCACCCGCAGGTTGTTTAGGCGGCCGGCGGCGATGCAGGCGAGTGCGGGAATGCGCGCCACCAGCGCGGCGTCATGCGCCCCGGACGCCAGCAGGCGCAGCACTTCCGTCAGCGAGCCGGCGACCGTCAGGCGGTCGCCCAGTCCGTGCGTCCGGGCGACGTCTTCCATAATATCACCGCGCATGACGATGACGCGGCGGCCGGCCAGATCGGCGAGGGTGCGCAGGTCGGGCCCGTCGCGCCGCGTGACGACCGCATGGCTGACCACCGTATGCGGAGCGGAAAAATCGAATGTTGCGCGCCGTTCGGGCAGATAGAACATGCCGTGGATGGCGTCGATTTCGCCGCGGGCCAGCGCGTCGCGTATTTCGTTCCACTCCCCGAGCCGAATTTCCACCGGCATACCGAGATGCGCGGCCAGCGCGCGACTCAGGTCGACGTTGTAGCCCGCCGGCTTCCCCTCTTCGTCGAGGAACTCGTAGGGCGGGTAGTTGGCATCACCGCCGATGACCAGCGTGCGCCGCGACTGCGCCTCGAGCGGGGCAAACCACTTTGCCTGCAAATGCGCGTAGGTGCCGTTGGCGATAACCAGTGCCAGGCCTTCGTTGAGCACACCGAGCAGGCGATGGTCACCCTTGGCCACCGCGAAACAGAACGACTGGGTGAACCCCGTGGTGAGCGGCATACCCGCCACGGTCAGCCCGGAGATATGCTGCTGCCGCATGAGTTGCAGCGCGAGCAGTTTCTGCATGATGACCGCATCCTGCCCGCCGGCGGCAAGCTGCTGCAGCGCCTCAGTCGAAGTGGTCGTTGCCGTAATGACCGCGCCGGGCACAGCGCGGCGCGCAAACTCCTCGGCGTTGTCCCCGGCCAGCACCGCCACCCGTTTGCCGTTCAGGTCGGCAACCGTGCGGATGGTGCTCCCCTCGCGCACGATTAGCGCACCGTGCATGGTCAGGTAGGGGACGGTAAAGTCGTAGAGTGCTTCGCGTTCCGGGGTGCGCCCGACCAGCGGGAGGACCTGGATGCGACGGTCGGCAAGCAGCTGCTTGACTTCCATCCACGAACCGACCGTGAAACTGACCTCATGCCCCATTTCCCGCAGCGCGGCGCGCAGGAGTTCGACCGAGAAACCGTCGACGCTGCTGTCCGGATTGACGATGCAGAATGGCGGGTAGTCGTACTCGCAGCCGGACGTGATCACCGGGCGCGCCGCGGCGGTGCTGACTGCGGTAAGGGTCAGGAGGCAGGCCAGCAGGACTTTCAGCATATGACGATAGTACCATACCACGGGTGGGCTGTCGCGGGCGATTGACGCCGGCGGCAGGGACGGGTACAATGCCGCACGGGAGGAACTGATGAACGCTCATACCGCCCGACGTCTGTGGCGGCTGCCACTGCCCGAACTGATGCAGCGTGCCGATGCGGCGCGTCGCGCACACGCAGGTGACCGCCTCGACCTCTGTGCCATAGTCAACGCCAAGTCGGGGCGCTGCAGCGAGGATTGCCGTTTCTGCGCGCAGGCCGCCCGTCACCGCACCGGGGTGCCCGTCCACCCGCTGCTGCGAAAGGGTGAACTGCTTGCCGCCGCGCGGCGGGCGAAGAAACTCGGGGCGAAACGTTTTGGCATCGTCACCAGCGGCAACCGGCTGACCGCCAAAGAACTGGCGGCTGTCGCTGATGCGGTTGCTGCCATCCGCGCGCAGGTGGGCATCCGCGTCTGTGCCTCGCTCGGCTGCCTGACCCGCAGCGAACTGGCGGAACTGAAAGCGGCGGGCATCACGCGCTACCATCACAATCTCGAAACCGCGGAGCGCCACTACCGGCGCATCGTCACCACCCACGCCTACCGCGAACGGGTGCGAACTGTCGCCGCCGCGCAGGAGGCGGGATTGCCGGTGTGCAGTGGCGGGATCATCGGCTTGGGCGAAACCGCGGCCGCCCGCCTGCAGTTCGCCCTCGAACTGGCGCAGAGCGGCGTCGATTCCATTCCGGTCAATATCCTCGTCGGGGTGCCCGGCACGCCGCTCGCCAAACAGCCGCCGCTGCCCGCTCCCGACGCACTGCGTTTCATCGCCATGCTCCGCCTGCTGCGCCCGGAAGCAACCATCCGTCTTGCCGCGGGACGCGAGACGGTGCTCAAGGACTGGCAGGGTGCGGCGTTCATGGCGGGCGCCAACGGTATGATGATCGGCGGCTACCTGACGGTCAAAGGACGCGCCCCTCAGGACGATGAGCGTCTCATTGCCGACATCCGTCGTCTCTGGCGCGCTTCGCGATGACTTCCTATACGGCTTGCACCGCCGAGCACACAAAGTACGGCCATGGCGTGACCACGGAGTACACGGAGCGTCGCCACACTGCCTGCACCGCAGCACGCACCATGCAACTGCCCACAACTTGCACCACAGAGCACGCAGAGCACACAGAGCACACAGAGCACGGTCATGGCGTGACCGCGGAGCACACGGAGTACACGGAGTACACGGAGCGTCGCCACACTGCCTGCATCGCAGCACGCACCATGCAACTGCCCACAACGTGCACCACAGAGCACGCAGAGCACACAGAGCACGGCAACGGCGTGACCACGGAGCACACGGAGTACACGGAGCGTTCAGGTGCTGACGGTGTTCATGGTTTCCCCTCGCCCGCGGTAGCGGGAGAGGGCGGCGCGTACGCGCCGGGTGAGGGGCCTTTTTGCTGCCGCCCGCAGGGCCGGTCCCTCACGGATGGTTATCTCTGTGCTCTCCGTGTGCTCCGTGGTAAAACCGCTGTTATGGACTTTGCTCATGGATGAACTGCGCGGGTGGCTGGCGGAGCGCGAGGTGCAGGGACTGCGCCGCACGCTGCCGGCAGTCGAAGCGCGCGGCGACGGACGCATCCGCGTGGGGGGGCGTGACTACCTCGATGTGTCGGGGAACGATTATCTCGGTCTCTGCACCTACCCGCAGCTTGTTGCGGCGGCGCAGGCGGCAACTGCGCGCTACGGCACAGGAGCAGGCGCGGCGCGGCTGCTCGGCGGCGGCTGCGAACTGCATCGCCACCTCGAGCAGGCGCTGGCTCGGTTCAAGCACCAGGAGATGGCACTTCTCTTCAATTCGGGCTACCAGGCGAACTGTGGCATCATCAGCGCGCTGCTGCAGCCGGGTGACGCGGTCTTTGCCGACCGTCTCGCCCATGCCTCGCTGCTCGACGGCGTGCGCCTATGCGGTGCGCGCCTTTTCCGCTTCCGCCACAATGACGCCACCCAACTTGATGAACTGCTGCAGCGCGAGCGCGCGAAATTCCGCCGCGCGCTCATTGTCACCGAGAGCGTGTTCTCCATGGACGGCGACTGCGCCCCGCTGCGGGACCTTGCGGCCCTGAAACAGCAGCATGCGGCATGGCTGCTGGTTGACGAGGCGCATGCCACGGGCATCTTCGGCGCCACGGGTGCGGGCAAGGCGGAGGAGGCCGGCGTTGCCGACAGCGTCGACCTGCTGATGGGGACCTGCAGCAAGGCACTGGGGAGCGCGGGCGGGTACGTTGCCGCGTCGGCCTCTTTCATCAACACGCTCATCAACAGCGCGCGCAGTTTCATCTTCTCCACCGCGCTGCCGCCGGCAGTGGTCGCCGCCTCGCTGGCCGCACTCGACGTTATCCGCGACGAGCCGCAGCGTCGCACACACCTGCAGGCGCTGGCTGTCCGTCTGCGGCAGGGGCTGGCGGCACAGGGCATCACCGCCACGGGCGATACGCAGATCGTCCCCGTCATCCTCGGCAGCGAGCAGCGCGCGCTGGCCATCGCGCAGCGCCTGCGCGTTGACGGTATCTGGGTGCTTCCCATCAGGTACCCGACAGTCCCCCACGGCAGCGCCCGTCTGCGCCTGTCGCTGAGCGCGGCGCATCAGGCGGCCGATATCGACCGTCTGGCGGAACGCGTGGCCGCTGCCTGCGCGGCGGTCCCGGCATGAGCCGCCTGACGGTCTGCGTGCACGGCTGGGCAACCGATGCGCGCATCTTCCGTGCAGCACCAACGGACGCGCTCTGCTTTTCTCCTGACGCGCTATCTGCCTGGCAACTGCCGGCGGGTGCGCGCCTGCACCTGGTCGGGGTATCGCTGGGCGGCTATGCGGCCGCGTCGTTCGCTGCGCGCCATGCGGCACAGATCGGGCAACTCGTGCTGGTTGGCATGCGTGACCGCTACCCGGCGGCGATGCTTGCTGCGGCGCGGGCCGCGTTCGACCGTTCACCGCGCGCCTACCTCGACCGCTTCTACCGCGCCTGCTTCGGCCCCGCTGACGGCGAGGCACAGGCATGGTTTACGCAGCACTTGCGCGCGGAGTATCTCGCGACCGGGGTGGAGGCGCTGCGGTCAGGGCTTGACCTGCTCGCTGAACAGCGTCTTGCCCCCGCTGTGTTGCGCCAGTTCCCGGTCCGTTTCGTGCACGGCGGCGATGACCGCATCGCCCCGGCCACTGAACTCGCCGCGTTTTCCACGGTGCTGCCGCGTTCCGAGCTGGTCATTATCGCCGGCAGCGGACATCTGAGCGTGCTGCGCCCGGAACTGGCAGGACTGCTCTATGCTTAGATCGGTACACCGCGCGGCGTCTGCCTACGATGCTGCGGCCGATGTGCAGCGCGAAGCGGCGGCGGAACTGGCGCGCCTGCTCCCGGAGAGCGCGCCGCAGCGGGTGCTGGAGATTGGCTGCGGCACCGGCCTGTTTACCGCGCTGCTGCAGCAACGCTACCCGGACGCCGGCATTACCGCCATCGACCCGGTCGCACCGATGCTGGCGGTGGCGCAGCAGCGCGTGCCGCGCGCGCAGTTCTGCTGCCTGCGCGCGGAGCAGATCGATCCTGCGGTACGCTACCCGCTGATCGTTTCCGCGTCGACCCTGCACTGGTGTCCCAACCTGCCGTCAGTGCTGCGCCGTATCGCCGGCTGCCTCGAACCGGGCGGGGAACTGCTCGCCTCACTCTTCGGGCCGCTCACCTACGAGGAACTGAACGCCTCGTGGAACGAAGTGCTGCCCGGGCAGACAGCCGTGCCGGCGCGTTCTTTTCCCGACCACGCGCAACTCGAAGGCCTGCTGCACGCGGTCTTCCCCGAAATCACCGTCACTGAGCGCCGCTACCGGCGCGATTACGCCTCGCTACGCGAACTGTTGCGCAGCATCCGTGACACCGGTACCCGCGGCCCGCTGCGCGAGGGCGGTCTGCTCACGCCGCGCCGGCTGCAGCGCATCGAGGATCACTACCGCCTGCGCCATGACGGTATCACCGCCACCTACCAGGTGTTCTTCTGCCGGGGCCGGGCATGAACGGCGTCTTTATCGGCGGCACGGACACCGGCTGCGGCAAGACGCTGGTCACCGGCCTGCTGGCGCGCGCGCTGCGCGACCGCGGCACGGATACGGAAACACAGAAATGGGTACAGACCGGAGCGCGACCCGGGCAGGGCGACCTGCGCGTGCACGACCGCCTCGGCGGCAGGCGCGGGACCGTCGCGCCGGAGCGCGAACCGTACTGCTTACCCCTGCCTGCCTCGCCGCAGCTGGCGGCACGCACGGCCGGACGCAGCATCAACCTCCAGCTACTCATGCGGGCATACCGCGTGCTGGCGCGTCGGCATGACCTGGTACTGGTTGAAGGGAGCGGCGGCCTGCTGGTCCCCTATACCGCGCGGTTGCTGCAACTCGACCTCGTTGCCCGGCTGCGCCTGCCCGTCATCCTCGTCGTGGCCAACCGGCTGGGCGCCATCAACCAGGCCTTGCTTTCCGTCGAAGCGTTGCGTACACGGCGTCTGCGCCTGCTCGGGTTGATCTTTTCCGCAGCGGCACGCGTCCCTGCCGCCATTGCGGCCGATAATGTCAAAGTCATCAGTGCACGGGCGAGCGCGCCCGTGCTGGCGGTGCTGCCGCACACGCGCGCACCGCGCACGCTGCTGCCGCACCTGCGCCCGCTGGCTGCGCGCCTGCAGCAGGAGGCGGCACATGACTGACCGCTGGCAGCGGCGCGACCTGCGCGTCAGCTGGCATCCCTACACGCAGATGCGCGAGTGCGTCTCTGACCCGCCACTGCGCATCGTGCGCGCCCGCGGGCTGAAGCTCTACGACGCGCGCGGCACCTGGTATGACGATGCCATCGCCTCGTGGTGGAGCAGCGTGCACGGGCACTGCCATCCTGCCATCACGCGCGCCATCGCGGCACAGGCAAAGCAGCTCGATCACGTGCTGTTCGCGGGGTTCACCCACGACGGAGCCGTCGCACTGGCGGAGGAGTTGTTGCGCCTCGCCCCGCGACAACTGCGGCGCGTCTTCTTCTCTGACGACGGCTCGACGGCCGTCGAAGTGGCGCTGAAGCTGTCGCTGCAGTACTGGCAGCTGACAGGCGCGCGGCGGAAAACGAAATTCGTCGCGCTCGATGCCGCCTACCACGGCGATACCGCCGGGACGATGAGTGTCGGCGGTGTGTCGCGTTTTACCGCCCCCTTCGCCCCGCTCTGCGTGCCACAGTACCGCGTACCGGCCCCGTACTGTTATCGCTGCCCGTGCAGGCAGACGTACCCGGTGTGCCGGCTTGCCTGCCTGCAGCCGCTGGAGAAACTGCTGCGCGCGAAACACCGGCAGATTGCCGGGCTGATCATCGAGCCGCTCATCTGTGCGGCGGGGGGGATGATCATCTATCCGCCCGCCTACCTGCAAGGCGCGGCGCGGTTATGCCGGCAGTACGACGTGCACCTCATCGCGGATGAGGTGGCGACGGGATTCGGGCGCACCGGGACGATGTTCGCCGTGGAGCAGGCGCGCGGCGTGCGCCCCGATTTTCTCTGCCTCGCCAAAGGACTGACCGGGGGCACGCTGACGCTGGGGGCGACGCTGACCACGGCGCGCGTCTACCGCGCCTTTCTCGGCGGGCGGGACAAAACCTTCTATCACGGCCATACGTTCACCGCCAATCCCATCGCCTGCGCGGCCGCGCTGGCGTCGCTGCGCCTCTTCCGCACGGAACAGACGCTGCGGCGGGCAGTGAAGGTGCAGCGCCTGCTGCGCGCGACGGTACCACGCTTTCGCGCGCTGCCGCTGGTCGGTGACGTGCGCGTGCTCGGCAGCATCTTCGTCTGCGAACTGGTCTCGGACAAAACCACGAAACAGCCGCCCATCAATACCGTCGCCCTGACCCGTGCGATACGCCGCGCCGGGTTGCAGCGGCATCTCGCGTTGCGCCCGCTGGGCAATCTCGTCTACCTCTGGCTGCCGCTGTCAGCGACAGAACGCGAAGTGAGACGCATACTCGACTGCCTGCACGACATCCTGGCCGACACACGAAAATGAACGCCGTGCATATCGTTCTGACCGTCATCCTTGGCGGCATCAACCTGCTGCTCGGCTACCGCCTGGTGCAGGCGCTGAGCACCTACCGGTCGGAAGTGCTGCTTCCCGACCCGGAGAAAACGCTGTCAATCGCGACCACTGTGCTCCTGCTGTCGTTGCCGCTGGTCTGGGGCATCATCGCCTGGCGGCGCCGGCACCGGGGGCAGGTGCCCTTTGCGCTGCTGCTCGGTGCCTGCCTGGCCTTGTATGCGGTGACTGACTACCGGCAGCAGGTGTTCACGGCACAGCAGCAGAAAGCGGAATTCGGACAGTTCCTGCACGGAATATCTTTTCTCCCGGTCGTGGTGCCGGATACGGCAACACTCACCCCGGCCCGCTACGGCCCGTATACCGGGTTCGTCACCGCACTCGCCGGTGTGCTGGCACAGCAGCGTGACGCGCAGGCGGCAGTTGACCGTCTGCTGGCAGCTGACCGCATCGGCGGCAGGCTCTTCGCGCTGCCGACCTTCGCTTCAACCGCCGCCATCCGCACCATGCGCCGCGACCTGGCGGAAGTACGGGCGCTGCTCGAGGCACGCCATCACCATGCACCGCTGCAGGAGGCCTTGACCGCGCTGCAGCGCGCAGACGGCCCGGCGGCGGTGCGTGACGGATTGTGTGCCGACCTGCAGCGTACCCATGCCGCTGCCGACACGCAGGCGCAGGCGGCGGGCGCGGCGCTGCTGGCCGCTCTCGCTGCCGCTGACGATGTCTACGCGCACCTGGCGGCGCATGCTGACGACTATGCGTTCACCGGTGGCCGGTTGCAGTTCCACGTGACGGCTACCGCGTCACGCCATATGCGCCTGCTGGCAGCGGCAAACGCGCAGTTCCAGCGGCATCAGCAATTGCACACCCTTCGCCCGCACTTTACAGCAGCGGTCCGATAAGTTACGATGCGTTTCGGGAGGGAGACGTCGTGCGCATATCCCTGTGTGTCCTTATAGCGTTGTGTTTCAGCGGCTGCTGGGGGCGGACTGCGGTCCGTCACGAAGCGCCAACGGGTGCGGTGTCGGACGTTCCCCCGCATATCACACCGGCGGCAGAAACGGTGCCCGTGCCCGCGGTCGTTCCGGCGCCAGTCGTCGCCGTGACGCTTCCCGAACCCGCGCTGCCCGTTGTGCTCCCGGAACTGGCGGCGGTCTTCGCCGCGCCCGATACCGCTTACGCGGCGCCGCCGCTCACGCCCCCCCTGCGTCTCGGGGAACTGGCGACCATCGCGCTGGCGCATGCGGTATCGCTGCGGGTGGCGGAACTCGAACCGCTGCAGCGTCAGGCGCAGCAGCTGGAGCAGCAGGCGCTGTTCAATCCCGTACTGGAAGTATCCGCCCGGCGCCGTGTCGAACGCGACGTTGCCGCCTTCTTCATCGAGCCGCAAACCGCGACCGTCAGCACGGGGCGTGCGGCGCTGACGCAGCGGCTCCCCGACAACAGCCAGGTCACTGTCGAGGCGACCGGACGCGAGACCCGGATCAGCAACCTGCGCCACGACAGTTTGATGCCGCTCTTCGACCCCGAACGGCACACCGAGTTGTCGCTCACCATCGTCAAACCGCTGCTGCGCGGCGCGTGGCGCGAAAATGCCGAAGGCGAACTCGATCTCGCCCGGCTCTCGGAGCAGGAGGCGCTGGCACGGCTGGCGCGGCTGCGCGGCGAACTGCTGGCGGAAATCGAACGGCAGTACTGGCTGCTGGCGCGCTGCGAAATCGAGGAACAGCTTGCGCGCCGCTCGCTGGCGCGGGCGCGGCTCATTCTCGCGGAGCGGCTGGGCGCCCAGGCCGCCGGTGAGGCACCGGAAATCGACGTGCTTTCCGCCCGCGAAAACCGCGCGGCGCGCGAAGCGGACCTGCTGCGCCTGCTCGAACGGCGGCGGGCGGCTGCTGACGGACTGACCGCGCTGGTCTACGGCGAATTCGCCCCGGCGCGGCTGCGCAGCGGCGATCTCGTGTTGCAGACCGCCGGCCTCGACTATGCGGTGCCGGTGCCGGCCGAAGACACTGCGGCGCTGGCCGCGGCTTTACGCAACCGCGCCGAGGTGCCCGAAGCGCAGCAGGCCTATGCCCGGGCGCTGCTGCAGGAGCGCCTCGCGCAAAACGCCACGCTGCCGCAGCTTGACGCCTACGGCACCTACGGCTACGGGCGTTTCACCAGCGATCAGGGACTTGCCGTTTCACTGTCCACCTCGGCCATCTCGTTGCGCGGGGCGAACGAGCAGACGGTGCCGCTCCATCCATGGGAAATCGGGGCGACGTTCAGCATCCCCATCGGCGCGTCGCCCGACGAGGCGCGCGCTGTGCTCGCGGCGCTGGCACGCGAGGAACAGCGGCTGCAGCTGGCAACGCTGGAAAACCGCATCGCGCGCGAAGTGCGCCAGGCAGTGCGCGCCCTGCGCACCGGGCTCGCCTGCCGCGAATTGCGCGAGACGGCGCTCACCGATGCCGCGGGGCAGTTGCGCGCCGCGTGGGGCGCCTACCGGCTCGGGCGGCTGACCACCGTCCAGTTTTTGCAGCACAGCCAGCATTTCGACGAGGCCTATGCTGCCGCCCTGCAGGCGCAGTATGAGCTCGCCTGTGCGGTCACCGAGTACTACCGTGCGGCCGGACTGCTCCTGCCTGCCTATCTCGATGGAGGCGGTCAATGAACGTTATGCCCGGACCGGAACTGGTGCTGGCGGCGGCGGCGCTGCTCGCCGGCGCGGGGCTGCTGCTCCTCGGTCTGCTCATCCTGCGCGAAACACTCGGGCTGCTCTGCGGGACAGCGCTGCGCGCCCTGCTCCCGCAATGCGCCGGCAATGCGGTGCTGTCGCTGCTCGGCGGTCTCTGCACTGGCGCGGTGCGCGGTGCGCCGGCTGCGGCCTGGACCGCCTCGCTGGCGCTGGCGGAAGCGGGCCTGCTGCGCCTGCGCCGCCCGCTGCCGCTGCTCGCCGGCATCGCGGCCGGCACGCTGCTGCCGGCGCTGCCCGCGCTGGTTCCGCTCGACGACCGCGGCGCGATGGCGGCGCTCGGAGTCGGGGTGCTGCTCAATGTCGTGGCCCCGCGCCGCTGGCGCTCTGTTTCCGGCCTGCTGCTCGGCCTCGGGCTCATTGTCGGGGGGATGGCGGTGCTGCGCAACGGGTTCGTCCCGCTGGCGGGTACGGCAGTGTCCGCCGTCGCGGTGCTCCCGGGAACCGGCCTGCTCCTCTGCCTGTTGCTGGGTGCGGCGCTCGGCCTGCTCATCGCCCAGCCGGCCTGCACCACGGGCATTGCCGCTGCCGCCGTCGTCACCGGGGTGCTCGCCGCGCCGCAGGCCCTCCTGCTCGTCGCGGGCGATCTCGCCGCCGCGGTCGTGGGGGCGGGGCGGGACGCCCCGGCCGCCCGGGGGGCGCCCCGGCCGCGGGAGGGCCCCCGGCCGGCGCGGGGCCGCCCCGGCGGGGGCGGCCTGCTGTTCTCCGGCGCGGCGTTCCCGCTGCTGCTCGCC
>CAZWUZ010000069.1:0-14011 GCA_964637655.1 uncultured bacterium | reverse complement strand
TCACCGCCTGCTCCGCATTGGCGGTGAGTTGCCTGCACTTCGGACACCCCGTTCCCAGAATCTGAATTTTCATCGCTCCGTTCCTTTCCTAACCGGCGTACGTGCCGTAGATCATCCCCGCCATCGTCGAGAAGATGACAATCAGCATCACGAAGACCAGCATTTTCTTCCACCCCATCACCGAGCGCAGCACCAGCATGCTCGGCAGCGACAGTGCCGGGCCCGCCAGCAGCAGCGTCAGCGCCGGCCCCTGCCCCATCCCGCTCCCGAGCAGCCCCTGCATGATGGGAATTTCCGTCAGCGTGGCGAAGTACATCAGCGCGCCCGCGATCGAGGCAAACAGGTTGGCGCTCAGCGAGTTGCCGCCCAGCGCCCCCGTCACCCATGCCGACGGGATCAGTCCCTCATGTCCGGGCCGCCCGAGCAGCAGTCCCGCCACCAGCACCCCGCCCAGCAGCAGCGGCAGAATCTGCCTGGCGAAGGTCCAGGTCGAACCCAGCCACTGCTTCGTCTCGTCGTTGCCCGTGCCGGCCAGCAGCGCCAGCAGCCCGCTCCCTGCCGTGAATGCCACCAATGGCTCCTCCGGGAACAGCAGCGCCAGCACGATGACCACGATGCCCGCCGCCACCACGCGCAGCGGCTGCAGGCCGTACCATGCCGTCAGTACCGCACCGAGCAGCGCAGCACACAGTCCCGTAAGTTGCCACTTCCACTGCCAGATGGCAAACCACCAGGCCACCGATTCGTCCTTCGCCCAGTTGGCAAGCACGAGCACCGCGATCATCAACGCAAAGAAGATCACCGTCTGCCACAGCGGGCGCTTCACGTCCGCTTCCGGCATGTGCGCCTGCAGCGCCGCCTTCTGCTGCTCTTCACGCCGGAACACGAGGTGCATCCCCAGTCCGACCAGGATACTGAACGCGATTGCCCCGATAGCGCGCGCCGCACCGAGTTCAAAGCCGAGAATGCGCGCGGTCAGGATGATGGCGAGAATATTGATCGCCGGGCCGGAATAGAGAAACGCCGATGCCGGGCCGAGACCGGCCCCCATGCGCCAGATTCCCGTGAAGAGCGGCAGCACCGTGCAGGAACAGACAGCCAGCACCGTGCCCGACACCGACGCCACGCCGTAGGCGAGCGGTTTGGGCGCGTTGGCACCGAGGTAGCGCATCACCGACGCCTGACTGATAAAGACCGAAATGCCGCCGGCAATGAAGAACGCGGGAACCAGGCAGAGCAGCACATGCTCGTGCGCATACCACTTGACCAGGTGCAGCGCTTCCATCACCGCGCCGTCAAAACGGGCGTTGCCCACCGGCAGCCAGTACAATACGATGAAGGCGATGGCGATCCAGCCGAGCAGTTTCAGTTCTGTTTTCCAGTCCAACCGTTCACCTCTGTCGCGTCAGTATTCAGTATCGTAGTACGCCGTCATTCCCGAATTGTGCTGTCGGGAATCCATTTTTCCGCCTGCCGGCGACTGTGGTTGCTTACCGCCGTCCCAGGCAGCAGGCCTGTTTCCGCACCCGCTGCCGCACCACCGCCGTCACGCAGCGCGAAAACTCGTCGATGCAGCACGCTTCGAGATGGTAGATGGTTTCCCGCCCCGCCCGCCGCGTCGACACCAGCCCCGCGTTGACCAGCACCAGCAGGTGCTTGGAGACAGTCGACTTGTCGAGGTCGAACTTCACCAGCAGTGCGCTGAAGGCAAGGTCGCGCCCGCGCAGCGCGTCGAGCAGCCGCAGCCGCACCGGGTGCGCCAGCGCCTTGAATACCGCACTCTGCAGTTCCGCCGCCGCCTGATTCAGCGCCATCACCGTCCTCCACCCTTGACTGTTGGCTATTTTACCAATTGACAAACGTTCTGTCAAGGTCTATCGCCCGCGTGGTTGCTCCTGCCCGTCATTTCCAAATTGTGCTCCGGATAATATTGGTTATTCCCGAGGTGTGCTATCGGGAATCCAGCCGTCATCCGTGTGCTGCTGCTTCATGCCCAGGGTGACGACATGCCTGTTCCCCTCGCCCTCGGGGAGAGGGCGGCGCGCAGCGCCGGGTGAGGGTTCTGCTGTTTCTGCCCGTCTTTCCCCTCGCCCTCTGGGAGAGGGCGGCGCGCAGCGCCGGGTGAGGGTCAGGGTTGCGCATTGACGCGTCGGGGCCATGCTGCTATGCTCGTCTCATGGAAGCGAACGGTTTCCACCGCGACCTGCGCGCCGCCCTGCTCGTCGTTGCCGGTATCCTCGCCGGCATGGCGGCCGGCCTGCCGCTTGCCGCGCGCCTTGCCGGGCCGGAATTGCTGCTTACCGCCGTCGCTCCGTGCCCCGCGCAACGTGCCGGCGGTTCCTGCATCCTCTGCGGCATGACCACCGCTGTCTGTGCGCTGGCCCGCGGCGACCTCGCTGCCGCGCAGGCCGCCCATCCTGCCGCCCTGCCGCTCGTTGCGGCCGGCTGGCTGCTCATCATCGCCCGCGGCCGGCGCCGCGTCCGCGCCATCACGCTCCCCGGAGGGACACCATGCAGATCTTCAGTTTAGTGTTCGGGATTCTCGCCATGATCGGGATGTTCGTCGGCTTCATCCCTTGCCTGGGCGCCTACAACTGGCTCAACATCCCGTTTGCCGCCGTCGGCATCATCGTCAGCGGCGTCGCCCTCGCCACGACGAAGGAAGGGAGCAAGACCGGCTCCATCATCGGCCTGATTGCCTGCGGTGTCGCCATCATGCTCGGCCTTCTCCGCCTCATCATGGGCGGCGGCGTGCTGTAATATTGGCCCGGGCGACACGCTGGCCAGTTCATCGAGCGCTTTGTGAGCACCCCGGCTAAGGCAGGGAAGCAAGCCAGCGACGCGCGGTAACCGTTAGGATGTTTTCAGCACCGTTCTGGTAAATCTTGCTGACGCCTATACCGGGAAAAGTCATGACTTTTTCCGAGTATACTGTGCACGCTAAGTACCGGGGCACCACCACGCCACAGAACATGCGGGCTGGTTATGCATCATCGCCCGCGGTCCGCACCATCATGCGCTGTCATTTTCACCATCGTGTGATGCTCACGTTATTTACCATGTTTCTTGCCGATCCATTTGAGGTGCACTTCTTTTTCAACTTGCACGAATTCCGGGTCACCGGTGTACAATCCCGCGCGCTTTTTGATCGCCAGCGCAGCGGCAAAACAATCAGCATACGACATTTTATTGTGCGCCTTCATTCTGGCCGCTATGCGGGTAAGTTCCTGGTCGACATCGACCGGTTCAAGCGGCAGCGAGCGCATCGCGTTTTCGATGCGCTGCGCGGTCACTTCGCCACCAACCCGATGCGCGTGATACAGAACTTCGCCCCAGTTCACCACACAGAAAAATGCCGGTTGGTTATGCGCTACGCATTGTGAAAATAATTCGGCTATCTCCGCTGCCCCTTCTTCCTGCTCCAGGTAGCATATGACCGCGTAACTATCAAGCACGACCGGTTTCACCGTTTGCGCTCCGTTTTTTTGTCTTCGAGCAGCGACCGCAGCATTTTCCCCTTGGTTTCCGCGATGCCGGACATTTGCGTGAAATAGTCCCTATCCAGCGGCTTGATCATTAGCGCGTTGCCTTGTTCTATGAAACCAACCACCGTGCCCTGTTTGATGCCAAACCTCCGGCGCAGCTTCACGGGAACTACAATCTGTCCCTTCGTAGTGACCACTGCTTTTTCCATGACATTCTCCCAATCCGACAATATCATACCACAAGAATATAAGTATGTCAATATTTTGTTGGTATTACTTTTCTAAAATAAGGGGCACGCAATTTTCACATTGACAACTTATTGGCAAAGAGACCTCTATCAACTATGCATCATGTTTTCATACAAGAAGATATACGTATGGTCTGCCAAAGACTTGCATCATCGCCCACGGTCGACGCCGCGGCCGCGCCATCATGCTCGGCCTCCTCCACCTCATCATGGGCGGCGGCGTGTTGTAGCACGGGGAAATGACGCTGATATCGCCAATTCTGAACTCAAGCCGGTAGTCGTGATGGTTGCAATCCGGCAAGGAAATCACTCCCACCGTCAGGCACAGGAGACCATCACGCAGCAGGCGGTCTTTCCCGCGATCAGGACAATACCTTCCTTCGCCAGTAGTATACTACCGGCCAATCAATTCCATATTGCGCCCCATTTTGGAGTTGACGATTCTAAATATGCACTGCAAACCTTGCCTGTTCAGCAGGGAATCGGCTACTATCCCGTAAGATCGTCCGGTCACGCACAAGATAAGTATGTACCACTGCTCGGAAAAAATGTGACTATTTCAGGGGCCAGTTAGGGGGCCTTTTGCAACCAAATTTACCCTCAGGAGGGGATGGTACAGTCACCTCAGGTTATTGTCTCAATGAGTACGTGAGGTGCCCGCAGTTCAACTGGAGGGCGCGCAATCCGCTACGATTTCAAGGGATAAAGAAAAACCCGCCATAGATTTTCTGGCGGGTCGTTATGATAAGTGGTACGCCCGGCGGGATTCGAACCCACGACCTCTTGCTCCGGAGGGTATCTTTTCGCGCACAACACGTATTGTTTCTCGTCGCTGTTGCAGCGAATCATGGTTTTGTGCTCGGACGATTGGTCCTTTTTTGGTCCCCTCTGTTTTTATCACTTGATTCCGCCGATTTCGGCCGACACCCTGATGATGCCGCGTGCGGAATCAATCGCCAGTCCGCTATACCACAGCCGCGACAATATCGTGTCACCGGGTTTGCCCGGGCGAAAATGCCTTGCTGTGACCCCTCGCGCAAGCACATAATGCTTATCGAGCGTCTGCGCCTGTATGTGTACCTCAGCGGCCAGCTGAGCCGGAGTGCCTCCAGTGACAAGTGCCAGGTCGGTCAGCGCTGAATGCTTGAACAAGTACGCCCGCAATCTGGTCAGACCCCAACGGTCAGCAAGCCGGTCAATAGCGTCGCTGGCATTGGCAGGCAGCTCCGGGAAAACACATCCTTTACCGCCCGTGCGCTTGTACTGTGCGGCTAATATCTTTCGCAATTGTCCGTTCACTTCGAACACTTCCGCTGCTGCCGACCGCCGACGTCGCGTGACCTTTGTCTGGTACAAAACAATCGTATTTCCCTGTATGTAATTGCCTCCCGGCGTCGCTTCCCAAGTTAGTCTTGCCAGAGAACCAGGGCGGGCAGCAGTCAGCGATATCGTCAGCAGCAGCGCCGCAAGGTCATCGGCGTAGGGCAACCCTGAAGACAACACACGCGCGATGAACGGCAAACGTTCGTTTTCCCAGTCCAAATAGACGGACGGCTTGCGACGCTGCGTAATGGTAGTGGCATCCGCACGGTCGGGATAGATAAGGTCGATGATTGTCTTACCGGGGGGCAACTGTGCCGCACGCTGCGCGAATATGTCAGGAATGTTCGGGTCGGCATGACGCAATACAGCCAACGCCCTGCGGAATGCACCCAAATACCTAAATATCGTGCTCAGTGAAAGCGGCAAGGCCTTACGCACTGCTCCGCCGCGAACGGGTCGCGTAAAATCTCCCGTTTCCATTTTGCGGATACCGTCGTCAATAGCTTGCGGTGCCAGTTCGCCAACGGTCAGGCCACCCCATATCGTCGGGACGGTCTCATAGGATGCACCACCACGTGTTTTGAACTTATAGCCCACAGCAGCCCACAGTTCCGACAGCGTCGCTGCATGACGCCGCTCATTCTCGCGGGCAACGTTTTCCTCCTGCTCCGCTTGCTTGCGCGATTCTAGCGCCGCAAACAGTGGGCGGTAGTCGCCTGTTCGCTTCGCCGTCGCGAGTATCGCCTCATAATGACGATATTGTTCCTGAGTGGCACCATCCCAATCCCTACCCAACACCCGATTGACGCGCTGACGCCTTCCATCCATGCCAACGACCTCGGCGCGCCAGCGATATCGACCACTTTGGAAGCGCACATGTTCAGGCAGGTTCTCACCGCACAAATGTTTAACGAGCGATTCGCGCGCCTTGGCCAACAACGCTGCGGGAACAGTTGCCAGTATCGAGTCAACCCGAGATGCCAGTGCCTGAGCATCAGCAGCCCGCCAGCGCGAAGGAAGGACAATCAATGAAGCCGCAGTACGCGCAGTCATCGTTCTCCCCCATGCTCACGAGACTCAACGGCACATCTTTGCGAACGCGCGCGCCGCTAATTTTCCGCGGCTTATGCACCCTTAACGTCTGCCGAGCCCGCAACATGGCAATGAAATCCGCATCGGTGTAAAGCCGTGTCCGGCGCTCAGTGCCGGCTCCGACCTGCACCCCGTAACTATAAAGCCGTTTATCCGCTATCATTGCCTGAGTAACTGTGGAGTAAGAGACCCTGTGGCGTTCACATGCCTCGGCCAAAGTGTAGAGCACTCCCTCAGCGGGCATGGGAGGCGCGGGTGTAGCCTGTGCCGCAGGCCTCGCCTCTTCCCTGCCAGTCGGCCAAATCATCGATGAGCGCGGCCAATCAGCAGGTGTCGCCGCACGCGCGCCCACACCGTCGATTATGCCGACCATGGTCATGCGCGACGGCGCGTCGTGAGGACTCGTCCCCGTCGGTGTTTCTGATTTCATTTCAGCCTCCCCTGTATTATACCACCAGAAATAATATTTTTCCTGCCCTCCAGCGAGAAGATATTACAATTTCTCACACGCGCTCCCGCGCCCCCAGCATGGCTGTCCGTGCAATTATCCCCGCCCACCACGCCCGGCAAGGAACCAGGCACAGTGTCACGCACGCCGTCAGCGCCCGCCCGCGGCACGGCCGCCATGCCCGCAATCGCCCCAGTCGCGGGATGGTCCGCCGCCCGGTCGCCGCGCACCGCCAGGCAGTTCGGCTCGCCGGTCAGCGCGCCGGGGGTCAGTGACGGGGCGGTCACCATGGTCTACACTCTCCCCCTACTGATATGCCGCACAAAGCGTGCGCTATGGCCATACTTTTTCTGGCCGCCGGGCCGATTGACCTGCCGGTGAACACGTCGGTCGTGCATGACGGCATCTCGCCGTGACGGGCGGGATGGCGTGGTGCCGGCCGGTGTTACTGGCAGGTGCAGACATCGATGGCTACCTCCTCGCCGATAGTCACGCCGGCCACACCGTCCACCGCACGGCCGACGAATGCGTGGAACGTCGCCTTGCCGTCCTTGCAGTCTGCTACCGGCGGATGCACGCGGCTGACCACTCCCGCCTGGCCGTACTTTGCCGCGGCAATCCGGGCAGCGGCGATTCGCGCGGCGGCGCGCATGTCCGCCGCTTCCACCGTTAAGTCGTTTACGCTGTAGAAATTCACCCGTTTCTCCTTTCTGCGCTTGCGCGCGACGACTAGGTCCATGCGTTATAGTAGGAAGTTGACGCACCAATACTGACCTTCCGGGAATGCGCAAACATTTCCGTCCGTCGCGCCGACCATCTGGCAAGAGCATTGGATGGACGCCGTACGAACGATGCTGTCGCCGGGTCAACAGTCAGCCCCAGCTGCCGCGCTTGTCTAACCAGGTAGCCGACTTTCCGTCTGGCATGTTCGATGCTCTTCCGGGACACTTCGATGCCGGCTTCGGCCATAACCACGCATATCCACCTGTGCGCGGCCATCTTAAAATCGTACCGCGGCCTCCCGACAAATGACCCCCAGAATTTGTACGCATAACAGGCAAACAGATATATGTACAATGCCACATTCGTTTTGGGCTTCGGCACGACAATTTTGTTCTCGTCAAAGCACACGACGGACTCCAGCGGATTATGGACTACCACCGTTACACCAGACGGGGTATTCTCCTTCGCCACCGACTTGCACCGTGCGCTCATTGACGTCTTCTCATCGCACCTCATGGGCTGCCTCCCGCCCTGTTGTTCCTGCCCGCCATACGCAGGCAGCGTTCCAGAAAAGCCGCCGGCCGTTCTATGCCGGCGGCTTTTTGTCGCTCCCCATAGGTATGCTCCTCTGCGCGCAGCATTATCTCTACGCCGCCAGCCGTTCCTGCCTGTTCCGCCGGGACTTGCCATTCCCCGGAGCGGTGTTCACGGCCACGATAATCGTCTCGCTGCGAGTCGGGTCTTCACGGTGGCCGATGTGGACCTCATACCCGTCAACGACCCACTCCCATCCCGGAAAGACCATCTGCACGCCGAGGCAGACGCCATGGACTCCGTACCTGTCCGCGGCTGCCTTGTCGGCGGCCGCCTCGATATCCCGGTACAGACCTGCGACATCTACGGCCTGACTGGCGATAACGACGCGTTCGGGTTTCAGCCGACGCGCCGCAGCCCGACGCGTGATTCGCCGTGCAGGTGCTGCCTCGGTCTCCTCGAATCCCTCGAAGGTTAACTGCTTGCTGTCTTCCACCACCATCCTCCTTTCCCGCCCGCTATAAACGGGCTTTTTGTAAAAGGCCGCCGGCCGTTCAGTGGCGCCGGCGGCCGTTCAACCGTACTCATCCTCGCCCTCCTCGGGAGAGCTTTGTTCTACGGCTTCCGCACCTGCAGTTCCGGCGCGGGTTCGCCGAAGAACTTCTCATAGTCCTGCGGTACGCACTGCAACACACGCTCCTTCGCGTGTTCTTCGGTAACCAGAGCGGCAAAATACGTTTTGCCTTCGTCGGATTTGCCGAAGTTGCAGATATACCACTTCCCGTCCTCGGTCCTGCCAAGACCAGAGTGCACCCCGGAATAACGCATCACATTCCTGCCACCGTCCGCGTAGTCCCAGCAATCAAGGTTAGCGGGCGGCACCGGCACCATGCCTACGACCGTTTTCACGTCGGGAGTTTCAGGGACACGCCCCACATCCTGCCGCGCGTCGTATCCGTGCAACTCCACCATTTTGAGCAGCGTCATTGTTTTCACCCCCCTTCGTCCTGCCGCCATGCAAGCCGGTTTATTTATCTGCACTGACCATCAGTTACTCGGCCGACGTCAACGACGCCGTACTGCCTGCCGGTCCTGCTCATCTGGGCGGGCTTGTTCGGCGTGTGTCTCCAGCAAACCCGTCCGTCGTGTCCTGCCTGGAACCCTCCCCCTTTCCCGGCCTCGTCTCTGCATACGCGGAGGAAATTTTTACTCAGGCTCCGGAGCAGCCTTATTCTGGTTCATCTCTGCATACGCAGAGGAAATTTTGTTCAGGCTCCGGGTCAGCCTTTTTCTGGTTCATCTCTGCATACGCAGAGGAAACTCTTCCCGGTCAGTTGTTAGCCCTGCAACCTTTAAACCACCCCCTTCCTCGTCCTGCCGCCGGCAGGTCCCGACCACAAGCGCGATACCACGACTACATTTCCTTCACATAGCACGGGCGATTGGTCTCCCGGCGGCGGTCAAGCCGTCTCACGTATTCCCTCAGCTCGCGCGCATCCACGCCACACAACGCGGCCACGTGCCTGTAAGTCCGGCAGTGCTCGATAAAATGGCGTGAGAAGGTGTCGATGCCTTCGCAGCACACCTGCCTTTCGCGCGCCATGTCGCCCAGCCACCACGGTTCGCCATCACCCTCATCTCCAGGCGGAAAAAGGTTCGTGTCACGCCGAGCAATGAAGAACTCCGCGGCTTCGGCGAGTTCTCTGGCCCGATACCGGTCGCCAATGGGGAAAGGCGGATTAACACGGTCTGCCGCACCGCCGGGGCCATTGTTGGCCGCGTCCCTCTGGCCGAACCGAGTGTCGTCAACCAACCAAGCCAACCCTGCCGTCGCTCTCATATCGCCTTCCTTTCATTGGCACGCCTTCTTGCCAACCATCGCTTTATCCGACTCGGCGTCAACGCGCCGTACTGACGCCGGTCCTGCTTTTACCTAGGCGGGGTGTCAGGCGAGCACTACCTGCCTGCCCGTCCGTCGTGTCCTGCCCGCCCACTCTTAATACATGCGCACTATCGCGCATTTTTTAGTTTTTGCAATCTTCACGGTAAAAAATTCGGCGGCCCTTTCTTCCGCCTTTGAGAGCATTATATCACAAAATCCAGCGCTTGTCAAGTCCTACCAAGTGCGCCACTGTTCGCGCTTGCATTACATCCGAACCTATGTTACTATAGGCTTGCGGAGGCCAAAATGAAGAACACCGATTTCCAGAAGGCAGTATCGTCAAAAATCAAGTCAATCATCGACGAGAGATACCACGGAAATAACTCTGAGTTCGCACGTGCGATTGGGGTCACGCCTGCCAACATATCGCGCTGGCTGCAGAGAAGCTACATGCCATCCATTGACGCAATCTACCTCATCGCTAAGACCTTCCAGGTTCCCGTGTCTGTGCTGCTGGGGTTGAGCAACGATGTTCCGGCGCCAGCCCCTGTCAAGAGGATTGAGGACAACTTGATTCCGTTGATTGAGTTTCCGCAGGGCACGCGAAGGCCCAAGGGGGAGGCGCAGAAATCTGGCGACAACGCTTCGTCGCCAAAAGGTAGACGCCAGGCAAGAAAGGTCATGGATGTCGGAATAACCTCCGACCAGATTCCGCGCAACTGCGCCTGTGTTGCGACCAAGGCAAGAACCGACAATCACGGCAGGGGGATATTGAAGGGCGATACCCTTTTCGTGAGCACAAAGTGGGAATGGAACACCTGCGTAGCCGTCGTGGTCGAGCCTGCGAACAACAGTCGCGGCGGGGTGACCGTGAATATCGGGGTCGTCGTCGCGAACCAAAAGTCAGGGTTCTGGCTCATCAAGGACAGCACCCAGAAGGAGTATGCAGAGTACCGTCCGCACACTTACTCTCAGGAAGAGGACATCTACGATGTTGTCGTATTGCCAGTGCTGGTTGTTCAGCGCAATTACGCCACCATTGCCAACTTGAATAATCTCGACGAGACCAGTGACGTTGATTAGTCCGAATCTGTCTATTCGGTTGGGCTGGATAGTCCCATCGGAATGCGAACATGTACAGCCACCACCGCCCGCGCCGCTCTCCCGCCAGCTAACCCACCGGGCCGCGGCCGCCCGACCTGGCCGACGGCGCGGGTTGTCGGGCCGGCGAGCGTGTGCGGAACGTTCGGGGCGGGCGTGCTTACACTATATAGTAGTGGCTCTCCCTGCCGACTTGCGAGATTTTGGCGTTCGCTGCCTGAAAATGTGCCGCCTACGAGCGCGTATAACGCACGATTGCAGGCGCACCCGTGTCCCAGCTCCCCCCTGATTCCAACCCGCTGCGTCTATTGGCACGCATTTCATGATTAATGATGCTCCGCTTTCAGGGAGTAGGTATTGCGAAGGTACTCAATTCTCTGCTCGGTAATATCATTGTAGGTCCCGCCGTAGAGCAGTGGTGCCATTGTACCACCTGCCATTTCAAGGCTGGCCTTATGTGCCTCACGATGCCGATGCTCCTGCCACTCTTGGTGTTCTCTAAGAAGCCGGTGTCGCTCCTGGAGTGCAGCGCTCGCTAGCGCACGAAGCGTAAGAATGTAAAGAGTCGCATCGAGAAGGACCCCGACCTGGCCGGCTAGGCGGTTCATACCCTGCTGTCCGCCGCGACCCTCCATGATATCTGCAATCAGGTATTCTATGGTTGGCTCGAAGTATGGTTCCCATTCCAACTTTAAGAGTTGAAACAGGGCATCGTTGACGATATCGTCAGACACCGTGTAAACCTTATGTTCGACGGTCCGTTCGTGATTCTCGCGCATGGTCCGGAGTACAGGAGCTGGATACTCGTCAGCCAATGAATCGACTCGGACATGGTGCGCATGGCACAGCAGAATCAGGTTATCGTAGTCGCGAAGCTCCTCTTCGGTCTTCGTCGCATCGTAACGGGCCTCGGTGTTTTTTACGGCGTTGATATGGCATACCTCACCAACCAGGAGATTTCGGTCATCGACGAGGGCTTGCCCACAGCCGGGGAACGAACATTCGTTGCCCGACTTAGCGAACAATGCCCGGACAGTTGAGGACTTTGGAGGTAATCGTTCCATAAGGCGTCTCAACGTCCTGTTGTTTGTAATTCATTGGGCTCAACCCTTATTGTTTTCATATCACACCTCACTTGCCATTGCTTTGGGGCATCCGAATTGCCCAGTCAATTGGCTGTTCGTGAAATCTACTCCAGTCGGTACTGTATTCCTGCTTGATATCAATGGTCGAATTTGACCTAATGCCATACAAGAATACCCGGTCCTGTAGTTTCACCGCGACAATATACAGGGCGTCTGGGCGCCTTCCCAATTTTCCCTTTCCCTGGTTAACAGGTGAAAACTCAATCACCTGGATTGTGATACCGACGATTTTGGTTGCGGCAACTTCACGAGCTGGAGAAAATACGTCTTTAAGGGCAATCAATTCCGCGGCACTTTCATCTATTCGGGCCGGAACTATTTTACGGAACACCTTCATGAGTTTCTTTCCGATTTCCAGCCACCCTTCAATGCTCTTGTTCAGTTTATCTCCACCCAAGGCAAGCATTCCTAATCCGCCCGCCGTCGCTATCGACGCGATATCCACGCTCTTAAATATTTCTACTATTACTGCAGGGAAATCCGCTCCGTGCCCCATATCAGTGTCGGCCGCCGATACCCCAGCATCAATCTCAGCCAATGCGGTAGCGAGTTCTTGTTTATACTTACCAGCTACCCACTCAGCAGTATCATAGTACTTATCCGCAAAGATTATCTCCATTGGTTATTCCTTTCCGCTTGTCATCCCTGAAAGAGACGATTCGCCCGAAACATCAGGCATAGCTGCAGCAGCACTTTCTGCGGCTCGCGCGGCCCGCTGTCGATTTATCTCAATAACCGGACTAAGACAAAGGTGCAGCGTCAACCATACGAAATACTGAACCGTTGTCGAGTGAAACTGCGGAGCATCCAGCAAGCCATGGGCGATGTCGTTCCGCAGGTTCGAGCCATATTGCTCGCTGAGCAGCGACATCAAATCAAACACTAAATCTTCGCCAAACACCTCGATGGCTTTCGGTTCCCTGAACAATGCCCCGAGCATCTTATACTGCTCCACTTCTTTATCCGCCGGCTTTACTGTTGTATCCACAGCACCGGCATTGCTCAGGATTATACGAATGGAATTCTCCACCTGAGGCACCAGCAGGTGGGCGGCCAGCATCAAATCGCCGTTCAACCCGTAGTATAACCCCCTGGCGAATATTTCCTCCCGACCCGGCGGTACGAACGGGGAATGGGTCAACAGAGGGAGCAAATCCCCCGGTCTGAACATATGCTCGCTTACCAAGCAGCGGAACGCCGGAGAAAGACATGCCCTGGCCACGAGGTCTCGCTGTTGCCCGGTCAATCTGATGGCCTCGTCATCTAATACGTCATCGCTGCTGACTCCGTCTCCAGACAATCCTCTTCCGGTCGCGATTACCTTACCGTTCTTCCCTATCATTTGGCGGGTTGACATCACCATCATGGGTGGTGAGTTCCTAAAAAAGGTACGCGCCCGTTCGCGCATCGCTGTCTTGTTCATGGGCGCTATCATGCGGCTTATCGCAAATAACGCCTCGTAGAAGCCCTTGCCCGAAACAAAGGACTCGGCCCTCTTGATGGTGTCCGTAATGTCAATTCGAGTCACGCATGCCGAGCCGCCGTTCGCGCCCTGTTTCTGGTATTCGCACAGCAAATCATGGACTCCCTTCAATTCGGCCTGGTCCGCATTCAGCAACCTCAGCAATTCCCTCGTCTTGAGCATCCAATGTGCCGCCGACTGATAGTCAGGTGGATTGTTGGTTGCCCACCACAAGGCGCATTTTTCGTAGGCGATTGCCATGCACTTACGGACGCTCATAGCCTTGTCGGAATTCGTGTCGGCACGCGTCATCTTGTCCAGGAACTCCCAATAGAATGTCGCACGAAACCAGTCGCCAGACTCCTCTGCGAACGCGCACCACTTTTCAGCCATTTCTACAATCTCGGCATTCTGTACAACCTCGAACTTGTTCATTAGGTCGAGCAGACTCAGAACTTCATCCAGCTTACCCGGCAGATTGTCTGCGTTCCGTTCCGTTTCCGATATCCTTTGCCGGCAGAAATCCGCTACGCGCTGATAATAGTCCGGCCTGCGACTCATCCGACAT